>JAIRTL010000094.1 GCA_031254915.1 Planctomycetota bacterium
CCGAAATATTTATTCTCCCGGAGGTCCAAGGGTCCACGGCCCCCGAAGACCACACCGTTGTCTTTGAGAAGGGCTGGAAGACACGGCTCCGGCGGCATGATTGACTTTGGCGCGTGTAAAGAGGACGTCCCGGAAACCCGGGAGGTCCCCGCTGTTCCATGAATCGAATCGGACGGCTCAGGAGACGTCCGTGACAAGCACCTCCCCTGTGCCCGGCCCGCGCCTTGTCGGTGCATGTTCCGAAACGACGGGCGCACCTTCATGATAGGACGCGACGAGGGAAGACCGAAGGAACGTCCAAGGGCATCGGGGAAGTCGGAGAGCGGCATAGTAGCGCAACCCCTTCGCCAAGTGGGCAGAGGAAGTACGCCGGGGAACGCGTGCAGGAACGGCGGAGACCCGGAAAGAGCGAAGGCCGCTCGTGTGGTCATGAACTTCGTCAAGGAACCATGCTCCATTCTTCGAAATGGGACTGCCTGTCAACGCAACGGACGAAGGTAGCCTCAGGCTGCTGAGGCGAGTCATGGCTGCGGAAGAGCCGGATGGTGGAAATCTCCTTGTCCGGTTCTGGGGAGGGGCGGGATAGGGCAACCTACCCGCCTACTCGACCACTATGCCGTCTACCCCGAATTCCTCCGCGATTTCCCGGTAAAGGGTTTTCCGCCACGATTCCGCCTGGTCGCGGTTCATGCCGAGTCTTGCCAGAAGCAACACTGGATTGTCGCGTTCCGGCGAGGAACACAGACCCGGCGAGACGCCCTTTATGCACCGGTCGTCGTATTCAAGGGGATACAAGCGGCAGATGAGTGGGCGCGTCTCTTCGTCAAGACGGCAACCGTCCTCGGCGAGGAACACGCAGGTGCCGCCCTTGAACCGTGCCAGCGCTCGCATGCCTTCCGGGCGGAAAAAATGCGTCGCCACAACGGGTCGCCGCTTTGTTCCGTTTCGGGTATCTCGATATAAACGAAAAAAGAATCGGAGCCAATGACGGTTCCGATTCGCGCGACATCCCTGCGGGTGAGAAACACCTCGGTGTCCTGACAGCAGGTTTTCCCTTTCGCCGCGCAGACGGCGCAGACAGACGCCGGCACGGTCGTTGCTCTTTCATGGGATATCGGGGTAATGATAGGTCCGATGTTCGTAATTGGTCAGCATGACATCGCCGTCGCCGCGCTCGTAATATCCGGGCAGAAGTGGCACTTTTCCGCCGCCGCCGGGCGCGTCGATAACGTATTGAGGAACCGCGTAGCCGGATATCCTCCCGCGCAGGGAGTCGACAATCTCCAACCCCTTGGCAACCGGCGTCCGGAAATGCGCGCTTCCGTAAATCGGGTCACATTGATACAGGTAATACGGACGCACGCGCAGGCGCATCAGGCCGGTCATCAATCGGCGCATGACCTCCGGGTCGTCGTTGATGCCCTTGAGAATCACGGTTTGACTGCCAAGCGGCGCGCCAGCGTCGGCGAGCCGTTCGCACGCCTCGGTCGTCTCGGGCGTCAATTCGTCCGGATGGGTGAAATGCAGCGACAACCATACCGGATGGAACCGACGGATTATCTTTGTTAAAGACGACGTGATACGCATCGGAAGCACCGCCGGGGTCTTGGTGCCGATACGAATCACTTCGACATGCGGAATGTCCCGAAGGCGCATCAGCAGCCACTCGAGCGCTTCGTCCGGAAGGGTCAAGGGATCGCCGCCCGATATGATCACATCGCGGACGGCGGGCGTGGCCTCGATATAGGCGATCGCCTTTTCCCATTGGCCCGGACAATAGTGCGTGCGCTCCGACCGCCCAACGAGCCGTGTCCTGGTGCAATACCGGCAATAGGCAGAACAATACTCCGTCGCCATGAACAACACCCGGTCCGGATAGCGGTGGATCAGCCCCGGAACCGGGCTTTGATGATCTTCGTCAAGCGGATCCGACGCCTCGCCAAGCGTATGCATGCGCTCCTGCCCGACCGGAATCATGGTGCGGCGAAGCGCCTGGGCGGAGTCGTCCGTCGAGAGAAGGGCGGCGTAATACGGGGTGATGGCGACGGGCAGCGCTTCCGATCCGCCGGACAACGCGTCCCGCTCTTCCGGAGACAACCGGAAAGTTTTTTCGATTTGGATCAGCGAACGCAGGACGTTCTGCAACTGCCAGTGCCAATTGTTCCAATCCGACCGCGACACGCGGGAATAGTGGCGTTTCCAGAAATCCCGAGCCCTGGCGCCGATCGGAAAGCGGGTGATCCTGGAAAGGGCGTTTTCCCCGCATGCGCGGTCGATTATCGGCTCCGAACCGACGTGCTCGGAAGATGCGCAGCAAACGCCGCGTAGCGGAGGTTCATCCCCGTCTTCACACAAGTCCGCACAGTCGGAGCCTTTGCCAATGTTCACGTTTCGCTCCTCGAATTCTCTCTCCCCACCCAGATATGATATAAGTAGTATGTCGAAAAGGCGAAAGATTTATTCGAACAATTCTCGGTGCAGTTCGCGAACGGCGGTTTTCACCTGCGCCTCCTGCACGAGAAGCGCGATGTTGATCTCGGTCGCCCCCTGGCTGATCATGCGGATGTTGACGCCGCATTTCGCCATCGCCCCTGTCACCCGGGCGGCGACGCCGGGCGTTCCCTTCATCTTCTCACCGACCACGGAAATGAGCGACATATCCCGGTCGACGATCACGTCGGCGAACTCCTTGAGTTGCTCCGCCGCCTTTTCCACATGCACGCCCTTCGGCGTCGTGACGCTGATCGTCACTTCCGAGGTGGCGATCATATGCACGTCGACGCCGTTCTGATTGAAGACGTCGAACACCTTGGACATGAATCCATGCGTGCCGAACATGCGTCCAGTCGATATCGTGATCAGGTGCACGCCGTTCATGACCGCCAGAGACTTGGCGATCGGCGCATCCTCCGACTCCTCGATCCGCCGCCGGATAACGGTGCCGGGGTGGCCCGGTTCGGCGGTGTTTTTGACCCGCACCGGGATGTCGTTCTCCATCGCCGGGATCATAGTCGCGGGATGCAGCACTTTGGCGCCATACCAGGCAAGCTCCGACGCCTCCATGAAAGTGAGGTCGGGGATGCTGCGCGCGCTCGGGACGATACGGGGATCAGTCGTCATGACGCCGCTGACGTCGGTCCAGATCTGGACTTCCTCGGAGCCGGTGACGGTGCCGAAAATGGTGCCAGAATAATCCGACCCGCCGCGACCGAGAGTGGTGATTTGGCCATCATCAGTGGCGGCGATAAACCCTGTCGTCACAAGGACATCGGCGTCAAGATCCTCGATCTGCTTCGCAACCGCCGGATAGCAGCGCGGATCCGGGCGGGCGGAGCCGAAATTGGCGTCCGTGCGAAGGCCGAGAGAAACGGAAGAACGGTATGCGGAGTTTATGCCGAATTCGCGACGCAGCACGTCGTTCACGACCCGCCCCGACATCCGTTCGCCGAAGCTCATCACCACGTCCATGGTTCGCGGCGTCAATTCGCCGATCATGGCGATGCCTTTGATCAACTGATCGAAGCGCTCGAGCAAGCGCTCGATCCCGACAGCCTCCGGGTCGACGCTCAAAGCGCGGCAGATCGCGCGCTCAGCCTCGGCGACCTTGCCGGTGTCGGCTTTTCCATCCTTGGCGGCTTTCGCCGTCGCGATGAGCGTATCCGTCATGCGGACGGTTGGGGAATTGTGCGCGGATACGACGACGATCGGTTTTCGGGCAAGTTCGCTTTTCACGATCTCGCCTACCTGACGAATCCTCTCGGCGGACCCAACGCTCGTACCTCCGAATTTCATGGTGATCATGCCGATCTCAACCCTTCCGCTCTTCGCGACGATGTTATATATCACCCTGTCCGGGTGGAACGCCTCCACCCATTGGCGTTGCCGGACATAAATTGGCGTCTCACCAATAGGGATATACCGATGCGCAGGGGCGGATGCAAATGGAAAACCCGCCAATCGCGTGAAATACGCTACCTTTTCACTTTGCATAATCCGGTTTCGTTCCGCTTGCAACATGAGGTCAGTCATATTCGAAGTTCACCAGGCTTTCATGAGAACATTCAGAGCTTGTTATTAAATTCAACTTGAATTAACACTACACCGCGACTTTTTCTAAAGTGAATCTCTGCAATGTCTCGACGTCAATTCCCAA
>JAIRTL010000127.1 GCA_031254915.1 Planctomycetota bacterium
GGAAGGCGAAGCCGACCCGGTGGCGATGACCGTCGCCGCCCTGGCGGGAAAGGACGGCAAAAGTCGGCATCACCCGAGCGATGCGGCGCGTGGGCTGTTTATCGAAATCATGACAGACCACGCTCTGGAGGCTGCCGGCCACAAATCGCGTTGGAGCAACAAGACCAGCGGCCCAACGCTTTCTCTCGAACTCTCCCGGCGCAAAGGCGCCAGGGGAAAACTGAAAACAAACGGAAAACAATGACGGAGGATTTGCGATGAACAGGAAAGGCGGAAGGCTTGGCAAGTATTTCGCGGCGGAAGACAAACGCCGCGAGGAAGCGGCAAGAATTTTTGGCGGGAAGGAGGCGAAGCAGGAAAACGCGGACATCCTCGTTACTGTCGATGAGGCGGCGGAGATGTGCAAGGTGTGCCGAGCGGCGTTCTACCGCATGTGCGCCGCCGGTAAGACGCCCGCCAGGATCAAGCTGGGTCGTTCTACCCGCTGGCGGCGGCAGGAGTTGCTGGATTGGATCAAGGCCGGTTGCCCCTCGCGGGAAAAATGGGAAGCGATGTATGGAAAACAAAAAACGTGACACCGCTATCGTTGACAAAATCCGGTCATCGAATAGGTCATGAATTTATGGGGAATCACATGCGTGAAAAAACGGAACAAAAACGCAAGCGGGGCAGGCCCGCACTCGGGGACGACGCTCGCATCCTTTACCTTACCCTTCGCGTCAGCCGCAATGAAATAGCGGCTTGGAAGGAGCGGGCGGATCACGAGGGCGTTACGGTTCGGGACTATCTCCTGGCCCCGCATCGCAGGACTTTGAAACGGAAGGGAACGACATCATGAGCGTGTTCAAACGGAAACGGGCGGAAGGGGGAAAGCGCCGGGTCACGGAGTCGAAGATTTATTACATCGATTTCTTTGATCACGCCGATATCAGGCGGCGACTCCCCGCTTTTGCCGACAAGACCGCGTCGAACGAGATGGAGCGAAACATCAGCCGACTGGTAGCCTTGCGAATGGCCGGCGGCGGCCCCGATGCGGAATCGTCACGTTTTCTGCAAAAATGCCCGCCCGCAGTCCGTGAAAAACTCGGCGACTGGGGAATCATCGACATCGATCACGCCGCCGGCGGCCGGCGCTTGTCCAACCTGCTCGTTGGGTGGGACAGGAATCTTGAAGCCCGGCAAACCTCGCCCAAGTATCGAACGGAAGCGGTCGCTCGGGTACAACGCATCTTGACGGAATGCAGCGTCACTTTCCTGAACGATCTGCGCGCCGAGAAGATCGAATGGTGGCTGGCCGGCGAACGGCGGAAGGGCATGAGCAATCGCACCTCCAACAGCCATCTGTCCAGCATCAAGGCGTTCTGCAACTGGATGGTCAAGGCCGGCTATTCGTCGGTTCATCCGCTGGCGCGCCTGTCGAATGTCAACGAGGCCACGGATATCAGGCTCGAACGACGCGACCTGGACTCCGGTGAAACGCGTTTGCTCCTGGATTCGACGCGGAAGTCACAGAAGATTATGTTCAAGATGAGCGGATGGGATCGTTTCATCATGTATCTGCTGGCGCTCGAAACCGGCCTTCGGTGGAACGAACTCCGCACCTTGCGCCGTAATTCCTTCGACCTGAAAGCCGAGCCGGCGACGGTCACCATCGAGGCGAAAAGCGCGAAGAATCGCCGTCGCGACATTCTGCCGCTACGGCGGGAGACGGTACGCCTGCTCGAAGAATACTTCGCGGCCAAACCCGCCCTGCCGGCCGCACCGGCCCTGCCCATGCCGGCCGGGAGCAAGGGGGCGAGCATCATCAAGCGCGATATGAAAGAGGCCGGCATCGTCAGGACCGATGACCTCGGCCGGGTGGCGGACTTCCATTCGCTTCGTCACACCTTCATTTCCAACTTGGCGAAGGCCGGCATCCACCCGAAGCTCGCGCAGGATCTGGCCCGGCATTCCACCATTGAACTGACGATGAAGGTCTACACCCACACCAAAATCGAGAGCCGGCTGGAAGCCATCGACAAACTGCCGGTGGTGACCGCTTCCGCAGTCCTGCCGCTGGCTAAAACCGGGACCGCCGATGCTCCGGAGCAATCCGGTGATGCGGACCCAGGCTCCAGCCCAGCGAAAGCTGGAACGCACAAAAACACGGACACAAAAATGGACACAAAAAGGGTAGATTTTAGTACTCTTAGTGAGCAATATTTAGACAAAAATAGAAATGTATTTATTGGCAGTAATAGTATCACTCAAAAAAATAACCCCTTGAATATCAAGGGGTTGACTGATTGGAGCGGGCGAAGGGAATCGGACCCTCGTATATAGCTTGGGAAGCTATCGCTCTGCCATTGAGCTACGCCCGCTTTTTTTGTCGCGGGAAGGTATGCATTATGCATGCCGTTCACGGGCCGGAGCCGCGATTCCCTCGACTGTGCGCGGCCAGGAAATGGCTGGGCCATTGTGCCAATTTATCAATTTGCCTTGGTGGGTGATTATAACTTACAGGTAACTAAATTCCGCTATGGATAGGTGGTTTTCATATAAACCAACCACTACATGCAGCATCTTTAAGTCATAGTAACCCACCAAGCAATTTACCAAATGTCGCGAAAACCCCGGCGCTTCGGGATGCGGCGGGGCAAGCCGAAAGGCGCAACGGGATGTCGGTTCGACTTCGCGAAACACCCCAAAGGAAACAGACGCGGAACAGGGCAAACCCATCCCCCATTTTCATGATTCCGAACCGCGCCCAGTATATACCCGAATCGCCGGCGCGGCGCAAGCCTGAAACGCCCGCGCGCGACGCGTCATCCCGGTTTCCCTACAACACAACGGATGAGACCGGCATCAACTTCTACCGGGCGAAATTGCCGGGAATCGGCATCAGGCCGATTTGAACCGGCCGGAACGCAAAAACGCGGCCGTGAGGCCGGCGGTGCGCGACAGGCAGGGGATCGTCGTGTGCGTGGCCGGCACCAGAACCGCATCGGTCCCGCCGGGCGGCCGCGAAGACGACAGCGGAACGGTGCCGTCGTGCGGCGGCGCCAGGGTGAACATTCCCGGCCCCACCGGCACGCTCCCCGAAACAAACCCGATATCGCACGGCGGCGGCCACGGCGCGATCCAGTCGAGCGGCCGGGACGTCACCAGGTCCCGCCCCGCCGGCCCGAACAGCCACTGGAATCCCCGGAAGCGGTGAAGCGCGTCGGCGAGCGGACTCCCCCGGTGCGGCGTCCCGAACGTGACGATCCGCCCCAGATTCCGGGGCGCGTACAGATGCGCCAAACGCCGGGCAACCAACCCGCCCATGGAATGCCCGACCAGATGAACCGGCCCGCGCGCACCGTCCGCTATCCGGCGCCATTCCCCGACAAGATGGCCGGCGCAATCGGGGATGGACAGCTTCCGGTTCGGATAACCGATATTCCATACCGCGAAGCCGTATTCCGCCAACCGACCGCCGAACAACGCCAACGACCATGCCCCGACAACGGCGGCATGCAGAAGCACGACCGTTTCCTTTCGCGCTCCCCCGCCGACCGGATCGCCCGCCGCCTCCGCCCCCTTCAGGTTTTCCGGATGTGTCAAGTTTTCCGGGTTTTCCGGGTTTTTCGGGTTCGCCGGGTTATCCGCCTTCTCCATCGTTCGCGCCTTGTTTCGGCCGTCACAGGGCGTCGATGAAGGCGATGTTTTCGGCCGCGCGCTGGACAGTCCGCGCGTATCGCGTTTTCGGCAACCCGAACATCATGGCGTAGACGCAGAGGTGGCCGTCCGGAATGCCAAGGACGCGCTGCAGCTCCGGCAGCGCCTGGAGAAGCCAGTGGACAATCCCCGCCCACACCGTCCCGACGCCGTTCGCCTGCGCGAGCAGGTCGAAATAGGCCATTTCGATCAGGCAGTCCTGCGTCGGGCAGGGCGCGTCCTTCGGCGCGGAGAGGACAAGGAGATGCGGGGCGCTCCGGAACAGCTCGTCGGGCCCGCCGGACAGCCAGCCCTCCGCCATGTCGACAAGCCAGGAAAGTTGCTCGGGGATTTCCGCTTTTTTCACCGCCAGCGTTTCCGCCGCCCGGCGACGGAACGCGTCCATCACGGCGGGGTCGCGTATCACGGCGACGCGGCGGCTGAGGGAGTTGACGCCGGTCGGGGCGTAGGCGGCTTCCGCGAGCAGACGGTCGAGAAGATCCCGGGGAACCGGCTCCGGCGAGAACTGGCGCACGGAACGCCTCGCCTTGACAAGCAGCGCCAGCGCGTCGGGCGCGAAAGCCGGCCTTCCCGCTTCTTCCGGTCCTCCCGGTCTTCCTGGTCCTCCCGGTTTGTTCAACGGGATCGAATCCCCGGGCGACAGGCCGAGCACCGACGCCGCGCCGACCGGGCAGACCGCGAGGCAGTGCTGGCAGCCGATCCCGTCGCCGGCGGATTCCGGCGGCACGTGCGGCTTGCCGCCCCGCACGACGATGATCCCGGCGACGCAGTCGCGCGCGCAAGCGCCGCAGCCGATGCATTTTTCGAGGTCGACGGTGAACCGGCAGGAGTCGGTCGTTTCCGGCATAAGAGCGTCCTCCGCGGCGCGGCGAAGCCGAAAGAGGCTTCCCCGTCGCCTCCGCCATGATACCGCGGCGGGAAAAAAACGCAAGAGCGGCGCGCGGCCGGAAAAAGATTGAAAAGGCGCGCCGATTCCCCAAAATCACCGTTTTCACGCCGCTTCACCGCGGCGCTTGTCCCGAAAACGAAAGGCGGAGCGCCCATGGCGATGGAAACGGAAGCGAAGATCCGGATGGACGACCTGGTGGAGCTCGCCGGCAGGCTTTTCGAGCTTGGCGCCGTCCGCGAAGGCGAATGCCTGGAGCGCAACTGGGTGCTCGACGACGAGACGGGGTCGCTGGAAAAACGCGGCCTGCTCCTGCGGGTGCGGAGCCTCGGCGACGTCGGCGGCATCTTCACCGTCAAACGCCCCGCGGAGGCGGGGCGGTTCAAGACGCGCGAAGAGATGGAGTCGATGGTGGATTCGACCAGCGATTTCCTGAGCCAGCTCCACATGCTCGGCTACCACGTGTCCTGGATCTACGAAAAACGCCGCCAGACCTGGCAGTGGAAGGGCTGCGTCCTTTCGCTCGACGAATGCCCGGAAATGGGGTCGTTCATCGAGATCGAGGGATCGGCCGACAAGATCATCGAGACCTGCGTCGATCTCGGGCTCGATTCGAAAAACCATCTGGACGACAACTACCTCGGCCTGTGGCAAAAATACCTCGCCGGCCGCGGCGAAGCGAAGCGCAACATGCTTTTCAAACGCGACGACCGCACCGGCGACCACGATTTCGACGTTCTCGAAGGGCTGTTTTAGAAGCCGGAGGGAAACGCCGTACCGCCATCCCCGCGCTTTCGCCGGAATGGTCCATTGCCAGGTTCCATTTCCGAACAGATCATCACAGCGTGAATTTCCGGAGGAAATGTAGGGCCAACCGCCGCCCGATTCCCTCCGGAAGCCGCCAAGTCCGGGCCGCACCCGGCATGCCTATCGGCCATTCGCGCCGGCGCGGCGTCCGATAACGCCGCATTCCGTACAAAAATCCCCGAAAAATCGAACCAAACGCGCATTCTCGGCTGTTTTCGCAAAAGCGGACGCTTGCGAACCGTCGATATCAACCATTGAGTCCCGGTCCGGCCGGGCGATCCGATTGGCTCGCAGACAAAGTTTCGCGGGAAAACTATACAAGGGGATAGACATGCGAATGAAATTGTGGTTGCTCGTGGGGGTGGGGATCAGCCTCGTCGTCGGTGGAGGTGCGCTGGCGGGGGAGTTAGGCCCGACATATAGTAATGATAATCATACGGGCGGCAGTGGTACGGCGTGGACTGTTCCGAGCGGCGGAACCACTATCGGCGGCACTGCAAACATGACCTTTACCGTTCGAGCCACGGATACCGTACAGGTCGGGAGTGGAAGCACCCTGACAGTCGGCGGCAGCGCCGGAACCGCGACGCTGTCGGTGGAGACGGGCGGTAACGTGACTGTCGACAGCGGCGGCGATGTCAATGTGTCAAGTCACGGTGTCATCACCAACGCCGGCGCCATCACCAACGCCGGGACCCTGTCGCTGAAATCGGGATCGAAGTATTCCGGGGCCGGCTCCATAACCAATACAGGCGCCGTCAATATCGCCGGCGATGTGAGCAACGGCAGCACAAACTCGGTTGGCACTGTCTTCGGTTCGTTGATCACTGGTGGGAGCGGGGACATCGGCACGGTGAATGTCGACGGCAATATCGGCGCGGATATCAGCGCCAGCAGCATTGGCACGGGCGCAGTGCATCTCCGATCCGACGACGCCACGAGCTACTCGAAAAATTATCATTTCGGTGGCGCTGATGTGACCATTGACAATGTTTTGGGGACTGGCGACAAAACCTTCACCGGAACGGTCGCCGGCAACACTATCAAAACCAACGCGAAAACTACATTCGAGAAGGCGGTTACCGCCGGCACCAGCATCACGGCAGACGCGGAGACCACCTTTGAGGATGCGGTCAACGGCAACTTGATCGTCAATGCCGAAACCACGTTCGCGGAGACGAGTTCCTTCGCGAACGGCGGCATTACCGTCAATGCGGGGAAACAGTTGA
>JAIRTL010000100.1 GCA_031254915.1 Planctomycetota bacterium
GCGGTTGAGGCTCCGTGGGAAAACGGCGTGCAGCAAGGCATCGTGACGTTTTATTACGAGTCCGGCTCGCGCCAGGCCGCCCTGCCCTTTTACGACGGCAAACTCGAGGGGGTACAGAACACCTGGTACGAATCCGGGCGGATCCAGGGCGAGGAAGCCTACCGTGGCGGCAAGCTGAACGGACGCAGCGTGTTTTGGTCGCCGGACGGGAAGCAGGAAATGGCCCTGAACTATCGCGATGACCAGATGGACGGTTTGCAGATGTGGTTTTATCACAACGGGAGGAAATCGCGGGAATTCGTCGCCAGGACAGGCATTCCGAACGGTCCCTGGCGTGAATGGGACGAAAACGGCGAATTGACGGTCGACGAGGCGTACGAGAACGGCGAGATGAAAAAGAAAGCCGACGATGAAGATGCGAGTGCTGATAGCTGACGACGACGCGACGATTCGCTTCATGCTGAAGAAGATGCTTGAGAAATGGAATTACGACGTCCAGGCCGTCGACAACGGCGAGGATGCGCTCAACATTCTCAGCGGCTCCAATCCGCCCCGGCTTGTCCTCCTCGACTGGTCCATGCCGAAAATGGACGGGATCGAAGTGTGCAGAAGGATCAGGGAACGCCTCAAGGATGAAGTCGGCGTCTACGTGCACATCGTGATGCTTACGAGCCGCAGCAATATCGCCGACGTGCGCGCCGGTCTCGACGCCGGTGCCGACGACTTTATCAAAAAGCCGGCCGATCCGGGCGAACTGCGTTCGCGCCTCGCCAGCGGCGAACGCACCATCGATTATGAAAACCGTCTTCTTACCAAGGAAAAGGAGGTTCGTCTTGAGACCTACCGGGCGCTTGGCGCGCTCGCCGAGACGCGCGACCAGGAGACAGGCCGCCATCTCGACCGCATCGCTGATTATTCTGTCCTTCTCGCCCAGCGCATCGGCATGCCGGACTCTTTCGTTGAAGACATAAAAACCTTCAGTCCGCTCCATGACATCGGCAAGGTGGGAATTCCGGACAGCATCCTCCTTGCGCCGCGACGGCTCGAACCGCACGAGTTCGAGATCATGAAAACCCATTCCGAACTTGGCTACCAGATCCTCCATGGCCGCCCGAGCATGGAGATGGCGGCGGAAATTTGTCGAGGGCATCACGAGAAATGGAATGGAACCGGATATCCGCGGGGATTGTCCGGGGAGGATATTCCCACCTCCGCCCGCATCGTCGCGCTCGCCGACGTTTACGACGCCCTCAGGAGCCGCAGGCACTACAAACAGCCGTGGCCGCACGAGAAGGCGATGGGCGTGATAAAGTCGGATTCGGGGACGCACTTCGATCCGGCGTTGTCCGCCGCCGCCCTCGAACTCGAGCCGCGATTTCGGGAAATCGGCCGGCCGAGCGAAGTCGAGGACGGCGACTATTCCTAGGATCGGGGCCGGACGGCCCGCTATCCGTCTTTTTTCATCTGCTCGATAAGCTCGTCAATCACTCGGTCGGCATCCTCATAGGCGACTTGGCAGGTGCCGACCTGAGGATGTCCGCCGCCTCCGTATTTAAGCATCAAGGCGCCGACGTTGGTTTTCGATGTGCGGTTGAGCACGCTGTGGCCGACCGCGATCGGGCAATTCTGCTTTCCCCTGCCGTCGACCACCCAGATCGAAATGCTCTGCTCCGGATACAGACTGTAAATGACGAACCGGTTGCCGGTGTATATCGTGTCCAGGCCGCGCAGATCCGAGATGATGACGTTTCCGTCGGTCCGCGTTACCCTGGCAATCATGCCCCTGAACAACTTATCCTGTTCGCGGTATATTGCGACCCGTTCGGATACGTCCGGCATTTCAAGTATCTTGTCGATCGCCTGCGTCCGGCAGGCGTCGATAAGCAATTTCATCAAATCGTAGTTGCTGATCCTGAAATTGCGGAATCTGCCAAGGCCGGTACGCGGATCCATGATGAAGCCGAGTAAAACCCAATCTTTGGGATTCAGGATCTCGTCGATCGTAAGCTTTGCGGAATCAACCTTGTCGACAGCCTTGACCATCTCCTCCATGTGCTTCAATTTCTTGTCGCCGTCATAATACTCGTAAATCACCCGCGCCGCGCTGTCCGCGAGACGGCTGTCGCCGACGAACCGGATATCCTTGTCGAGCCGGTCCTTCTCGCTCGAATGGTGATCGAACCACATTCCGCAACCAGGAACAAAAGGGATGTTCGCGAGCACGTCATCCTTCGTCACCTCCACCAACCCGTCCTGAATGTCTTTGGGATGAACGAAATTCCACGAATCGATGACGCCAAGCTCCTTGAGGAGCGCACCGCATGCCAAGCCGTCGAAATCGGATCTGGTGAGCAATCGCATCAGGTTCTCCCATGACAAAATTTTGGAGAACGCATTATAATAAATTTTATCGATAAAACGCAAGGGGGGACTTATCTATGGAGGAGTGCTGCCCTTTCCGCACCGGCATCATCTGTTGGATGCCGGCTTGGTCGCTTCGCCGGACTGGAGAAAATCGCGAGCGGCCAAAGCGAGCGTTGCAGTGGAAACGGTCAGTCTGTCGCACCATCGCATTCGGCATTGTCGCCGGGGTACTCCTCGCCATAGGCTTCGAGCTTGCGGTAGAGGGTTTTCAGGCCGATGCCGAGGCTTTTGGCCACGGCGCTCTTGTTTCCGCCAAGCCGCGACAGTTCGGAAAGGATGTAGCGCCGTTCGATTTCCGAAAGCGGAACGCCCGGCTCCAGGCCGGAATCGGCCAGGCGCGGACGATCGGCGAGTTCCTCAGGAAGGCAGGTGACGTCGATGACCTGCCCGGCGCTGCGCACCACCGCGCCTTCGACCGCGTTTTCCAATTCGCGGACGTTCCCCGGCCATGAATAGCGCTCGAAAAGTGCAATGACGGCGGGGTCGAATTTGCGGTCGAGGTTGTATCGAGCGCAATACTTTTGCCGGAAATGTTCGGCTAGCAGTGAAATGTCGCCATGGCGTTCGCGCAGCGGCGGCATTTTGATGCGGACCACATTGATGCGAAAATAGAGATCCTCGCGGAACTTTCCCTCGTCGACGCGTTCCTTGAGGTCGAGGTTGGTGGCGCAGACCAGCCGGATGTTCACGGGAAGCGTCTCGACGCCGCCGACGCGTTCGAATTCGTGTTCCTGGAGAACGCGCAACAGTTTGACCTGCGAGTCGAGTGGCATTTCCCCGATTTCGTCGAGGAACAGCGTCCCGCCGTCGGCGAGCTCGAATCTGCCCTTGCGTTGGCGGATGGCGCCTGAGAAGGCGCCTTTCTCGTGTCCGAACAGTTCGCTTTCGATCAGTTCCCGTGAGAGAACCGCGACGTTCACCTTGACGAACGGTCCTTCCTTCCGGCTCGACAGCGCCTGAACCGCGTTGGCGGCCATTTCCTTGCCGGTGCCGCTTTCGCCGATGATGAGCACGGTTACGTCCGTCCCCGCGATCTGCTTGACCAATTCCTTCACATCGCGAATTTTCGACGAGTGCCCGACGATGGCGTCGAGCGCCCCCGCCTGCTGCACCTGGCGTTCAAGGTTTGAGAGATACAGCGCGTTCGATATGACGACGCGCAGCCGCTTGAGATCGACGGGTTTGGTGAGGTACTCGTATGCTCCCAGACGAGTGGCGTCGATGGCGTTTTCGATCGTCGCGTGGCCGGTGATCATGACGACCGGTGTCTCGGGATGTATTTTCTTGAGGCGCTTCATGATGTCCATGCCCGAGCCGTCCGGGAGCTTGAGGTCGGTCAGGACAAGGTCGTATTCGCGCTCCTCGATTCTGGCGACCGCCTCCTCGAAGTTCGCCGCCTCGACGACGGTGTGCCCGAGGTCGCGAATGACCTCGGTGAGCGTTTCTCTCGTGGCGTCATGATCGTCCACGAGCAAAATAGAACGTTCACGAACCATGGACTGTCAGCTCCCGTCCCTCATCATTTTGCTCACCACTCCCGCCGCCCCCTTCAGGTCTTTCTCGACAGCCTTGGCGACGCGGCGGCGAAGTGCGGCGGAGGCCGATTCAGGCACTGCGGCCGGCGATCGCACTTCCCGACCGTCGGAAAGATTCCGCCGCGCGGTGGTTTCGTTCCGGGAAGCCTTTTTTCGGTCCCGGGCGATGGCGACGACGACAATGACAAGAAGTGCGGATACGGCGAAAAAACGAACATCGTCATATCCCGGCGTGCCCCCCGGCGCAAATCCCGATTCCGCGTGCGCGAAAACCGCGTCAGGCGTAGTCCTGGAAGACGCTCTTGACGTCGGCGGCGGACTTGCAGCCGGAAAGCGCCTTGAGGTGAATGGGTTGCTTGACGAAGGAGGTAATCGACTTGAGAACGGCGCGGTGAATGTCATCGTCGTCCTTCGGGGTCAGGACGAGAAAAACGAAATGCACGGGCGCGCCGTCAAGGGCGTTGAACCCCTCGCCTTTTGAAAGAAGGGCGAAGGTTAGCAACGGCCCGTCCGAGAACCCGATGCGCGCGTGGGGAATGGCGACGCCGCCGCCGATGGCGGTGGAGCCAAGCGCTTCCCGCTCGTTGACGAGGCGGGATACGGTGGAGGCGTGAGTCTTGGCTATGAGCCCGGTCTCTACCATGTTGTGGATCATGGCCTTGACGACCGAGGCATGCGCTTCGGATTCAAGACCGACGACGATGTTGTCCTCACGAAGGAGTTCGGACAGGACATTGGCTGGTAAATCGGGCATGGCGTGCATTCTTTCCGGGATAACGCGGCGCTGTGGCGCCGCAGTCAAACATCTCGCGCATTACCGACTCGACGTGGCCGCGCCTTTGGTCGGGAGGGTTGTCGTGGCGTCGAAGCGGTGATCCACCCCAATTGCCAAAGGCCGCCAGAAAATCTCTGATACTCTAACTTTTTACGCCGCCCAATGCAAGAAAAAAGGCGCCATCCCGTTTCCCGTCGCCGACGGGAGTGGAATTTCCGGAAAAAGGACGCTATCATAGTGTCTGCGATGAAAAAGTGGAAACAGAATCCGTTGCGAGTTTGACGCCCAATCCAGGCGCGGACCCGCGAAGCGGTCCGGCGACGCCTCGGAATCCCCCGGGACCACCGCGAAATGGATCGTCCTTTAACAGAACGCGCGGGAATCCGTATTCCATGCAGGCGAATTCGGTCAGGCCGAGACAGGCGCGGGAAGCGGCGGCGAGTGCGGACGTTTCGCCGACGAGAACGCCTCCGTAAACATTGACGCCGTTTTCAGCAGCCAACTTTCCCATGGCGGCTATGCCGGAAAAACCGCCGACCTTGGCGAGCCTGAGATTCCACCAGCTCGGTCCGCCCTCGGCGAGGAACCGCTCCGCGTCCGCAAGCGTGACCAACGACTCGTCCGCCATGACCGGGATTCCCGTCTCCACCTCGAATAACCGAAGCGCTCCCGGTTCGCGCCCATTACGGAGCGGTTCCTCGACAAGGGCCGGTCGGAACGGGAGAAGCGCTTTCATTCTCTCCCGGGCGTCTTCAGGTTCCCAAGCCGCATTGGCGTCGAGGGCGATCCATGCGTGCCTGCCTGCCGCCTTGCGCACCGCCCGCACCCGCGCCGCCTCGAGCCCGGGGTCGTCGCCAACCTTCACCTTAAACCGGCGGTAGCCAAGCATCCGATAAGCGCGAACCAGCCAGGACGCCTTGCGAGGTCCAAGCGTGGGAATGACGCCGACGAGGGGCGTCGCATCCCCCGCCCTGCCCCAGAACGACGCTCCGGCAACCCGGCACGCGCGCGCGACCGCATCGATGGCGGCGACATCGACGGCGCTGTACGAGGCGATCCCTCCTTCCGTGTTTGCCCCCTGGTAGAGAGGGGCAAGCACGGAAAGCCATTCCCAAGCGCGTTCCGCCCTGGGAAAACGCAATGTCCCCAACGCCGGAAGCCATTTTTCCTGGAGCGATTTCGACGCATGGTCAAGCGTTTCGCCGCTCAGGTATGTGCGCGCCAGCACCTGCCCGAAACCAGCCGGTCCATGCGCGGCGGAAACCGCGAGGAGCAGCGTTTCGGCCGCGCCGCGGCTCGTCTTGCTGTGTCCAAAGCGGAAGCGGAACGGCAGCGTCGCCCGTTTGACGGAAAATACGGACAGGGATATTCGCGCATCCGCCATGACGGGATTTTCTCCAATAAAACCGACCGCTTCACGAAAGGCTCAAGTTTTTCCGGATACCGCCGTATATTCCATTCGGCGACGACGCTTTCAGGCGCGACCGCGCAACTCGAGACGCCCATGGAAATGGACGGTCGTGTGTGAACAGGCGCGACCGCGCAACTCGAGACGCCCATGGAAATGGGCGGTCGTGTGTGAAAGCGCCGACGAAAACACCGCGTTATCGGAATGACGTAGGGTGCGAGAATACTTTCCGATTAGCGGTGAGTCAATCGCGTGAAGCCGCAACCATTTTTCTCCGATAGTATCTAGGTCGGATACCAAGCAGGAGCCACCCCGCATGAAAGACAATGACCAGCGCCGCCAGGAAATCATGAAAGAACTGGCGGAGAGGTTTAAAAGTTCATCGGAAGTCATGAAACTTATCGCGAAGCGGATCGGTGAAGCGGCGAACTGCCACAGCGCCAACCGCCGCCGGCTCGAACAGGCGTCGACGCCGTTGCGTAAAAGCATCGACCCCAAGAGCTCCGGCCTTCCCTTCAGCTATCGGGAATTCATCGAATTCGCCTCGGCGGAAGAGTTCCAGCGTTTCCGCGACCAGGAGCCGATCACCAGCCGGGACATCGAGGAAGTCGACTGGGAGGAGTTGTCGCGGGGGCTTTTGGGCTGACCATTTTCTCCGCGTAAACGCGTGAAGCGATCCAACTGAACCGGTCCGGGGTGGAGTCCCCGGACCGGTTCCTTTTCCTATGAGGCAGAATCCTTTTCCTGTTCCGAATCATCGACATATTCGACTTCGGCGGTGACGTCGAAAGTCGGAGGCGTGGAAGACGCTGCGTCGCGTGCCTCCGGGCGTGTAAAGTCTCGGAACTGTTCGCGCATTTTTTCATCGCGTTCGCGGGCCCTTTTACGATACGTTCGACCTTGAAGCCAAAGGGAGACAAAAAGGCCGGCGAGAATCACGACAAGAATAAGTGCAAAAACACCAAAAAAACCCAGCCCAAGAATGGCCGCGCCAATGGAGACGATGACCATCGCGATCTTTCCGATCGCGTCCATGGTTTTGCGAAGGTAGTCGTTCATGTCCATGCGAGCCTCTGACCGACGGCCGGCCTTTCACGACCGAAGGCTGGATAATTCGCCATCATATGCCTGTATTTTACACAATTTTCCGGCCGTATTACAGCCATAATGTCGAGGAGGAAGGGAGGCTCATAATGGATCTACCTTCCGTCCTTATGACTATCGGGCTTCGAATCTTATAGCCCTCTCGCCCAAACATGGCTGCCTCTCCTGTGCGGTTCTTGTTCATCGGGCCAGGACGTTGCGTACAGCTTCCTTCAGATTCCGCCTCGCGACGAACGCCCTTGCTGTTCGGCTAACGATTCCCGTCATCAGGGTCCGTAGGGGACTCTCCCCCCCCCAAATAGGCGCCCCCGCCGGCGCACCATTGAAAAGCCGACAGGAGCGTCTCCCGTCGGCTTTGTGATGTAAACCTTTTTGATCAATCGATTACTTGCGGTCGCCGGAAGCGAGCTTCTTGAGGCTCTTGGCCCTGGCTTTCTTGGCCTTGCTTTTCTTCTTCTCCGCAACACGAATCGCTTTGGCGCGTTCTTTTTCGCGCTCACGGTCCTTGCGTTTGTTCTTCTCCGAAGGTTTTTCATAGTAGGAGTGCTTACGCATGTCGCGGGTAAGGCCTTCGCGGTCGCAGATCTTCTTGAAGCGACGCAGCGCCTTGTCCAGGCTTTCATTGGGCTTTAGCTCTAAACGAATCAGTTGTATCACCCCCTTTCCGGATCGCAAAAACAAACCGGGGACGCAATGCGTCCCGGTAGTGTAGAATATCATCCTCGAAACATACCGGTGCGTCAAGGGTAAAATTGTCCTGTGGAGATTTTATGACGCTCCGGATCTGCGATGGCGGGCACGATGATCAAAGCCCGGAATCTGCGAGAGGAAAGCGGCGTTTTCCCCGTCACATCCAGCGTTTGCGCTTGAGGTAGAGTATTGACGCTATCGCGGTTCCAGCCATGAGGACAAGCGCGAACGCGTAGCCAAGCTGCCAATGCAGTTCCGGCATGATGTCGAAATTCATTCCGTAGATGCCGGCTATCAGCGTCGGCGGCGAGAGCAGAAGCGTGACGACGGAAAGGAAGCGAATGACCTTCGATTCTTCGATGTTGATCATGCCGAGGGCCGCGTCGAGGTTGAAGTTCAGCTTGTTCATAAAAAACGCCGCTTCGTCCGACAGCGCCGTCAGGTCGTTTTTGAGCGATATAAGGACAAGCCGTTCTTCGCCGAGCCAGTCCTGGGGAATATAGGTGGCGGCATAATTAACGACGCGCTGCAGCGACGTGATGCTTTCCCTGATATTGGCTACGCTTTCCCCCATGGCGCCGATTTGGTTGAGCGCCTTGTCGAGCTCGGGGCTATGCCGCTGCGGGTCGTCTCCGCGCGTAGGATGAATAAACAATTGCGACGTAAGGATTTCCATGCTTCGCATCGAGTACTCGAGGTTGTCGGCGCGGTCCGCCACCGCTTCCTCGATCAGGCGGCAGAATATGGTGGCGGAGGTGTTGTCCTTCTCGTACCTGATCCGCGCGGTCATTCGCTCGAATGAATAAAAATCAGAGTACCTGATGGTTAGAAGCAGACCGTTTCGAAGAATGAACGCGGCCGGGCGCGGCGGATTTGGCGTCTGCTCGTCCTTGGGAAGCAGGTTTGCGATCATGACGAGAGCGCCGTCTTCCCGGTACAGTCGGCTTGACAGTTCGATCTCCGTGATGTCATGGCGATTCGGCACTTCGAAGCCCATGATCTCGTCCAGCTTCGACAACTCCGCGTCGCTAGGGCTGACGGCGTCGATCCAGACGGCTCTGCTTGCGACGACGTCGAGACCGCCGCCGCCGACAGAAATCCCGCCGTCCTGACCGATCATATAGACTGTGGCCATAACCGCCGCTTCCCAAAAGACGGGTTAAAAGAAACCGCAACCCATTCGGATTGCGGACGAATGCATTTTGGTGGGCGGTACTGGACTCGAACCAGTCACCCCTTGCTTGTAAGGCAAGTGCTCTAACCAACTGAGCTAACCGCCCGAAACGAAATGGAACAGCTCGTCCTGACGAAGGCATTATAATGAACCGACCCAAAAAGTAAAGCTATGGCGTTTCAACCGCCTTTACGCATAATTGGGGACACCGGTTCAGAACGCGTCCATAATCATTAGGAGAAACATGAACAAGGAAGAGAATCGCGTCCGCGGCACAACCATTCTCGCCGTCCGGCGCGACGGCAAAGTGGCGATCGGCGGCGACGGTCAGGTGACTCTGGGGCATATGATGATAAAGGGGACGGCGAGAAAGGTTCGTTCGCTCGCCGACGGCAAGGTCAAGGTCGGTTTCGCGGGTTCTGCCGCCGACGCGTTCGCTCTGCTCGACCGGTTCGAAAAGAAACTGGCCGAATTCAACGGTAACGTGCTTCGTGCCGCCATCGAGCTGGCGAAAGAATGGCGAACCGATAGGGTGCTCCGCCGACTGGAAAGCAGCATCATAGTCGCCGACAAGGAAAACCTCCTCCTGATCGGCGGCGGCGGCGACGTTATCGAACCGGACGACGACGTTATCGCGATCGGCTCGGGCGGCGGCTATGCGACGGCCGCGGCGCGCGCCCTCTTGGTCCATACCACCCTTCCCGCAAATGAAATCATCAAAAACGCGTTGATGATTGCGGGAGAAATCTGCATTTACACAAACCAGGACATTGTCGTGGAAACGATCGGGTGACGCATCGCGGAAGCGTCTTTGGAAAGGCTGAAGGATGAGCTCGACGGACAATACGGACAATACGGAGAATACGAGGATTGTTCTTGTGGTGCAGTGCGCCCAAGTGACGGACCAGGTGTGTCCGGGCTGTCTCTGCGAGCACGCATTCACGGCGCGGACCGGCGGGTTCACACGCTATCATGGCATGGAAAACATCCGTTACAACGCGTTTTCCTGCGGCGGCTGTCCCGGCAGACCCGTGCTGCGAAAGCTCATCAATTATAAGCGCAATCTGAAAAAGCGTGAAAACCTGTCTCCGGACGTGGTCACCGTCCATCTTTCAAGCTGCATCACGAAATCGAATCACCACGGACCGCGTTGTCCGCATATCGACTACATAAAGCGCCAGGTCGGCGAAACCGGATTCCGTTGTGTCGAGGACAGCCGCATTTCCGCGAAATCAGAGGAACATCGCCAGGCCGGCCGGTATAGTTGACCGCTACGTCGCCGAGTCGATTCTTCGGTTTATCCGATTTCTGAAAACGGTCAGGCGCCCAGCAAAACCTGGCGTCCGTCCGCGAATTTGAGTTCGATCCGCTCCGGACGTTCCCTTTCGCGAAAATCCCTCGCGACGGATGCGACGATATTTTCCCGGAGTTGTTCCCAATTCGCCGCCTCGGTGTACACCGCCCAGTCGAGACCATGGGCCATGAAGCAGTCGTTTTCCCCCTGGTTGACGAAAAAGACGAGCGTATTCACGGTAGAACCCTCCCGGGGGCGGACCACTCCCACTCCTTTATTTATCGACCGCGACGGCGAAAACTTGACTCCAGCCCCGGGGACGATTATTTCAGCATTGCCCGCTCCGCTCCCGGCGATACAATATCGGGACTGCGCCGTCGTGACCGCGGCGCCAGAGCCGCGAATCGATTGGGAAAAGCTGACAGGAGAAGGAGACCGCATGACCGGCAAGGAGCGCATCGAACGAACGTTAAGCGGCCAATCCACCGACATCGTGCCGCGCACGCCCATCCTCATGCGGTACGGCGCCGAATACATAGGTTCGAACTACGGTAGCTTCGCCTCCGACTTCAACATCCTCGTCGAGGCGACGCATCGCACCGCGATCGACTTCGGCTACGACCAGGTCAGCGTCATTTCGGATCCATACCGCGAAACGCAGGGCTTCGGCGCGGAAATCCAGTTCGTCACGGACGGCGTGCCGCGTTGCGTCAAGCATCCGCTCGAGGACGATCCCGACCTCGGCAAGCTGTTGAAGCCGGATCCCTTGAAGTCGGCCCGCATGCTCGATAGGGTCAGGGCGGTCGGGAAACTGGAGCAGGTCGCGGGCGACTATTCCATCCTCGGTTGGGTCGAGGGTCCGGCGGCCGAGGCGACGGATCTGCGCAACGCTGAACCGTTCCTCATCGACCTTATTGACGACGAGGATTACGCCACTGAACTCATGGACATCACGCTGGAAAACGCGATCCGCTTCGCCCGCGCCCAGATCGAAGCCGGTTGCGACATGGTCGGCATGGGCGACGCCATCGCCAGCCAGGTCGGACCGGCGCTGTATGAGGAACTGATCCAGCCCAGGGAAAAGCGGCTGGTCCAGGCGATCAAGGCAATGGGCGCCAAGGTGAAGATACACATTTGCGGCGACATCACTCCATTGTTGCCAGGTCTCGCCGACATCGCCCCGGACGTTCTCGACTGCGACCATATGGTCAGTCTCGAAAAGGCGAGGAAGATTATGCCGTCGGGAACCGTCCTGACCGGCAATCTCGATCCCGCAAACGACATGCTGTTAGACTCCCCGGAGGCGATCCGCGCCAAAGTCGAGCAGGCATACCGCGAAGCCGGCAATCCGTACTTCGTCAACGCGGGTTGCGAGATCCCATCCGGTACTCCGGCCGAAAACCTCAAGGCGCTGTGCGAGCCCCTTCCCTATCGAAATTAGCGCGGAGGACTTGAATGGCAGGTATTTTCATTTCGCTGGAAGGAATCGATGGAATCGGGAAGTCGCTCCAGATGCGCCTTCTGGCGGAATATTTCCAGCGCTCGGGACATCGGACCTGGGCGGTGCATTTTCCCCGGACCGCCATCAAGCCGTATGGAGACATGATCGCCGCGTACCTGCGGGGCGATTACGGCGATTTGGACGTTGTCGCTCCCTGTCTTGCCGCCCTTCTCTATGCGCTGGACCGCCGCGAGGCGGCGACGGAAATCAGAGAACGGCTGGCCGCCGGAATCGTGGTCATCGCCGACCGCTACGTTCATTCGAATATCGCGTATCAGGGAGCGCGGACGCCTGACGGGGCGGAACGCAAGACTCTGATCCGCTGGATCGAGGAGTTGGAATATATTCACCACAAGCTCCCCCGACCCGATCTGTCCCTCTTTCTCAACGCGCCGCTTTCCTTCGCGCTGAAAACGCTCGATGGCGTGCGCTCCAGCGCGGACCGCGATTATCTGAAAAGCGGCAAGGACATTCATGAAACAGATATCTTGTTTCAAGAGAAAGTCCGGACCGTGTTCCTGGATTTCGCCCACGATCATCCCGCCGAGCTGATGGTCGTCGACTGCCACGACAGTAACGCCGACGGCATGGCGGGACCGAACGTCATCCACAGCCGCATAGTGGACGCGCTCCGCTATTTCGGTGTTGCAACCAGATGAGGGAAGCGTGGCGGTATACGCCGCCGGCCCTTTCGTGGTTCATATGCCGTGCTTCAGGAAGACGACCATGGCCGACAGGCGTTCCCCGTTTCGCCGGGATCGTTCGCCCTCTGGTGGTTCGGCAAGGCCGGGTCGTCAAGACATCGGGCGCAACGATCGCGATCGACCTCTCTTCGCCGGGTATGAACGCGTGCTCCTGAAGGCGCTCGCCGGACTCTGGTGCGCGGGCGCGATCGAGGTGTCGTGGCGCATCGTGGATACTCTGCGGCAAAAGGAAAATCTGCCCCCGGCTGACGGCGATTATCCGACCTATGTGCGGGGAACGTCCGGGATCAGCCTCGCGACGCCGCTGTTTCGCAAAGACCGTAAATACTGGTACAGATCGAATTTCAAGGGCCAGAGCACGACGGGGGAAGCTAGGGCGTGGCGAAGATTTTTGCTTTCATTCTTCGAGAGGTGCCGCTTCCTTACGGAACGTCCGAGCGCGATCTCGTCCGTCGCGCCGTCAAACGCCTCGGTTGCACGGAGGACGACATTCTCGATTGTCGGCCTGTGCGCCGCTCCCGGGACGCCCGCCGCCGCAACAAACGTCCACTGTGGATTTACCATCTCCGGATAGAAATGCCTGCTCCATGGCGAAAAAAACTTCTCGCCAGGACAGACCTCGATATTGTTCCGGAAGCATCGACGCTGAAGCCGTCGGCGGAAGCGCCGGCCCCTCCGCCGGAAGGACCGTGGCCCCGACCAATCGTTGTCGGCGCGGGTCCAGCTGGGCTTTTCGCCGCGCTTCGCCTTGCCAGGGAAGGCTGGAAGCCGATTCTTGTCGAACGCGGGGAAGCGCCCGAAGAGAGGCGTGCCAAAGTCTCGGCCTTTTGGCGGACGGGGACGCTTGACCCGGAATCGAACGCCCTTTTCGGCGCAGGCGGAGCGGGGTTGTTTTCGGACGGTAAACTGAACACGCGCCACAAGGATCGCGAGGGACTTCGGGAAGTGCTTGGCGAATTTGTCCACGCCGGCGCGCCAGAGGGGGTGCTTCTCGACGCCGAGCCGCACATCGGCAGCGACCTCCTTGAACTTGTCGTGATCCGCATCGCGGACACGATCGTCCGGTTGGGCGGCGAAATCAGATACCGGACGCGAGTGTCCGGATTCGGCGCGGAAAACGGAAGGCTGCGAGGGCTTCACCTTGTCCATAACGTCGGTTCTGCCCTGCTTGATGCCGATTGGTGCGTTCTCGCGACCGGCCACAGCGCCCGCGACGTCTACGAGACGGCTTCGTTGGCCGGATTGGCGCTCGAACCCAAGCAGTTCGCTGTCGGTCTGCGGGTGGAGATGCCGCAGGAGTCGATAAACGCATCCCAGCGCGGCGGCGGTCCGGACAGTCGTTTCGCCGCAGCGTTCAGGATGACCCGCCCTCCCCTCGCCGACGAGCGTGCTTGTTACACCTTCTGCATGTGTCCGGGCGGCCTCGTGATCGCCTGCGCGTCGGAACCGGGAAAACTGGCGGTGAACGGCATGAGTTACTACGCCCGCGCCGGCGATTGGGGCAACGCCGCGTTTCTGGTTCCGGTTTTGCCGGGGGACATCGCCGGCGTTATCTCCCGCGCCGGCGATATCGCGCCCGCGTTGGCAGGCATCGCGTTTCAGAGACATTGGGAGAAGGCGTGTTTTGCCGCCGGTCTTCCCGGCGGCAAATATGCGGTTCCGGCCTCACGATATGTCGATTTCATGGCGGAGTGTATGGGAGAAATACCTGATCGGCGAAGTGTCGGCCGGGCGGTCGCGGCTGATCTCGGCGCATTGTTGCCGTCCGGCGTTGTGGAGACGCTCAGAGTCGCGCTTCCGGATCTCATCGGCAAGCTCCGTCGCGTCGACCCGAACGACGTCCTTCTCTATGGCGTTGAAACGCGGACGAGCAGTGCGGTGCGCATTCTCCGGTCCGAGGACGGTATGTCGATGGGAATATCGGGGATTTTTCCCGCAGGCGAGGGTTCCGGCTACGCCGGCGGCATCATGACTTCAGCGCTCGACGGCTGGCGTGCGGCGATGAACCTTATGAGGAGCGCTTCGCGAACCCGTAAAGGATGAAGCGGAGGAGTGCCGTGTGGTGGTGCGTTATTCGGCCGGCACGGTGAACCGCTTGCTCAGGATGAGCATCGATTCCGTGTTCGAGACAAGGATGTCGTCCATGCAGTGGTGGAGATTGATGCTGTCCTCGGAACCGGGGGGTAGAGCGTATCAAAGTTGAGGCTCTTGCCTTCCGAATCCTCGATCATGATGATCAGTTGCTCGCTGAAGACGGCGAAGGAAATGTTGACCCGTTGCATCGACCCAGCGGGCGACCCGTCCGCGGGCATCGCCCTGCCGCCGATGACGGAGATCGCCAGCCTGATGCACTCGCGCTTCCCATCGTTCATCGACTGGTCGACCGAATAGCCGCCGAATTTTTTCAGCACGTCGACCATGAGTCGCAGAATGTTGGGTTCATCATCGACGACTAGAATAGCGGCCTTGTGCTCTTTGGGTATGCCGTTATTTCCCAAGGGTAAGACGCAACGCCAGCGTCTGCGGCAATCCCGCATCGAGAATCTTCTGCGCGGCGGCGTCGATGTCGTACTCCACGCGCCGCAATTCCACCAATTCCGCCTC
The DNA here is from genome assembly GCA_031254915.1 of Planctomycetota bacterium. Taxonomy (GTDB): domain Bacteria; phylum Planctomycetota; class SZUA-567; order SZUA-567; family SZUA-567; genus JAIRTL01. The sequence continues at coordinate 15,214 of JAIRTL010000100.1, forward strand.
GGAATCGAAAATGACGAAGCAGGCGCGCGGATCCTCGTCGCGCGGTTGTCCAACCGACCCGGCATTCACCACCGTTTTCACCGAAGGATCGAGGGGAATTATGGGATCAAGCGTGTAGGTCATGGGCGACGTGTCGAAGAACGCGAGCGGATAGTGCGAATGACCGAGGAAAAGAAGCGGTCTGTCCATCTGGCGGAAGTTGTAATCCGCGTCCTTGATGGTCTGTACATAATTGAACAATTCCGGGGAGTGAAGGGAGCCGTGAACGATGGAAAAGTCGGGAAGGTGTTCAACGAGCGAAAGGCCTTTAAGCCAGTTTTTCGATTCCTGCGAGAGTTGTTTGGCCGTCCAGATCACGGCGTCCCTCGCGTGGGCGTTGAAGTAGCTCAGGTTTTGCGCCCCCACCACCGCGTGGTCATGGTTGCCGCACACCGCAAGCGCGCCCAAACCTCTGATTCGATTGACGCATTCCTCCGGGTTGGCGCCATATCCGACGATGTCGCCAAGACAGAGGTAGTTCTCGATTTCGCACGTCTCGCATTCGGCGAGAACAACTTCCAACGCTTCGAGGTTGCCGTGTATGTCACCGAATATGGCGAAACGCACGCATGTCTCCAATACCGCGCCGAAGCGCGCTTATCTAACGATTTCAAACCCTTCCGGCACTGTTCCCGCCGGGATTTCCCTGCTTTCGACGCTGGCAACCGCCGGCCCGAGCCGGGTTCCCAATTCGTTCAGAAGGCATTCGATCGCTTCGGACTCGCCTCTAACGGCCAAAGTGACGCTTCCATCCGGATTGTTCCTGACCCAACCCCCAAGGCCGGCGGCTTCGGCCAGTCGTTTCGTCGTCCAGCGGAAGCCGACTCCCTGAACCGATCCGGTAAACCGCGCCTCGATGCCCCTCATAACGGCTTCAGCCTCAATGAACAACTATAAGCCACTCACACCGTCCGAGATGACGGTAGAACGCGCAAGCGACACAGTATAACGTTTTTACTCCATTCCGCAAGAACCAAGTCAAAGCGATGCGCGCCTGGTCCAATCGACCCGCATCCTCCATCATTCATGTCCGCGATTGCCGTCCGCCTCCCGACGAATGGCTGCACCGTGGAGGAGCCTTTGGACGATATATTATTCAAGGGCCGTCGTCGCGAGAGAGACGACGACGCTCGCCATGCATGCCGGCAAAGTTCGATCCTGTTTTATGTCAGGACTTGTAATGACCGTAACGCCGTTACAGCCCAGTCGCAACAGATCCCGCGACCTCCGGAAGCGGTCAGAGACGGCGGTTCTTGTTTTTGCCTTTCTTTTTCTTCGCGGCCTCGCTTTCCCGGTTGACATCCCGCGGCGGCACGAAGGGAACGTGCGGAATCCGAGCGCCGAATACTCGGAAATTTCAGCCGTCAATTATGTTTCACAAATCCGCCGCATCACGAGCGAACCAGTCGAGGAAGAGTATTCCGCCATGGCAGGGCCGTCGCGCACACCGAAAGTCGACGCGTCGCCGGCGCGGGTTACCGTCAAAGTGAAGCTGCCGCCTGTCGGCCAGACAGGGCCTTCGCGATTGCGGATGGTCGAAGTGGCGGAAGACGGAGACGGGATTCTCGATTTTCACTCCCCCACCGCCGTCGCCGAGCCAAGGGAGTCCGGCATACCCGGCTTGATGACGCCGGAACTGCTCGCGATGGATCAAACTCTCCTGACAGACACGGATTACGTTTCGTTGAGCGGTCTCGCTCTGCAGCATGGAGCGGATACGGGGGGAAAGGCGAAAAACGAAGCGGCGGGCTACTGGCCGACGATCTTTTTGCCGCCGGATCTGTCGCTGATGACCCCCGGGGCGGATACGGTTTTTCTCGACAATATTCCACCCGAATCGCGACATTACCGCGAATCGCCGTTCCTCCCCTTGCCCACGCTGTCGGAAACGGAAGCTGCCGAATTCGGCGCGTCGCCGATCTCGGTCACAACATCGGTCGCGCAAATTTCTCCGACTCCGTCCGCGAAATGGCTTGAGGACGATCTGGAGAATGCGGTCCATGTCCCCATTTCCAGCCTGCGCCCGCCGCAGTCTGGTGCGGTCGCATCGACAGGAGATCTTTTCAACTGGCCCCCTACTCCATCCGAGCGCACCGCCGCGACACCGGACATCAACGACGCCAGCGGTGAAACCTCCGGCCCGAGGCCGCCCGAAGCGCGGAACCGCGATGAATCGACTGCTGGGGCGCCTCTCTTCGCGCCGTCATTGCTCACGCCCAGACCGCGCGGCGCGATTCAACAACGGCCGGCGCCGCCCATGCGAATACCTCCTCCTCACCCGCTCACCCCGGCGCCGACCGTTCATAATACGGCTTTATTCGGCAACGGCGTCGGCTTGTCGCAAAGAGGAAGGCATCCGAGAAAAACCTCCCCCATGGCGGAGGTAATGATGACGCCCAAGAACTTCACCCTGCTGCCCCGCGTCGACCCCGTGCCGGAGACGGAATCCAACGTCCGACTTGGGAACACTCCCCGAAGGCAAACCGCCGATCGTCGGTCCGAACGCCGCGCCGGAATTTATCCCCCCAAATCCGCCCAAGGGCCGCTCCGGCAAGCTCCGGAGACCAGTGGCCCCATCATGCCCGTCTACGCGATGCCCAGCTTAACGCCAAGGATCATTGGTCGCTAATGCCTGCGGATCAAAGGAATTGCATTACATTCCGACAGCCGCCGGCAATGTTTTCATGCCTATTCGGTTTGCTCATTACTTTGACCAATTGCTATTACTATAGATAGATATCGAGATTACTGCAACTCCTCTATTTTCGCAATTTGCACTCGCAGAATCTTTATAACCTCTTATGTTTCAATAAAGCTGTGATGAATGAACCGAATAGTCATGATGTTTTTTGGCAATTGTCTTGAATTTCAACTTTAATCGGAATAAAATCTATTTTTCAGTGCATTTCTTCGGCAATAGCGGCCGATAAGTTTCATGTGAACGCTTATCCGGCCACCGGCGCTTGGGGATTGCCGGCAAGAAGGCATGCGCAGGGGGAATAGTAAAAATGGAGCCAATAAAAAGCAGAAAAGCCGTATTTTCGACAATACCATACTCTATTGTCGCTGTCATCCTGCCGATGTTTTGCGTTTTTTCCAACCGGACCGCTGAAAGCGCAGAGGCGGGGGCGCATTTCCTCCCCCTCAAAGGCAGAACCGCGGCGCTCCTGACCGCGCTCTTCCATCACGACGCGTCGGGACGGCAGCGCACGCCGCCATCGTTCCGCGACAGCGTCGCCCCCGACCTGAAAATTGATTCAAAATCCCCCGCCCAGATCAGCCGAACCGCCGAGCGCCAAAAGGTGGTGGAGTTCGCCCACTCGCTGATTTTCGAAGGCGGGTACTACCCGGCGGAAATCTATCAGCTCCTCGGCATCGACAACCCCGCGACCGCCCGCGTCGGCCGGGTCGCCCGTCAACTCGACAAGGCGGCCAACACCGCGCCCGCCCCATGGGAGATCGCCGGAAGGGTTGGGCGCTCGGGAATGGCCGGCGCGTCCGATCACTGGGCAATGGCGCCGAGCGACTATGACGATGACACGATTTCCACCCCGGGAACCCTCGCTTATCTGCCCACCCTTGCCGTCGCCTATGCGGCCTATCCGTGGGACGGCCTGGAAGCGGCTGAGCAACTCGCGATCCTTAAGGACGACGATTTGCGCGCCGGCGCGGCCGCTCGGACGGCCATGGGCTTGCTTCTGCGCATACTTGTTTCGGAAAGTCCGGACAAGAACGAATGGCTTCGCGGCGCCGCCGGCGATTCGGGCGACCTCGACACCGAACGCGACATCCGCTCCGTTCGCGTGAAGGACTGGCGCTATTTCCGCGGCGAAGAATGCGCCATGGGAAGACTCGAGCGCGCGATTTTCATTTGGTACAAGGGCGACACCTATCGGGAGATTATGGCTGAAGGCAGGGAAAACCTGCGTTCCCGCGAAGCGCTCAGCTACCTAGCGGCACTCGCCGGCGCGACCTACGGAATGGAAAGCCTGCCGAGCCACGTGATCACCGAGGGCGGCGGAGACTCGATCCTTAGGGAATTGATCGACGACCTGCAGGATCTCGCGGCGAGCGAAGTGGTCCTTCGCGTCGCCCCGCTCGAGAAGGATTGACACAAACCGGACGAAACGTATAGTACTGTTCTTCGTTGTTGCGTCGTCGCGGCCCGCTCGTACCCCGCACCGGAAATCGACCGCGCAAGTGAAGGAAGGTGACTGTTATGCTGCCTCTTGCGTCTTGACGGAACCACGGTTCCGATCCCCCGACGTTTCATTCTCTCATTACTTCCAGCATGGGATCCCGAGACGACGGCACGGCATCCCGTTTCGGTATGCGCCGGCGACGTTGACTGCCCGGCCTGTTTCGAGTTTCCAAAAAAGCGGACAAAACGCATCATCCCAGCGGAGACGGCCTGAAATGCCACTGCGCCGCAAGCGCGCCATACCGCAGACGGATGCAAAAGGAGACAGTGAATGCGCACAAGCATCATCAATGAGGGCGCCAAACACCTCGAATACGAAATACGCCAGATCGTCGACTACGGGTATTCCCTGCGGGATCGGTTCGGCGTCACCCTGACATGGGAAAATATCGGCGATCCGCTCGAAATGGGCGAAAAGGTCTCGCCGTGGATCGTCGACGTCGTATCCGGCCTTGTCAAGGAATCCAGATCATGGTCGTACAGTCCGAGCCGGGGCATTCTGGCCGCCCGGGAGTTCCTCGCCGAGGAAGTCAATCGCCGGGGCGGAACCCAGGTGACGCCCAACGACATCCTTTTCACCAACGGCGTCGCCGACGCGGTGGATAAAATCTATGACCTTATCCGTAAGGATGCGCGCGTGCTTATGCAATCACCCTCCTACCCAACCCACTCGTCGAACGAGGCCAAGCGCGGCGATTACGAGCTTCTGCAATTCCAACTCGATCCGAAGAACGACTGGCAGCCCGACATCGAGGAAATCGTGAACAAGGTGAAGTACAACCCGCAGGTGATAGCCATCGCGCTTGTCAATCCCGACAACCCCACCGGCATGGTCTATAAATGGGAGACGCTCCAGGCGATCGCCGACATCGCCCGCCGGTACGGCCTCTTTCTGATCTGCGATGAGATTTACACCCATATCGTGTACAACGGCAGGGAAACGATGCATTTGTCGGAAGTGCTGGGAGAGGATGTCCCCGCCCTGTCGCTACGCGGCATCAGCAAGGATTATCCGTGGCCTGGTTCGCGTTGCGGCTGGATCGAAATGCTCAATCGGAAATGCGATTCAGATTTCTCCGTATACTGCGATGCGCTCGTCAATGCGAAGATGATGGAGGTTTGCTCCACCACGCTTCCGCAGATGTCGATCCCGCTCGTCTACGGCAATCCGAAATATCAGGAAGTCAAACAGGTTCGCGCCAAGGAGTTTGAGGCGCGGGGAAACGAGTTTTACGACTTTTTCCAGTCCGTTCCCGGAGTGACTGTGACGCGGACCTACGGCGCATTCTACTTCACCGTTCTCTTCAAGGACGGCGTGCTCAACGACAGGCAGACGCTGCCCATCGCCGATCCGGAATGCGCCCGGTTCGTCGCCGACAGGGTCAAGGGTTTTTCGCCCGACAAGCGGTTTATCTATTATATGATGGCTTCCGTCGGCGTGTGCGCGACGCCCCTGTCCGGCTTCCACACGTCCCTCCAGGGCTTTCGCCTGACGACGCTCAAGCCGGAAAGAGAAAGACGGATGAAATCGCTGCGGCGGATCAAACAGGCGATCGAGGATTATGTGAAATAGCGTGCCTGCCCGAAAATCGCTCGGGGCGCGGTCTGTGAAGGACGGCGTCCCGTGTCCATTTTTTGTAGTCGATTCAGACGGCCAGTTATGCCGCAGGCGCTCCGGACAAGACGTTTTTCCGAACTTCTTTGGGGAGCGCGCCGGAACCAATCAAACTGCCGGCCAGACTCATTCCGGCGGTTACCGCCCTATACAACTCCTTGAGTTGTCTGTTTTCCGGTGCATTGAGGATCGCCTCGATATCGTCGCGACGCTCGTGATCGCCCACCATGCGCAAACCGCCGGCTTCGTCCTCGTATATTCGCACGCATTCCGGGTTTTCGATGCCGTGTTCCGAGAGGATAACGATGATAAATTCCTGCATGGTTCTGAGCATCGCCTGGGACTCGGCAAGCGTGGCGCCGACTTCGTCCCAGTTCATGACCGGGTTTTCGGCGAGATTCGGGGCCGGTGTTTCAATGTAATCCGGGTCGGCGCCGTAGATCGGATCGAGAAACGCGGCAAGCGCTTCCGTTTCGACGGAGGCGGCTTCGTGGTTCGCAAATCCCACCGCGTCGCGATTCAACAGATAGGCGCGCGAGGTCGCTATTGCGGAGCCAAAGACGATTTGCACGCCTTCCTGGGCGATAACCTCTTCTTCAACAAGCGTCGTCATGTTTGGAGTTCCTTTTCTGGCCGCGATCATCCATGCGGGATCGGGCCATGGCCCTTCGCGGAAGAAAGCGCCGCCATACTCATGTATCGTCGCTTTTCCCTCCCGTTCTCCACTCGAATATCATGCCGCGTCGGCCTCGTCCGTTTCAGGTGCAGCTTCGATCGCCGTCGCGGCCTCGGTCACCGCGGCGTTCGCCTCTTCAGACCCGGAAGAGTACCGGATCGAGCCGGCCGAGAACTGAATGCTGGCGTTGAATTGGCGCATAAAGCCATAGATCATTTCATTTTCTCCGGATACGGTCCGGAAGCCAAGCAAGCGTTCCTTGAGGCTGTCGATGTTGTTTTTGATGGCGGCAACCGGATCGTTTTCGTATTGGGCGCCGAATCCGTCGACTGTGCCTCTCGCATCGACAAGTGCGGCGCGAGCGGCCATGACGGCGAACCGGCTTACCATGGTGCCGCTGCCGTTGAACGCACCCTGGACTTTCCGCACCGCATCCTCTTCCCCCTCGACATCGACTCCGCCGACGCCGTTCAAACCCATCGTCAGGGATTCGTTCGCGCCGAGTCCGAGCATGCCGGCCAATTTCCCGAACATGGAACTGAAATTCATGAAATCCTGATTGAAGTCGCCTTCGACGTCATCCAGGGTTTTTTGCTTTTTGCTCACGTCATCGTTGGGAAAGATGATCTTGAAAATATCGAGACTTTTGGCGCGTTCCAGAAGTCTCTTCGCGGCGTCGGATACGCTCGCCTCGTCGCCTGAGACGGAAGACAGGCTTCCCGTCATTTCCAGATAGGATGCGCTGAGAGAAAACTTGCCGGTGGCGTAGCACGCGCTTTGATAAGGTGCCTGGATGCTCGATGCGTTGATCCGCATTGTCGTCTCCTTTGCTGGAGCGTTTTCGAAAAAGAAGGATAGCAGCGTTTTCTGGATTACGGCCAAGTGGCGCATCACGCCAGGAAAACCGTCCTTTACGGGAACGCTGTCGTCCGCGTCGATCGCACGCGTCAAAAGAAAAGCAACAGACTTGCCAAATGGAGCATCCCCTGCCCGGAACACAGCCGGGCAAGGGACGTTTGGGGGGAGGAATCCTGTTATAATTTGGGGAAATTATTGATGTTATCGAATCTGCATACTAATATTATCGGTTGATTTCCGTTCAAAATTGAGGGGGAATCGAAAATTTCGCACTTTTTTATTCAAAATCGAACGAGATGTTTTCAACTGCAATCCATGGATCACGACCGCGAATCGGCAGAGAATTCCTTGGATAGGCGTATACTTCCGATTCCATTCCTTCTTCTTCGCCGAAGGCGATCGCCGCCAGATCGAACGCGTCGCCATCATTGGCGGCGACATGGTCCTGGTCGTGGGACGCATCGAGGGCGCGCTGTTCAAGTAGTTCCGCAAACGCTTTGTTGGACATTACGACAACGCTGCCGTCCTCTTCCGCCCGCATTTGGATGTCTTCCTTGAGGACCAGGTCGTATACGGTCTGAAACGCCTGTTTGCGGTTCAGACCGAGAATGGCGAGGCCCTTTTTGTCCAGAACCAATGAGCCATTGTCCTCCAGGTAATCCATGAGAAGCGCGGCACGGGTTTGGCGGGCGTCCGAGTCGTGTCGTTGCACGCAGTTCATCAGGCTTTTCAACATGGCGGCGTCCTTTCTTTCCCTTTTATCGGCCGCCTGCGGACGCCGCCTTCAATCAAACAGAAAAAACTTCCCTTTCATGTCCATATTTATTAATATGAGTGCCTATTTAGTCGACTCCCTATGGACTCAAGGCGATCCCTATGAGGAGAGTTTTCGTTCCCATGAAAAGGGCGGATACAGCGGTGAAGAATGTCGCGGTGGTGGGCGTTACCGGTGCGGTAGGCCGGGAGATGATCAATTGCCTCGAGAAAAGGAATTTTCCCGTTGGCGAATTGCGGGTTATGGCGTCGTCGCGCTCCACGGGGAAAACGGTGAAATTCCGGGGCGAAGAGTTGACTATCATCGAAGCCGCCGCCGATGCCTTCGCCGGGATCGACATCGCCCTTATGGCGGTCGAGGCCGACCAGTCACGAGAATTCAGCCCCGCCGCGGTCAAGGCAGGCGCAGTCGTGGTCGACAACTCGTCCGCGTACCGCATGGACCCGGACTGTCCGCTCATCGTTCCGGAAGTGAATCCGGACGCGGTCAAGGAAATGCGGAAGGGAATCATCGCCAATCCCAACTGCTCCACCATCATCATGAACGTTCCGGTCTGGCCGCTCCATAGGGTGAATCCCGTCAAGCGCATCATCGTCAGCACCTATCAGGCGGCGTCGGGCGCTGGAAAACCGGCTATGGACGAACTGGCGGAGACGACGAAAGCCTGGGCCGAAGGCCGCCCGCTCGAGCCGAAGGTGTTCCCCTACCAATTGGCGATGAACCTGTTCTCGCATAATTCGGGGTTGGCCGAAAACGGCTACAACAGCGAAGAAATGAAGATGACCAATGAAACGCGGAAGATCTTTTCCGCGCCGGAAATGATGGTGGCCGCGACCTGCATCAGGGTTCCCGTGATGCGTGCCCACTGCGAGGCGATCACCCTCGAATTCAAAAACCCGATGTCGCCCGGGGAGGCGCGGCGGATTCTCGAATCCGCCCCCGGCGTCTCGATTCTTGACGATAGGGTGAAAAACCGTTCGCCGCAGCCCCTCGACGCCGCCGACAGGGACGAGGTGTTTGTCGGCCGGATTCGCGAGGACATCAGCTTGCCCGGACGCGGTCTCATGCTGTGGGTCGCGGGCGACCAGATTCTCAAGGGAGCGGCGCTCAACGCGGTCCAGATCGCTGAATTGCTGTAGAGCGCAACGGTCCCCGATTCCGATGCCCGGTTCTGTTCTCGACCGCACCAATGCTACGCTTCGCCTTGTGCCGTGCCGGTCGCGGGAAAAGCCGGGGCTGCTCCTCGATCGGCTCGACGCAGGAAAACCGGCGGGCGCAGCGGTGATTCGGGTCAGGAATGAAAAATCGGCGAGCGATGCGGCGGCGTTCCTGATGCGCATCCGGCGCGAATCAAGAACGATGGCCCCGGTTATGGGCGAATGTGAACTAGCCCGTGTCGCCTCCTGGTTCAAAACGGCGGACAACGCGGCCTTGATAGTCGTGGAGGGATTGCCGTTTCCGGAGCGCTCCGACATTCGTCAGGCATATTTCATGAATCTCCCCGTCTCGCTCGAGGCGGTGAAAACAGATCTCGACGCCGTCGGGTTGGATGGGCTGGATTCGCGGGTCGACGTGTTCGCATCCGCCCGCGATATCGATATCCGGCTCGCGGCGGTGGAAAACGGGGCGGAAAAGGACTCCGTCAAGCAGGTCGTCGCATGGATGGAACACGACGGATGCGCGCGACGGTTCCTCGCCGGGCATTTGCTTGGCGCCGAAGCGGGGGATTGCGGCAACTGCGGATGGTGCCTTGGACGCAAGGCTCGGTTTATTCCTTGGGAGTAACGCCTGTTGTCCCTGGCGACGATCTGATCGGGGATCATATGGATATTTTTTCCGCCTCAGTCAATAGTCATTCCGCTGGCGAATCGGTCGCCGAAATGCGCCGGCGGATCGGTAGATTTCCAGTGGCGCAACTGGTCTTCTTCGCCTCCTTTTCCTACGACTTTCCCGAGCTCGCGCGATTGATGCAGGAGGCATTTCCGCAGGCGCGGACAATGGGGTGCACGAGCTACGCCGAGCTCGGGAACGGCGGAATTGGCCGGGGGACGATCAGCGCCCTCGCCTTTGCGGAAAACGCCCTGCTCAACTTTGCCGCCGCACCGGCCACGGATTTGTCGCGCGACGCCGGCTCGGTTGAAAAAGCGCTCGCGGCCATGGAGACGCAACTCGGCTGCAAACTCCTGGACTTGGACTATCGTCGTCATTTCGGCCTGTCCCTGTTCGATGGCCGATCGCCGAACATCGAAAGAGCCATGGAATTGGTCGCTTCAAAAACCGACTTTACTTTTATCGGCGGCTTCGCGAGCGACGACTTTTCCCTCGGATCGATTGCCGCCTCTCTCGACGGCGTCGCCTACCAGGATTGCGCCGTTCTTGCCGTCGTCGAACCGGCCGGAAAATTTACGCTTCTCAAAACGCAGAGCCACGAGCCGGTCGGTCCCGTGTATACCGCCACAAAGGTGGATGAAGCGAACAAGCTCGTCATCGAACTTGACGGCCGTTCGGCGAGGTCGGAGTTCGCCCGGGGGATCGGCATCGACGAGGAGCAACTAACCGAGGACTATTTCCTTGCCTTTTCCCTGGGGATCATGGCTGAAGGCGAGCCGTTCATCCGCGCCGGCGCCAAGATCCTGCCGGACGGGGCAATCAAGTTCTTCTGCACGGTGCGCGAGGGCCAGAGATTGGCGTTGATGCGCGTCGGGGACCAGGTTGCGCAAACGCGCAAGGCGCTCGAGAAGGCGGCGTCCGCCATCGGAGGCATCGGCGCGATACTCGATTTCGATTGCGCGCATCGCGATATGTATCTACAGGCGGAGGGGAAAGCCGCCGAGTATACGGCCCTTTTCCATGGCGCGCAAATGGCCGGCTTCGCCACTTTCGGCGAGCTTTTCATGGCCAACGTCAATCAAACCGCGGTCATGGCGTTGTTCGAATGAAGGCGCCGCCGGGAAGCGGAAACCGGCCCCGAGTGCGAGCAGATGTTCTGCGAGCGGACGTTCATCGAAAGCGCGGAGCATACATCTGGAATTTCGCTGATACTTCGGCATGACTCTTCTCGATGGCAGGCCGGCGCTCGAGGCCTTCGCGGAAGCGGCGGGCGAAACACCCGATACGTTCCGCTTCGAGGATTTCATGGAGTATATGCCCGGCGTCATGGTCGACGGCGAACCGGTCATTCGCGGCGGCAGCCGAATTTTCGAGGACGGTTCGCTCCAGTTTTTCATAACGATCAAGGAAGGTCGGCGGTTGACAGTCATGCGGGCGGGCGACATCGTCGGATGTTCGTGCGAGGTGCTTGCCGCGAAGAAAGCGAAACTCGTGTCGATTTCCGCCCTCCTCGCCTTCGATTGCGTCTATCGGAATATGATCCTTCGGCCGAAGAACGAGATCGTCGAATACCTGTCCTAGTCGACGGCATGGAATCGGCCGGGTTCGCGACCTTTGGGAAATCTTCACCGTCAATGGGATCCGGACATCCGTGTTGGTGTTTTTTCCAAGTAATGCGCGTGCAATTTCTTTTTTCGCAATATGTTATATTTTTCACCTTTTTTCTGGACAAGATGGCGCGGTTCCGTATTATTACTGCTCCGCCTTATGGTCGGGACATAATCCCCTGTAGCTCAGCTGGTAGAGCGTCGGACTGTTAATCCGCAGGTCGCTGGTTCGAATCCAGCCGGGGGAGCCAATTTTATAACGCCCTTATCTCCTTGTGGGATAAGGGTTTTTTCATGCCCTGTTCCTGTTTTACCTTGTGGCACAGGGGGGAACAGAATTATTAGTCCATTATCTTCATTTAAATCAACGCCTTGCATGTCCGGATGATTTGCGATCA
>JAIRTL010000133.1 GCA_031254915.1 Planctomycetota bacterium
AGTGACATTGCCGGGGATACAGGTGGCGAGGTTTGGACAGCAACACCGACTCCGACTCCGCAGGCTCCTATGACAATGCCGGCCAAACACTTGGCATGGGACTTGTTCAAGCGTAAACCCACTGCCAGCATGTCTGCCAGCCTCTCGACGCATTTGGGGAACATGGCGGTCTCCTTTCGGGCGTTCCGATTGAAGTTGTCACCTGTCATGTTCCTCGCTATTGCCTCCTGTTCAATAGGTTGTAGCAGTTCAGATGATTTCTAGTCGTGTACTATGGTTTTTTACTCACAACCGCAGTGCGCACAGGCTGCGGAATAAACTGCGGCAAAATGTGTTCATCCGTTACTTGATTAGTGAGACCAAAAGCTAAAAACGCCCTTGATAAAAAAATTACACCAAGGGATAATTTTTGGGTGGCTTGCCTGCAAACGAACAGGAAATTTCTATCGCACTGCGAAGGAAGCAGAATGCAGAGACGGTCTTGGATCATAGGTTTGCTCTGGATCGCCCTCATAACGGTGGAGACGCGACCTGCGTACGCATACCTCGATCCCGGCACAGGCAGCGCCTTGGTGTGCGTCCTGGTGAGTATGACGGCGGCACTCGCCTATTTGGCGCGGAGCACCGTCTATGCCGTGTGCGCATGGTTGCGACGAAACGAGGCGGGACCGGCCGCCGAGGTCCGTGTCAACTCCTTTGGCGACAACGACATCGTCCTCTTTTCCGAGGGGCGGGATTACTGGCTCACCTTCAAGCCGATCATTGAAGCGCTTTTGGCCCGCGACGCGCACTTTCGTTATCTATCCATGGACGTCGAGGACCCCGCCCTCGCCATCGACGACCCGCGCATGGATTCCCGCTACATCGGATACGGCTCGGTTTCCTACGGGCGCGCGGCGGCCACGCGCGGCGGCGTCATGCTCGCCACCACGCCCAATATCGGCTGTCCCGACTTTCCCATTCCCAAACCGTTGCATATCAAGCGCCTTGTCCATGTGCTGCACGGATGCTGCGACATCACCTATTATCGTCGTCACAGCCTGGATCATTATGATGCAGTGTTCATTCTCGGTCCCGCCATGGAGAAGAGCATCCGGCGGCTCGAGGATATTCGGGGGCTTCCCGCCAAGGAATGCGTCATCGCCGGCACGCCTAACCTCGATGGTTTGAGCCGGACGGTGCGGGCGAAGAAGGAGAGGGACGGCAAGCCGGTCGTCGTTCTGGCGCCTACTTGGGGGGTGAAGGGATTTTTGCGCCGCTATGGCACGGATTTCATCGAAGCGCTGGTGCGGACCGGCAAGTATGAACTGATCCTACGGCCGCATCCGCAATCGTGGCGCAAGGAGGCCCGCTTCATCAACGAAACGGCGGACCGCCTTTCGCGTCATGACTGCCTGCGGATCGACCGCGGCCTGTCGCCAGCTGAAACGCTCGGCCGTGCCGATGTGCTGGTGTCGGACATTTCCGGCATCCGCTTTGAATTCGCCTTTTTATACGGGCGTCCGGTCATCACCCTGGCGGCGGAGGGGGAGGACGACTCTCTCTTCGAAGCCGCCGATCTGGATTGCAGTTGGGAGAAGGACGCCGAGCGGCGCATCGGAGCGGTGGTAGGTATCGGCGAAATAGCCGCCATGCCGGACATCGTCGGGCGCGTCCTCGCCATACCCGCCACCAGTCTTGCCGCGTGCCGCGACGCCTACCTCGCCCATGTGGGCCGCTCCGGCGAGGTGATCGCGGACTGGCTGCTGGCCAAACAAGCTGCTCTGGAGCATTGCTGACGCATGATCGCCGTCCTTTCGCTGCTCTATGATCTATGCATCGCGCCCCTGGAGATCGCCTATGGGACGATATACCACGTCTGCGCGCGGGCGCTGGGCTACGGCTACGGCTTGCTGGCCCTGTCGGCGGTCACTACCCTCCTACTCGTCCCGCTGCGCGAAAAGGTGGCGGCGACGCAAGAGGAGGAACGCCGTCTGCGCCGAGTCATCGATCAGCAGCTCGTGAAAATCAGGGCCGAATCATCCGGCGAGGAACGGCACCTGCGCATCCGCCGCCTCTACCGCCGCTACGCCTACCACCCCGTCATGTCCATCCGCGCCATGTGGGGACTGTTGTTGCAGATGCCCTTCATCTTCGCCGCCTACCATATGCTGTCCGGGCTGTCCGCGCTACGGTTGGTTTCCTTTTGGGGCATACCCAGCCTCGCCGCTCCCGACGGGTTGCTCCCTGGCGGCGTCAACCTCCTGCCGCTGCTCATGACCGCGTTCAACTTCGCCGCCGCCTTGCTGACGCCGGGTGCGACGCGGCGGGAGACGGGACAGGCGTTCGTCATTGCCGCGCTTTTTCTCCTGCTGCTCTACGGCGCGCCGTCCGCCCTGTTGATCTATTGGACAACCAACAATTTCTTCAGCCTTATCGAAGTCCTGCACCAGCGCCGCCGTCCGGCCGGTCTGAACACGGCCGGGGTCGTGGCGAACGACATTCTCGAAGCGCTTCCGGCGCGGGCATCGGAAACACGCGGCAGCGACATTCCCGGCCGGTGGCTGGCCGTCTATGCCTTCGCGCTGGCGTCGCTGCCGCTGGTATGGGGGCATTGTCTGCGCTGGCGGATCGAGGCGATGTATTCCGGCGCGGCGCCGTACTATTTCCGCTTTTCCCGGCTGGAACTATTTCTGGCGGCGGCGCTCGCCGTCGGAGCCATCGCCGGTGTACGGCGGATCATGTCGCGGCGAGGCGGCGGCGGGCGGGGAAGCGTTTGGCCGAGGGTCGGCGTGATTCTTTCCGCGGCGCTGGCCGGGTTCCTCGTCTGCGGCTGGGCGTTCGCGTGGCAGAAGCGGACCGTGTCGGGGAAGCTCTTCATCTGGACGACGCTGGCCTATGTGGCGGTTGCGTTTCTGGCCTGGTCGATGGCCTGCGCCAAGCTGAACGGCGGTTTGGTGCGGCTGTTTCGGCGCGAGGCGGAGCGCTCCGGATTTATGCTGTATTGGCCCGCCGCCTTCGCCATTGCCGCCCTCGTCGTCCTGTTCGCGCCGATGGCGTCGTTCCAGTCGGCTCCGGAGGTATTCGACTTTTCCGCCGTGAGAGTTTTCCGGGAGCTGCTGCCGTATTTCATCTGCATATTGTACTTTTTCCTCTATCTGCGCGTAGCGTTGCCACGACGGATAGCCGCACGGGCGGGTTTGCTCGCCGCTTATCTCGCCTTGGCCTGCCTCGTTTTCGCGCTGGCGTTTCCGCCCGCCGGGATTGTGGATGGCAACGTATTCCAGCCGGAAAACAACGCCTCGCCGTGGTCCGCGCTGGTGCAGGATGCGGGCGCTTCGCTTCTCGCCCTGGGTTTGCTGTGGGCATTGGCGCGGCTCCGCTCTCTGCGGCTCGCGGCATTCGGGCTGGGCGTGTGCGCTTTTGCGCTGCTTGCCTTTGGCGCGTATGTGGCGGCCTTCCCGCCCGGACCGGGGGAAGAGGCGAACGGCGCGGCGGAAGCGGAACAGGCGCGGGCTGCGGAGTTGGCCCTGCCGCCCTATCACCAGCGACTTTTTTCCCTCAGCCCCGGCCAACCCAACGTCCTGATCTTCATGTTCGACATGTTCCACGGCGGAGATATCGGGCGCATGCTGGACGAGGATCCCGCCATGGCGGCTCGACTTCCGGGATTCGTCTGGTACCGGGACACGCTGAGCGACGCCAACAATACCCTGCTTTCCTTTCCATCCATCCTGGGCGGGCCTGAGTACACTCCCACCGGTATCAATGCGCAACCCGGCGGGCAGCTTGCCGACAAGGTTCTGCGCTCGCTGGCGGAGATGCCCCGGCGGTTTCTCCAGGCCGGGTATGCCGTGAGCTATTTCAACGTCCAGAGAAACCTGGACATTTACGGCGACAAAACCTTGCGCGATATGCTCGGCTACAGGGGGGAGGAACTCGTCGACACGCCCATGACGCCGGTGTACACGCAAATGGCGCGTGAAGCGATCAGTCCGGGCGGTGGGGTGGAACACGGCGGGAACGCCGCGTTTTTGCTGTCCGTCTCCCTGTTCCGCGCCGTGCCCAATCTTTTGCGCGAGGGGTTGGCCGATCTCGGGCTATTCGACAGCGATCGCACCGGGGACAGGCTGTTCCGGGACATCGCCATCCCTCTGCTCATGCCCGGGTTCCTGACCGCCGACTCGCCCCGGCCGACCTTCAAGACCTTCGCCACCACCTTGTGCCACAACCCCTACGTGCTGGGACCCGACTCCCTCGTCCCGCTGCAAAAAAGCGAGCGGCTGGCGGTCAACAAATCGGGGGACGCCCACTACTTCACCGAACGCCACGCCATCCGCCTGATGGAGAAGTTGATCGCCTGGCTGAAAGCGAACCGGGTGTACGACAACACCCGCCTCATCTTCGTCTCCGATCACGATCACAAGGACGACCCGCACCCCTACCTCCCGGCGTTGCGGGCGCTTTTGCCCTATCACCTCAAGCCCCACGCGCTGCTGATGGTGAAGGACTTTAACGCCGACGGGCCATTGCGGGCGTCCGACCGGCTGATGCAGGGGCATGACACGCCGGCGCTGGCCTGCGAGGGGCTGCCGGAAGAGGTCGCTCCGCCGCCGCCTTCGGGCGGGCCGGAGCGGGTGCGACGGCATTACCTCGGCCACTCAAACATTGCCAGCCACGCGAAAGACCATTTTACCAAGCTGACCCCCTTTACGGTCAGGGGCAGCATGTTCGACGCTTCGAACTGGAAACAGGACGGGCAGGAGTAGGATATGGAAAGCGTTCAAGCGGTGAAGCGAATCATGGTGGACATGTCGATGACCCTCATGCATCACGGCCATATACGGTTGTTACGCCGGGCCTGGGAGACGGGACACCACGTGGTGGTCGCCCTGACCACTGATAAGGAGATACTCTCCTACAAAGGCTATACCCCCGAGCTGTCGTACGATCAGCGCAAAGAGGTTCTCGAGGGGATCAAGTACGTGCACGAGGTGGTGCCCAGCCCGTGGCTGATCGACGAAGCCTTCATGGACAAGCACCAGTGCGACTATCTGGTGCACGGCCACGACAACTTCAACCACGTCCGCGCCGAGCGGCTGGTGCTGTTCCCGCGCACCGAAGGGATCAGCAGTTCGGACATCCGGCGCAGGGTGTTGGACTGTCTCATCGCGGTCAATTTGAAAAACAAGACCGATTCACGCTCGGACAAGCTTGCCAGGGCGTTGATCGATGTCATGAAAAGCGAATTCAACCTCAAGTAAAGAAACGGGACGCCATGTCGCACCGCATCGTTCGCCTCGCCCTCGCCCTGTTCCTGTTCGCGACCCCGCTCTTCGCCGGAACCGTACTGGTCGCCTATACCGACATGGAGCCGGATGTCCTGAACCGATATCGCCGGGATTTAGCGGAGAAATTTCCCGACCTGTCCATAAAATGGGTGCGCGAATCCGGTGGCCCCATTACCGCGCGGCTGTTGGCGGAGAAGGACAATCCCCAGGCCGACATCATCTTCGGCTTGGCCCTGAGCGGGGTCCTGGCAGTGGACAGGCAGGGCGGGCTGGAAACGTACCGGCCGGAAGGGATGGACAGCGTTCCCCCGATGCTGCGGGACGATCGCGATCACCCGACTTGGGCGGGCATGAACGTGGTTGTGGGCGCGCTCGCCGTCAATACCCGCGAGTGCGAACGGCTGGGTATTCCCGTCCCGGAATCGTGGCGGGACCCGATTAAACCGGAATACCGGGGACATATCGTCATGCCCAATCCGCTGTCCTCCGGCACCGCCTATCTCCACGTGACCGGATGGCTACAGAATCTGGGCGAGGACAAGGCGTGGGAATTCATGGAGGCGCTGGACAAGAACGTCAAGATGTACGTGCATTCCGGCAGCAAGCCCGCGCAAATGGCCGCCATGGGCGAGACCCCCATCGGCGTGAGCGTCGACGCCTACATCGCCACCTATCTGAAAAAGAGGACGCCGCTCGAAACCGTCGTTCCAGTCGACGGCGTCGGCTGGGACATCGTCGCCGCCACCCTGGTGAAAGGCGGGAAGAACCCCGAAGCGGCGCGGCGCCTCATGGACTATGCCGTGTCGCCGGACTCCGCCCGCATCGGGCTGGAGTTCGACTACCTTCCGGTGCGGCCGGAGAACGACGGGCCACGGCAGGCGGAACTCTGCTCCCGACTCCTGCCCATGGATCTGCGCCGCGCGGCGGAGGAGCGGGATCGGGTATTGGCCGAATGGCGCCGCCGCTTCGGGAGTGAATGACCGTGCAGCTTGAACTCAGGAACATCGCCAAGTCCTACGGCGACAACCAGGTGCTCGCCGATCTCGACCTGCGCTGCCGCAAGGGCGAGTTCCTGGTGATTCTCGGGCCTTCGGGCTGCGGCAAGACGACGCTGCTCAGCATCATCTCCGGCATCCTTTCCCCCGACTCCGGCAGGGTTTTCTCCGGCGGACGGGACATCACCTCCCTGCCCCCCGAGAAGCGCAACTTCGGCATGGTTTTTCAGAGCTACGCGTTGTTTCCCAATCTGCGCGTCGTCGACAACATTCTTTACGGGCTGAAACGCTCGCAGTGGAGCAAGACGGCGGCGCTCGACCGGGCCTTGGAGCTTATGGAACTGACCGGCATTTCGCCCTTAGCGGACCGCTACCCCGCCACCCTGTCGGGAGGTCAGCAGCAGCGGGTGGCGTTGGCCCGCGCCCTCGCGCCGAAGCCGGAGGTCCTGCTGCTCGACGAACCCTTGTCCTCGCTGGACGCGAAGGTGCGTTCCTCCCTGGCGTTGCAGTTGCGCGAGTTGCAGCGCCGCACCGGGGTGGCCGCCGTCATGGTGACGCACGACCAGGGCGAGGCGTTTTCCATGGCGGATCGGATCGTGCTGCTCAACAAAGGCAGAGTGGAACAGGAGGGGACGCCCGAGCAACTCTATGGCAAACCGGCAAGCCTGTTCGCCGCCGATTTTGTCGGGCGCATGAACATCCTCAGCGTTTCCTCGATCAATGACGGCATCCTTACCGGCATCCGCTACGAGGACGTCCAGGTGTCTGCCCCGACGGAGATGACGTTGGGAAAGCCGCATACATGGGTGGCGAGGATTGAGCGGGTCGCCTTCATGGGGCAGTTCTGCCGCCTGGAACTGTTGCTGAACGACTTTTCCACCCGCATTTTCGCCGACGTACTTTTCGACAAGGATAAATACAAGGAGCAAAGTCTGGTGGCGATAAGTCTGCCGCGCGATCGCTGGTGTCATTTCTCCGGCGAGACGGACGCATGAGGCCTCGTCCCGGCGGCAAAGCCACTCTCGTCCTGTTGCTGCCGCTGGCCGCGCTGCTGCTCGGGGTGCTGTATCCCGCCGCGATTCTGCTTGGCCGCAGCATGACGGATAATATGGGCTCCGCCATCGGATTGGCGAATTTCTCCGCCTATTTTCGCACGCCCGGGCTGGCAACCTCGCTATACCACACCCTCGGTGTGGGTGTGATCGTCGCAGCGGCGGTCGCGGTTTTGGCATACGCGTTGGCCTATGCCTTTACCCATGCCCTTGTCGTCGGGGACAGGGCTTGCCGTTATCTCGTGGTTTTGCCGCTTTCCGTTCCGTCGGTGTTTTTTCCCATCGGCATGATTTACATCTTCGGCCGCCATGGCATTTTGAGCGGCGTACTCGGCGTGGGCAACATCTACGGCTGGAGCGGCATTGTTTTCGGCGAGATCGTGTTTATCATGCCGCACGCCACCCTGCTGCTGGTCACCGCCCTGTGCGGCGTCGACCGGCGTTTGTATCTGGCGGCGCAAACCCTGGGGGCGTCCCCGTGGCGGCGCTTTCGCACCATAACCCTGCCGCAAACCAGGAACGCGCTGCTGCGGGCTTTTCTTGTCGCCTTCATTCTCGCAATTACCGATTTCGGCGTACCCAAGGTCCTGGGCGGTGACTATTCCATGCTGTCGACTGAACTCTATACGCAAATAATCGGCCTCCAGGACCTGGGCATGGGGTCCGCCATAGGCGTGATCATGCTCGTTCCCTCCCTCATGGCCTTCGCCCTGGATCTGTGGCTGGTCTCTTCCCACCCCGGGCAGGCGCAGACGGGGCGCTATGAAAAACCGGTTTCAGCCGGAGCGCGGGATCTCACCTTTTCGCTGTTCGCCTGGGGGATAGTGACGGTTCCCACCGCCATCATCCTGGCCGCCGTCGGTGGGTCCTTCGTCGCCTTCTGGCCGTACGACCTTGCCCCGACCCTCGCCAACTACCGCTTCGAAAACAGCGTTTACAACATCCAGCCTTTTTTCAACAGTTTGGAAATGTCGGCCGCCGCCGCCGTCGCGGGCATGGCGATAACCTTCGCGGGAGCCTATGTCGCGGTCAGGACCGGGGCGAACCGGCTCCTTTCCCTTCTCTACCGGGGGATGGCGTTTTTGTCCGTGGGCATTCCGGGGACGGTGCTTGGTCTAGCCTTCGTCTTTGCCTTCAACCGGCCGGAAAACGTGCTCCAACTGTTCTACGGTTCGCGGGCCTTCCTGGTTTTCTACTGTCTCATCCACTTCTACGCCATGGGGCATCTCATTTCAGCGGCGGGGTTGGCCAGCCTCGATTTCCGCTACGAGGATGCGGGAAAAACGCTGGGGGTCGGCAGGCTGTCGACCTTCTTCCGTGTGATACTGCCGCTCCGCTTCCCCGTGGCGCTGGAGGTAGCGTTTTACTTTTTCATCAACGCCATGACCACCGTCTCCGGAATGGTGTTCATCTTCTCGCCCGACAACGCTCCGGCGTCGGTGGCGATGCTGCATTTTACCGACACAGGCAATTACGGCGAGGCGGCCGCCATGGGTGCGCTCATCCTCGCCGCCACGCTGGTTGCGCGGGTGGCTCAGGAAGTGCTGGCGCGACGCCTGCGGAGGCCAGCGAACCGAGTCAATCTTCGATACCGTCAATAACACATTGGACATCCGCTCGATAATCGTCCTGATGTGTTCCGGCTCCCGACCCGGAGGGGTCGGCGGTTCACCGACCTCTTCTTTCCGGATACGCCGACGGATTGGAGCTCGCGTTTTCCATGTGATACGTTGCTTGCGTCAAACGGGGCGGCAAGACCCGAATTAAGCATTTGCATGCGAGAATATACCACCCTGGCCGAAAAATCGGTCGCTTTCTCCGAAGTCATGGCTATGACGGCATTTTTCATCGCGAGGAGAAAACCTCTACTCACTCGTTGCTTTGGTATTTCATCTTCTGGATCAACCCCAGATTTATTTTCCAATTCATTGACAATGATTTCAGCATCGGCACCGCGTGACGCTCCGCCCCTTCCCAGGAGGCCAACGCCTAACGGACCAGTTCGGAGAGGCGCTCGTTCTCCGCGCAGAACGGGTTGCCATGCCGGAGGAGGTTTTCGCCAAAAATTCATTGGCCGGTCCGGTTTACGGAACGGACGTCAAGAGCGGTGTCGAGGATGTCGTCGACGATGAGAAGCTGACCGTTTTCATCGGTGTCGTTCATGAGGCGGTCCGACTCCATCTTGCGCTCTCCCTCGTCAGCACCGGTCCCCGCGCGGCGACATCGGCGGACTGCCGCTTTCTTTTACCCGCCCCTGCGGTTACAATTAAAGGAATACCAGCTGTGCAGCTTATTTTCATACTCAACATTCAAGGGGACGGCGATGCGGAAGACTATTGTCTGTTACGGCGATTCCAACACATGGGGACACGTACCCGGTGGGTGCAGAAAACGTTATCCTCCCGAGGGACGCTGGCCCGAGATCATGCAAAATCTTCTTCCCGAGGAATGGCGGGTTTATGAGGAGGGCCTGTCCGGCCGCACCACCGTGCACGACGATCCCATCGAAGGGGCGCTGTCCGTCGACAAGAACGGTCTCCATGCCATCGGCGCAATTCTCGACACCCATTCGCCTGTTGATCTGCTTGTTATCATGCTCGGCACAAACGACCTGAAGCCGCGCTTCAGCATGTCGGCGAAGGAGATCGCTGCCGGAGCGGAGCTCCTCGTTAAGACCGCCCGCGATCCGGAATTCGGCCCGGGGCTGGACAGCGTGCCCGACATTCTCGTCGTCTGCCCACCGCCGATCGAGGAGGTGGAGAAGAACCACGGCGAAGTGTTCCGCGGCGGCAAGGCCAAGTCGCTCGAGCTCGCCAAACATTTCAAGGAGATGGGAGAGCGGGCGAACGTCCCTATCCTCTACGCGAAGGACGTCATCGCATCTGATCCCGAGGACGGCATCCATCTCTCAACGGAAAGTCACGCTGTCCTCGCCAAAACTATCGCCAACTGGATACAGTCGCGTTTCGCCTGATTCGGCGGCGCGCACAGCAAGGTCTCTCCCACGCCTCGCCAATCCATCAGCGGGGAAAGGTGTTTGTTTTTCGGTTACAAGATGGTGCACCGATTTTGAAGGCAGGACCTTCTGACAGGCGACGTCAAGATCGTCCTGCATGGAATCCCGCACGGCCAAGGCGAAGCTCCGCCAGAGATAAAAATTGACGTTTTTTGTATTCGTAGCTATTTGGAAAACAACATGTTACAACGTAACGCATTCTTTTTGACATTGTTGGAAAAAAGTGCGATTTTGATCTTGGCCTGCCCGTCGGCATGGCGATGCTTCAATACGAGCCGGCGTGCGTTCAGCCGATCCTCAATCCTCACCATTCCCCGGCGCCATCCTCTCCGTCCCGATCGCCTCCATCGTCAAGATCGTCTGCGAGAACGTGCCGGAATTGCGGCCGATCGCCGTCGTCATGGGAACGGACGCGGAAGCGCTCCCGCGGATTCAGTCCGAATAACGCCGCGGTCGGGCTCCGGCTTCGGTCATTCCAAGTCGGCGAAGCGCGTCCCTTGATGCGGCGAAGTCCCCCTCCTTCACAAGGAAGTAATCGAACGAATACGCCGATACAGCCAGGATGTTCACCCCCTCCTCCGCGATCGCACCGCTCACGGCGCTGATAAAGCCCACGCCCTCGAAGGGGACCAGCGGATTCACGCGGATCGCCCGGTAGACGGAATGCAGCGGATAGGCGGGATCGGCGACTGATGGGGCGGCCGCGCTTTCGACGACAAGGGTGATTTCGTCCGCCTCAAGGTCGGAGATCATGGCGAAGCATTTCCGCGCCAGGAATCCGCTTTCAGGCAGCCGTGCGCGATCGACGCGCACAATCGCATAGCCTCCGGGGAGTACGCTATAGGTCGACCCCGCGATCTGTTCCGCCAATGTGACTGCTTGCGCCATCGTGCTGTCCTTTTCCGCGCGCCCCAAAAGCCGGAGGAACGGTGCGAACCGTTCCCCCGGAAGATTATGATGCCATGATGTTTCGCTGGCGATCGGCGTTTCCTGGCTATCTTGAAACGCGCTAGCCAAGGCGCTTCCTGAGCGAGGCGAGCTGGTCGAAGAGTTCTTTCGGCATGCGTTCGCCAATGCCCTTGAAGTATTCCTCGACGCCGTCGCACTCGATCTTCCACTCGCCCTTGTCGATGTCCATCAGCTTCCGCATCGTTTCCTTGCCGACGTCAAGGCCGGTGAGGTCGATATCCTCGGGCTTCGGCACGAAGCCGATCGGCGTTTCGACCGCATCGACGTCGCCGCGGCAGCGGGCGAGAATCCATTCGAGGACACGGAGGTTGTCGCCGAAACCGGGCCACATGAACTTGTTGTTCTCGTCGCGGCGAAACCAGTTGACGTGGAAAATCTTGGGCGGGTTCGGAACCTTTCTGCCCATCTCCAGCCAGTGGCGGAAGTAGTCGCCCATGTTGTAGCCCACGAACGGCGACATGGCCATGGGGTCGCGGCGGACTTCGCCCTGCTTGCCGTACTGCGCGGCGGTGCGCTCGGAAGCCATGGTCGCGGCGACGTAGGTGCCGTGCTCCCAGTCGGTGGATTGGTAGACGAGCGGCGCCAGGCGCGCGCGGCGACCGCCGAAGATGAAGGCGCTGATCGGCACGCCGGCCGGATCGTCGACCTTGTCGGAGACGCAGGGAACCTGCTTGATCGGCACGGTGAAGCGGCTGTTGGCGTTGGCGCCGAGAACCGGCTTGCCGTCCTTGTCCTTTTCGTCCGGGGTCCAGTCCTTGCCGGTCCAGTCCTTGCCGTGCGCCGGGGGCGCGTCGCCATGGCCTTCCCACCAGACGGCGCCGTCGTCCTTTAGCAGGACGTTGGTGAAGATGGTGTTCTTTTCGACCGCCTTCATCATGTTGGGATTAGTGGACATGCTGGTGCCGGGCGCGACGCCGAAGCAGCCAGCTTCCGGGTTGACCGCCCACAGACGGCCGTCCTTGCCAAGACGCAGCCAGGCGATGTCGTCGCCGGCGGTCCAGACTTTGTAGCCCTTGGCCTTGAGGCCTTCCGGCGGGACCAGCATGGCGAGGTTGGTCTTGCCGCAGGCGGAGGGGAAGGCGGCGGCGAGGTATTCGATGTGGCTGTCAGGGTATTCGACGCCGAGGATGAGCATGTGCTCGGCCATCCAGCCCTCGGTCTTGCCGAGCCAGGACGCGATGCGCAGCGCCAGGCACTTCTTGCCCAGAAGCACGTTCCCGCCGTAACCGGAGTTGACGGACCAGATGGTGTTGTCCTCGGGGAAGTGCATGATACGGCGCTTCTCGAGGTCGAGCTGGGCCTTGGAGTGGAGGCATTTGGTGAAGTCGCCGTTCGCGCCGATGGCGTCAAGGACATTCTGGCCCATGTGGGTCATGATGCGCATGTTGAGGACGACGTAGATGGAGTCGGTGAGTTCGATGCCGTACTTCGCGAACGGAGAACCGACCGGACCCATGGAGAACGGGACCACGTACATGACGCGGCCCTTCATGGAGTCCTTGAAAAACTTGCGGCATTCCGCGTAGCCTTCCTCGCGCGGCTTCCAGTTATTTACCGGCGTCGCGTCCTCTTCCTTGTCCGTGCACACGAAGGTGAGGTTTTCGGTGCGGGCGACGTCGTTGAGGGCGGTGCGGTGGTACAAGCAACCGGGCAACAGCTTCTGGTTGAGTTCGATCAGTTCGCCGGTGGAGAGGGCTTCGGCGGTGAGCTTCCGGCGCTCCTCGTCGCTGCCGTCGCACCAATGAATCTGGTCGGGATTGCACATCTGGGCCATTTCCTTGACCCATGCGTGCATAGCCTGGTGTTCAGTTTTGCCTGCCATGGATGTTTCTCCTCTTGTTCCCAATTCTCCCGAAGTACGGGCAACGTCATCGCGAACCACGATTTAACGCCATATC
This sequence comes from Planctomycetota bacterium, assembly GCA_031254915.1. Lineage (GTDB taxonomy): Bacteria > Planctomycetota > SZUA-567 > SZUA-567 > SZUA-567 > JAIRTL01. The sequence continues at coordinate 13,201 of JAIRTL010000133.1, forward strand.
ACACAGAGCGGACTTTTGGAGAAAATCAAACAAACCGCCGTTTACTTCTCTCCAACGCTTCCTGGAGTTCCATTTGTCGAAAATCGACCCCTTGCCTCGTAAGCGGTAACATCTTTAGAGGAAATCGGGCGGTGGTCGGCCCGATTTCCTCTAAAAGTCCATACAGACATAAAACCGCTCCCGCGCATACACCCCCTCTGCGGACAGCCTGCCGCTCGTCCCGACGCCATATGCCACCCAGGATCTCATGGATGCTATTGTAACCGAAATCCTCCCATGGCGGTAGGAAAATTCCGGGCGATCGCGAAAAAAATGTCGATCGCGAAAAACCGCTATTTCAACTGTCGCCGCCAGAGGCGAGCACCCTCTTATTGAGCTTCCTCGTCATCCTGCGGCTGGTGTGGGATTCGTATTCCCTCTTTTCCCTCGCCTGCTCGGCGCGGTACGGCTCGGAGAGGTAGTGCATAACCGGCACCAGGCTCTGGTTCGGATTGCCCGACCCGTCGTAGAAGTTGCAGATAATCGGCGCCTTCAGCTCCTTTTCCAAGGCGGGGAAAATGGAGGTGGTGACGGTGCCGGGCATACAGAACATCGGGCTCGCATTCACAATCGCCTTGGCGCCGTCCCGCTTGACGAACAAGGCGGCGCGGCCGAGGGTGAGAACCGCCTCGCCCTCGAACTGCCAGGGCAGGAACTTTTCTCCCTCCGCGATTACGTCCTGAATGGGATGCTCGTGCCGGTCGTGGAGCACGTCGGCGGCGAGTTCGTAGTAATGATGTTCGACGCGATTAAAGAAGAATTTTGTTTCCAGCCAAGTGCGGAAGCGCCTGAACAAGCCGCCCAGTCCGGGACGCTGCTCCTTCGCCAGAAGGGTCTGGAGGTGACTGGTGTAGAACAGCCATTCGCCCATGGGCGCGAGCCAGGCTTCGCCGCCAAGCTCCTCGATGCGGCGACAGACGTCGTTGTTGAGGAAAGGATCGCTGCGGACGTAGATCTCGCCGACGACGCCGATGAGCGGACGCGGCGCCCTGTATTTCGGCAGCACCGCCAGTTCGCGCGAGACAGCCTCCACCAGCCTCCCGACCTCGTCGAGATCGCCATTCGAGAAGGCGGCCTCCATGTCCTTGGTGTAGTTCTCGACCGTAAAATCCACCGACCCCTTGTCCATTTCATACGGACGGGTGCGATGGGTCAGCTTTCGCATGATGTCGGAGACGACCATGGCGTGATACAGCTTCAGGCGCGCGCCGATGTCGATTCCTTCGTAGGCGTTTTCGGCCGATGGCGACATGATCTGGATGCCATCCCAGCCTTTGCGCTCGAAGATCATCCGGTCGAGCTTGGCGTATTGCCCGAACCGGCATGGACCGCAGGCCGTAGGCATAAAAAAAATCACCCGCTTCGGGTCGACCTGGTCGCGCTCCATCGCAGCAAGAAGCGAACCGGTCGTCGAGGGACAGGGAACGCATTCGCCGCCGCCCGTGTTCTTGAGCCCGAGCGCCAGCGTCGACGCATCCTCGGTGAGGCCGCGAGCGTCGTAGCCGATACTCCGGAACACGGCGGCAAAAAACCTCGTTCCCCAATGTTCCATCGGCGGTATGTACATGACTTTTCCGTCGCCGGGGCCGGAAATTTTCGATTCTTCCAAGCGCGCCATTGTTTTTCCGCCGCTCCGTCTCCGCGCCGCAACGCGGAGATTCAATTCTCCTTGTCTTTCCTTCACGCCGGAAAGTCGAATTCTCTCGTTGCCGCTTGTGCTCCGCATTGCGGCGGCATAAAACCCCTCGTCGCGTCCGGCATAATGCGGGCGTGACGGAGAGGGCGCTTTTTGACTTCGCGATGCCTGTTATACCCGAGTAAAAACGACCGGCGGATAATCCGCCGGTCATAGTATAGCATAATTATCTATCCCAAGCCAACACTTATCGCAATCTGTAGCGACCGACCGAAGTCAGTTCGCAAGGGCGAGCGTCCGCTCTTTGAGAAGACGCATGGCTGTCGGGTAGTCGTGGAACTCCTCGTCCAGCTTGAACAGGGGAAGCGTATCCATGATGCTGTGCGCCGCCATGACGTCGGTGGAACCGTCCTGCCGCCAGCCGTCATGAAGGGATACATGATACTCGAGGTTGTGTTCCGTGTAGTCGAAGCCCATAAGAGCAAGCTTTTTCTTGGCCGCATCGCACTTACCGCAACCAAGCTTCGAATATACGTGAATCTCCATCAACCTCCTCCTCCATCTTCAAAGACACAAAAACCTTATCGCCGATCTTCGGTGATTCTCCACGAGACAACCCCCAGTTTTTGGTTCAAAACCGGCATGAGCGGAGCGGCTGTGACTGGAAGGAAAATTCCCCCATGCGCCTTTCCGTTTCAACCAAAAGCAATTCTATCCCGACCATTCTGTTAGTCAAGGGTAAAAACGAAATACGGACAAAATGATGCATGCACTCACTATATATAGTGTCGAACCGCCTGCTTCGTCCTTCATCGTCACGCTAACATCAAGAATACCTTCATACAGAATCAACTTCATTCGTAGGCGGTAACTTTTAGTTTTTCATAATTTTTCTGAATATTTATATCTATTTTTTGTATCTATAAAAACCGGGCGAACGCGCGCGTGGCCGTCATGGGGACGGGAGGGAGCGATATTCCCGAAATATCTTGATTGATATGGAGTTAAAGAGACAACGCACGAAATGTTTGCGCTGATTTTGTCCATGACGCGATAGAAAATCGCAAGATCGGTTTCACCGATTCCGCGCCTTGCCTGCGCTTCGGGATACGTAACATAATTTCCTGCAATGCGATATAAATTTTTCACTCTTCAGTCGGTACGAGTTTTTTCGGGCGCTGGATGCGTTCGACAGCTTCTCGGGAGAAAAGGGCGCTTCTCTCCGTCAGTTGCAACACCACTGTCGCCGTGGAGCGGCGAATAATGTTGAATTGCTTCTCCGTATCTTTTTGAAGCGCCTCTTTATCGCTGTTCCCGATAAGGAAAACGATACCAGCCCCTGGAGAGTTGCCTAGATTATGCCGCCGCTGGGCCATCCGGCCGCGGCGTGTTTTTTGATCAAAGCGCACAAGCGCTCGTTCGCGGGCGTATCGACGCCGATTTCGCGGCCGCGCCGGACGATGACCCCGTTCAACTCGTCGATCTCCGTCGACGCCCTGCCCTTGAGCACATCCTGGCGCATCGAAAACGCCGACTCAGTCGATCTGGCCGCCTGCCAGGCGAGCGCCTTGCGCACCAGGCCGAGAGGAGCCCGGACAATCGAGCCAAGCGCTCGAACCGGATACCCGGGGAGGTCAAGCGCCTGAATCCCCGAACGGCGCATGACGAGAAACGCCTCGCGGAGTGCCAGCACCGCAAATTTACCATACTCGCGATCGGCAAGGAGCCTGGCGCTGGACAGGCCGGTCACCGAATTGAGCGCGTTGAAACCGACGTTCAACATCAATTTCGACCACTTCACCCTCGCCGCCGCGCCCTCGCCCTCTTCCCAGGCGCATTCGAGGCCGGTCGTGGCCAAAAGCGGGGCGACGACGCCCCGGATCCGGTTTTCGTCTCCGCAATACGGGGCGACCGCCATGCCGCCGCGGTCGTCCGGCCAAAGGATGTCGCCGACACGGAGCGCCTCCGCCGATATGCATATCGCCCCCGCCGCAACCGGGTTCTCAGGCAAGGCGGCCTGAACCTTCGCCTCGTTGCCGATGCCGTTTTGCAGGCAGAGAATCACCGTGCCCGCAGGAATTTTCGAGGACACGCCTCGAAGCGCGTTCGCCGTGTCGCAGCTTTTCACCGCCACGACGACAAGATCCGGAGGACCGGGAAGCGAGCCGACATCGGCGGCGGCGCGGAGTGTCGGGCCGGCGGGACGGGCGATGTCGCCGGTTCGCAGAATAAACCCGTCGCGCCCGATCGCTTCGAGATGGCCCGGCTTGACCAGAACGCCGACATC
>JAIRTL010000024.1 GCA_031254915.1 Planctomycetota bacterium
CCTCGTCGTTTTCGACAACGTGGAAGTTGCGTCGCCGGCTTCCACTCGCTCTCTGCTGGGGGCGTTCAGCTTCGTGGACAGGCAGCACGGAATGGAGAATTACACCTGTTCGATCTTTGATATTTTGAATGAAGCAAAGTTCGAGACAGCCTGGCTGACAAATTCCGTCATAGAAAATATCATTGCCTTCGCCGGTGGCGACGCTTTCGTTCGTATGATCAACGCAAACGTGCAACGGTACGAGGACATTAACGTTCCCGATAAAAACGGAAAATATCTCGACGAGGCGACGCTGCTTCTCCTGGAGGATATCTTGGTGTCTTCACAATCCAGCAAGGGAATATTCGTGCGTTTTAACGGCAGTCATATGCATTATGTCAATCGTTATCCCTTAGAGTTCGCCCGCTTTAAAGATTATCCAGACGACCCAAACCGACCCTGGCTGACCCCCGAGAAAAAAAGCATCATCAATCAATACGACAACTCCATATTGTACACGGACCACGTCGTCGCCGAATTTATCGAAACGATGAAAAAGCAGGGCAGGGGAAGCATCATCAACACGGCGAGCATGTCCGCGCACATCGTCAACGTCCCCCAGCGCCAATGCAGCTACAACACGTCCAAGGCCGCGGTCATGCACCTCACCAAGTCGCTGGCGGTCGAGTGGGCCAGGTACGGCATCCGCGTCAACTCCATCTCCCCCGGCTACATGAACGGACCCATGGCCGGCAAGTTCTTCGACGATCCGGAAATCGGTCCCGTCTGGCGCGGCATGACCCCGATGCGCCGCCCCGGGGAGCCGGAGGAACTCGTCGGCGCGGCGGTGCTCCTCGCCTCCGACGCCTCGTCCTTCACCACCGGATCGGATTACGTCATGGACGGGGGCTTTACCTGCGTCTAAGCGTCTTGCCATTGCGCGCCCGGGCGGTTTCGCCGTCCGGGCGCGCGGCGTTTGGAGGAACAGGAATGGATTCCGGCGTCAAGCTGCGGCTTGTGGGCATCAGCAAGTTTTTCCCCGGCGTCAAGGCGCTTGACGGCGTGGACGTGACCCTCAGGGAAGGGACGGTTCACGCCATCATGGGCGAGAACGGCGCCGGCAAGTCCACCCTGATGAAGATCATCAACGGGCTGTACAAGCAGGACAGGGGGGAAATTCACCTCGACGGCAAGAAGGTGGACATCGCCAGTCCCCAACAGGCGTCCGAACTCGGGATAGCGATGATCTACCAGGAATTGAACTATTTCCCCGATCTGACGATCGAGGAAAACCTGTTCATGCGCCGCTATCCCACGAAGGCGAGCTTCATCAGCTGGAAGACGCTCCGCGAACAGACCAGGAGGATTTTCGCCGAAAACGGCGTCCATTACGATCCCGGCATGAAGATCAAGGAGCTCTCCGTCTCCAACATCCAGATGCTCGAGATCCTCAAGGCCGTCGCCTTCAAGGCGAAGATCATCATCATGGACGAGCCGACCTCATCCATCAGCACCAAGGAAGTCGACCAGCTCTTCGCCACCATCAACCGGCTCCGCGACAACGGCGTCAGCATTTTGTACATTTCCCACAAGATGGACGAGATTTTCCGCATCGCCGACGACATCACGGTCATCCGCGACGGGCGGACCATCGTCTCCGGCCCCGTCGACGCCTTCACGGAGGACAGCCTCATCACGGCCATGGTCGGCAGACCGATCGAAAACATCTATCCGAAGGAAATACTGCCGCTCGGCGATACGTTTTTCGAGGTGCGGGATTTCAACAGCGCCGGCGTCTTCGCCGACATCAATCTGCACGTCAGGCGCGGCGAAATCGTCGGACTCGCCGGTCTTGTCGGGGCTGGACGCACCGAATTGGCGTGCGCGATCTTCGGAATGGATCCCTGCGACCGGGGCGAGGTATGGCTGGACGGGGAAAGGGCGCGTATCCGCTCGATCAACGAGGCGATCCAAAACGGCATCCTCATGGTCTCGGAGGACAGGAAGAAGTACGGCGTCGTTCCCATGCGGTCGATCCGCGAAAACATCTCAATCACCAGCCTGCGGATCAACAAGGGAAAGCTTATCGACCTCAAGCGGGAGAAGCGGATCTCGCAAAGGCTGTTTTCGAGCCTCAACGTAAAAGCGCCGAATCTCGACGTGGAACTGGGGACGTTGAGCGGCGGCAATCAGCAAAAGGTGATTCTTGCGCGCTGGCTTATGGTGGACTCGAAGGTCATGATCATGGACGAGCCGACGCGCGGGATAGACGTCGGGGCGAAGTTCGAGATTTACTCCATCATGACGAAGCTCGTAAAGGAGAAAGGCATTGGCATCGTCATGATCTCGTCGGAAATGCCGGAGTTGATCGGCATGTCGGACCGCATCTACGTCATGAACAAGGGGCGCATCACGGGCGAACTGGAACGGGACCAATTCACCCAGGAACGCATCATGATCCACGCCACCGCCGCCGGCTGAGGATTCCCGGGTTTTCCGCGGCAAGTCCGCGGGGACGCCGGGGGCGGGCGTTGCTTTGTGAGGAGGAGAAGTCCCGTGCGTTATTCATTCAAAGGCTTCATCAACAGGTTTTCCACCGTCATTGTCCTGGTTCTTCTGATCGTCGTCTGTTACGGGGTCGCGGGCGACAGGTTCATCCGCCAAGCCAACCTCGTCAACATCGCGCGCCAGATCAGCGTGGTGACGATTCTTTCCTTCGCCCAGACGCTCATCATCATCACTGGACAGATAGACTTGTCCATCGGCGCCGTCGCCGGCATGGCGGGAACCTTTTCCTGCGCCGTCTACGTCGCCACCCAGAACCTTTTCCTCGCCGTGCTCACGGCGCTGGTGATCGGCGCCGTCGTCGGCCTCATCAACGGGCTTGTCATCACCAGGTTCTCGGTGCCGTCGTTCATCGTCACCCTCGCCATGCAAAGCATCGCCATGGGGATCATCTTCCTCCACACCAAGGGGAACAACATCTACAACATCGGGGACTACAAGATCCTGGGGCAGGGGAATTTCCTGTATTTCCCGATTCCCGTCTGGTTCATGATCGCCTTCTGGCTCGTCATCGCCTTTGTGCTCAAATTCTGCAAATTCGGCCGCTATCTGTACGCCACCGGCGGCAACGAGTACGCCGCCATCGCCTCGGGCATTTCCACCAAGAACGTCAAGCTGTTGACCTTCATCATTTCCGGCCTCATGGCCTCGTTCGCCGGCGTCATTCTCATGGCGCGGCTCAACGCCGGCATTCCCATCGAGGGCATCGGCTACGAGACGGACGCGATCATGGCGACGATCGTCGGCGGCACCAGCTTCACCGGCGGCACCGGCACCGCGACCGGCACGCTCATCGGCTCCTTCATCATCGGCATTCTCAACAACATCCTCAACCTCATGGGCGTGCAGTCCTACGTGCAGCAAATCGTCAAGGGATCGCTCATCATCCTGGCGGTGATCCTGGACGTGTACAGCAAGAGCAGGAAGCGCACCGTCACCATCATGGATACGACCAGCACGGTCGCGGCCGACGACGGCGGCCCGTGAATGAAGCATCCGCCGCCGGCGTCGGCGGCGGTTTCGCGTGTGCCGCGTCGATATGGTCGGGCCTTCGCGTGGAAAGGCCGGTCGGCGCGGTCTGGACGACAAGGGAGGAAACAACTATGAGGAAATTGCTGGTATGCGCGCTTGCGGCAGGCATTCTGATTGCGGGCATGACGCCCGGCGCGGCGGCGGGGGAAAAGAGGAAGGTCGCGTGGATCGCCACCAACCTCGCGCACACCTACGCGGCCTGGCTCGCGCAGTCCGCCGAGAAGCACGTCAAGAAGTATCCGTATATGGAAATGACCATCCTCGATTCGCAGAACAAGATGAACGTCCAGATGGCGCAGCTTGAGAACTGCGTGGCCGACGGCTTCGACTACATCATCCTCCATCCGCTCGAACCGGATGCGCTTCGCAACACGGTCGACGAAATCATCGACGGCGGCATTCCCATCTGCGTCGTGAACCAGTCCGACGGCGGCGCGCCCAAGGCGTCGAACGTCGACGCCGACCCGATCGAACAGGGGCAGGTGCCGGCCGAGGTCGCCAAGGGAAAAATTCCGCAGAACGGCAAGGCCGTCATTCTTCTCGGCCCCTCCGGCAACTCGCACTCCATCGGCCGCCGGATCGGCTTCCAGAAGTACCTCTTCGACGCCCGCCCGGACATCGAAATCCTCGACGAGCAGATCGCCAACTGGAACAAGTCGGAAGGCATGCGCTATATGGAAGACTGGCTGCAGCGCTTCGACAGGATCGACGCCGTCGTCTCCATGAACGACGCCCAGGCGCTGGGCGCGATCGAAGCCACCAAGGCCGCCGGCCGGCTGCATGAAATGACCTACTACGGCATCGACGGCCTCGCCGACGCGGTTCTGTCCATCAAGGACGGCGAACTGACCGCCACCTGCGTCCAGAACGCCGAAGCCCAGGCCGCCGAAGCCCTCGCCATCGCCGACCGGGTTCTGCGCGGCGAAAGCGAGTTCGAAAAGACGCTCACCCCCGGGGAATTGATCACCACCGCCAATGTTGACAAGTGGATTCAGATCCATATCGAAAACGGCCAGATCAAGCAGTAGCGGAACCGGGTTGCGCACGCACCTGAAAACGACGCCGGCAGGCGGGCCGTCGACCCGCCTGCCGGCGTCGGGAGGAGAATAAAAAAGGGCGGCATGTCGATTGGCTTCCGACATGCCGCCCCGAGAGAGGGAGAAGCTCAAAATAGTTCTGTCGTTTTCTCGTCCCCGTCATTCGCCGACCGCCGCATCTTCTTCTTCCGCCACCTCCACGCGCCCCCGGCCGTGAACCGAATAAACCGAGTGGGCGCACATCCTTGATGCGCCGTGCGCCGGCCAGACGAAATCGCCGGCGGTGACCGCGCGGGCGTAATACCGATACTCGCCGAAGCCGCGCAGCGAGGCGAAGACGAGAATGCGGTCGTCCTTGACTTCAACGTTCTTAACGTTTAGGACATGCCGCTCGGCCGCTTGATGCGTCCGTCCCTTTACAAGCGCGTCCTCGATCCCGAGCTCCGCCGGAAGACGATCAGCAAGGACAAGATCCTCCGCATTGCCGGTTGCGCGCAGCACGACCTCGTGCACCGTTTTCCGGGTCGGGCGGAACGGTTCATCAACTTTTTGCCGTCGGGGGTTAGGATGCTTTTCCGGGCGACGATGCAGCTGTCCCGTTCCTCGACGGCGCCGTTTTCGGGTAGTCCTTCGGTTGTCCGGAAGATGTGGAACATGCCGCCTTCTTCAACCCGGCCCTCAAACCCTGGTTCCCGTCGGCAACATGTTCCACGCCTTACCCTGTCGGGTTGGAAACAGGTCTCCTTCGCCGTTTGCCGTTAAGGAGTCGACTCCGGATGGGGGCGGGCCGACGCGTTGCCAATTTTCTCCCGACGCGTCGACTACGAAGAAGTTTTCCCTGGCGCCCCAGTTCGCGAATGCGCCGCCGAGTTCCCGGACAAGCGCGGCCTGCAAGCCGGTGAGTTTTTCCGGCGCCAAACCGGCCGCCAATCCGGCGGAAATCCAGGCGGAAAGATCGATCCGGGCGTTGCCGGTCATGCCCGTGCCGGCCGACTCGGGATTATGGCGTTCATACAGGGAAAGCGCCGCGTCCCGCGCGCCCGCGACGGCGAACGCTTCCGTCGAGCGCCGCCGAAGCGGGCGGGCGCTTGCGTTCCGCCTCTTCCTCCGCCGGTTCCTCGAGCTTGAGAAGGGACGAGCTCCGACCCGCGCCAGCACCAGGCAGGCGAGGGCGGCGCTTTCGCCGTTGTCATCCCGGCAGCCATCGCCGGAGAGCCTTTCCTCAAGGCCGCCGCGAACGGACTCGGCCAGCTTTTCGACAAGCGGGCCGGAGACGACGTCGAATCCGGCCGCCCGGCATTCGCCCGTGATGATTTCACGAAGGTCGAGGAGCGTCTCCGCTTTTTCGTTCGGCGTCGCCGTCACAGCGATCCGGCGCACCTGTTCCGGCTTCGAATGGTCCCCGTCGACGCCGCCGTAGTCCATGAGCAGCGTTTCCACAAGGTTGCTTGGATAGAGTTTTCCGACCCCGAGGTTGAATTCCTCCGCGTTTCTGGACGTCGCCGCCGTCGTGAGGAGACCGTCCGGAGAGAGGAAGCCGCCGCCGTAGGAGAAGGAAAGCGGCGGCGGCATGTCGTCGAACCAGACCCTTCTGCTCACGTCCTTGGCGAGCTCGCCCGCTTCGCCCGCCGGAAAGCCGGCGGTGAGCGTGACGCTGTACTGCCTGCCCGGCGCGAACGGGCCGCGAATGCGCATGCCGTCCCAGCCGGCGGAGAAGGTGACCGGGATCTCCGGTTCGATTTTCACGTAGTCGCGCGCCTTCTCGACGTCGAGCGGCGCCGTCGTCCGGACGCGGACCGCGCCGACGCCATCGTCCCATTCGGCGCTCATGCCGAGGAAGGCGAGTTCCGGCTTGAGGACGACCGGCTCGAGTCCTTGAGCCCAAAGGGGCGTTTCCCCGTGGCCGGCGCCCTGCCCGGTGATGCGGAAAAGGAGCTTTACGTCGGACTCGAGCCCCAGCGGCCCGCCGTCGCCGGCCAGGCCGGCGGGAAGGGTGAGGAGGACGAGCGAGGAGCGGTTTTCGCTGATCCGCACCTGGTGGCGCATGGAAATGGAGCCGCCGAGCACCTTGACCCGGTTGGAACCGCCGTTGTGGCGTTGGGCAAGGGAGAATTCGCCTTCGATCGCCCTCTCGAGGTCGCCGGCGCGGATCGGCTGGTTGAAGGCCAGCTCCACCGTGTACGAGTCCCTGTCGAAAGCGGCGGGGGATGCGGAGACGAAGGCGAACCGGGTGGTCGAGAACTCGAGCGGCTCCTGGGGTGGACGCTCTCCCCGGCGGCCGCGCAATGCCGGGGAGAGCACGAGGGAGTAGGTTGTCGCCGGCCGGATGCGGCCTTCGGGGCGGAAGCGAAGCGTTTTTTCGCCGTCCAGCCGGGTGATCCCCGGGAGCGGGGGGATGAGGCGGATGGAATCGGGTGTGACGCTTTCCGGGTCGAGCCGCCGGGAGAACTCGATCGCTATTTCGTCATGCATGAGGTCGTCCGCCTCGATGCCCGACGGGGTCATGTTCGCCACCTCCAGGGCCTTGATTTCCGCTCCGGCGAAAAAAAGGAACCGGACCGCGATGGCGGTCGCGTTGAGAAGGAAAAACGCCAATGGCCACCGACTTCCCCGCTTTTCGTTTTCGACGTGCATGGCGATCTCCGACGCCCAGGGTTTTTGTGTGTTTTGCGAGTTTGTCGTCGCGTTCCGCCCGATAATTGCCGGAAACGTTATCGGCCTTTCAAGAATTCCGGAAAAAATTGGAACTTTCCCGTTCCAAGTAAAAAACACGCTCTCCGGAGAGAATGGGGAGGGACGCGGGAAAGATTGGGAAAAAACTTTAAAAAACCTTGACTTTTTCGCCATGATGACGATTGTAAGGAAGACATTCATGGTTGTATGCGGTTTCACCCAATTGTTCCGGGGATGGCGACAATGACAAGGAAGGCTTTGCTTACGGGCTTCGCACACGGCTCCGCAATTCGCGGAACGCCGGCGGGTTCGTTCGGCCTTCTTCTTGGATTGTTGCTTATTATTGCGCCCGGAACCCGAGGCCGCGCCGTTCAACCATGAAAAACGTTGGATAGGGCAGCAGTCAGAGGGCCGGGACGAGAATCCCGGCCTTTTTCGTTTGGGCCGGATCCGGCCAAAAAGGGGTGCAGTTCGAAAAGGGAGGTCGCGTCGCCGGTTTTGGGAATAGCGAGGCTCTTACAAAGGGAGCTGTTCACCAAACCCCGCGTATCGGGATTGCCGCCGGAAGGGAATGGCGGCGTTTCGGCGGGCGGGCCCGGGGCGGGAGGCTTTTTACAAAGAAGCCTTGCCCCGGAACGGCGGCGCGGCCGCTCGTTTTGCGCTTCTCCCCAGGAAGCGGCCGCGCGGCGGCCCAAGCGATACATGGAGAAATGGAATGGCCAGCGACGACATTGTGCAATTTTTCGACACAACCCTGCGGGACGGAGAGCAGGCGGCGGGGGTGAATCTCAACCCGGCCGAAAAGTTTCAGATCGCCCGGCAGCTCGCGGCCATGAGGATCGACGTGATAGAGGCGGGATTCCCGGCGGCGTCCCCCGGCGACTTCGACTGCGTGGAGACGATTTCCCGCGAGGTCAAGGGACCGGTCATCTGCGCCCTGGCGCGCACCAGGGGGGGGGACGTCAAGGCGGCGGGCGATTCGCTCAAGCAGGCGGAACGCTCGCGCATCCACGTGTTCATCGCCACCAGCCCGATCCACATGGAATACAAGCTCAAGATGACCCCCGAGCAGGTTATGGCGGAGGTCGAGCGCGCGGTGCCGCTCGCCAGATCCCTGGCCCACGAGGTGGAATTCTCCGCCGAGGATGCCAGCCGATCCGATCCCGCGTTCCTCATCAGGGTCTTCAAGGCGGCGGTCGCCGGCGGCGCGACCGTCCTGAACATCCCGGACACCGTCGGCTACGCGCTGCCTGACGAATTCGCCCGTTTCGTGCGCACGATCATGGACGGCGTCGCCGCGCCGGCGAACGTGATGTACTCGGTGCATTGCCACAACGACCTCGGGCTCGCCGTCGCCAATTCCCTGGCGGCCGTCAAGGCGGGGGCGAGGCAGGTCGAGGGCACCATCAACGGTCTTGGCGAACGCGGCGGCAACGCCGCCCTCGAGGAGGTGGTGATGGGCCTGCGGACGCGCCGCGACTTCTACGCGATCGACGTCGCGATGGACACCACGAAGCTGGTCACGACGAGCCGCCAGGTGTCCCGCCTCACCGGCGTCATCGTGCCCCCGAACAAGCCGATCGTCGGCGCCAACGCGTTCACGCACGAGGCTGGCATTCACCAGCACGGCGTTCTCGCCAACCGCGAGACTTACGAAATCATGCGCGCGGAGGACGTCGGCGCGGAGGCGGCGGTGATGGTTCTGGGCAAGCACTCCGGGCGCCACGCCTTCAAGGAGCGGCTGGAAAGCCTCGGCTATCGGCTGACGAAAGAGGAACTGGACAAGGCGTTCATGAGCTTTAAACGCCTCTGCGACGCGAAGAAGGAAGTGTCGGGCGGCGACATCGAGGCGCTTGTCGCGGACGAGGTCCTTTCGGTCGCGCCCGAGCACCGCTATGAACTGAAACGCCTCGAGTACGAGACCCACCCGGTCGGCGTCGTGTCCCTCGTCACCCTCGAGCGCGACGGCAAGGATCTTTCCGACTCGGCGATCGGCAACGGTCCGATCGACGCCGCCTGCCTTGCGGTGCGGCGCATCATCGGCATCGAGCCGGAATTGAGGAACTTCACCGTGGCGGCGACGTCCGCGCGGACGTCCGCGCAGGGCGAGACGCACATGGGCGTGCAGTACAAGGGCATCGCCGCCGCCGGGCGCGGCGTCTCCACGGACGTGGTGGAGGCGAGCGTGAAGGCGTTCATCAACGCGGTCAACAACCTGTACGTGGTTGCCGCCGCAAAGGAGCTCAAGATCAATGGCGACTGAGTTTACCATGGCGGAGGCGATCATCGCCAGGCGCACGGAGGACCGGGTCAAGGCGGGGGCGATCTGCCGCTCGAAGGTTGATTTCGCCTTCGCCAACGACATCACCGCTCCGCCGGCGATCAAGGAATTCGGCCGCATCGGGGCCGGGCGCATCTTCGATCCGGCGCGTGCGGCGATCGTCGCCGACCACTTCACCCCCAACAAGGACATCGCCTCCGCCAACCAGGTGAAAACTGGCCGCGGCTTCGCGAAGAAGATGGGCATGCGCTTCTGGGAGACGGGCCGTTGCGGCGTCGAACACGCCATGCTGCCGGAACAGGGGCTTGTGCTGCCGGGCGACCTCGTCGTCGGCGCGGACAGCCACACCTGCACGGGCGGCGCCCTCGGCGCCCTCGCCACCGGCATGGGCTCCACCGACCTGGCCGTCGCCTGGGCGCTCGGGGAAGTGTGGGTGCGAATTCCGGAGACCCTCAGGGTCGACTACGTGGGTTCGCGTTCGCCGTGGATCACCGGCAAGGACCTGGTCCTCGACCTCATCGGCAGGATCGGCGTCGGCGGCGCCCGCTATATGGCGCTCGAAATCGGCGGCGACGCGATCGCCGATCTGCCCATGGACGATCGCTTCACCTTCGCCAACATGGCGATCGAAGCCGGCGGCAAGGCGGGGATTTTCGTCCCCGACGACAAAACCCTCGCCTACGCCTCGGCGCGGGCGGCGCGCCCGTTCGAACCGGTGTATCCGGACGCGGGCGCGCGCTACGCCAAGCGCATGGAAATCGACGTCGGGGCGCTTGATCCGGTCGTGGCGCTTCCGCATCTCCCGGACAAGGTGAAAAAGGCGGGGGAGGTCGGCGACATGCGCATCGACCAGGTCTTCATCGGCTCCTGCACGAACGGGCGGCTCCGCGACATGGCGCTGGCGGCGGCCGTGCTGAAAGGAAGGAAGGCGCACCCCGACGTGCGGCTCATCGTCATTCCCGCCTCGTACGAGGTCTACCACGAGTGCATGCGCCGGGGATATATCCAGACCTTCCTCGACGCCGAGGCGGTCGTCGCCACCCCGTCGTGCGGACCGTGTCTGGGGGGACATCTGGGCATCCTCGCCGCCGGCGAACGCTGTCTCTCCACCAGCAACCGCAACTTCGTCGGGCGCATGGGATCGACCGGGAGCGAGGTGGTGCTGGCCAGCCCGATCGCCGCCGCCGCCGGAGCGGTTCTCGGCAGGATAGCCGATCCGCGCGAACTCCTCGGCGACGACCCGGCCATTTTCGAAGGGATCTGACCATGGAAGAAACCATCACCGGCTCCGTCTGGGTTTACGGCGACAATGTGGATACCGACGCCATCATCCCGGCGCGCCACCTCACCATGGTGGAGCCGAAGGATCTGGCCCGGCACTGCATGGAGGATATCGACGAATCCTTCGCGACGGACGTCAAGCCCGGGGACATCGTGGTGGGCGGCGCGAATTTCGGTTGCGGCTCCTCGCGCGAGCACGCGCCGCTGGCGCTTCTCGGAAGCGGCGTCGCCGCCGTCGTCGCCACCAGCTTCGCCCGCATCTTTTACCGCAACGCCATCAACGTCGGTCTGCCGATCCTCGAATGCCCTGACTTGGCGGGGCATGTCAAAAGGGGGAACGTCCTCAGGATCGACGTCGATTCCGGGATTGTGAAGAACGAGACGACCGGGGAAGAATTCGCGTCAGAACCGTTCCCGCCGTTCCTTATGGATTTGATCAATTCGGGCGGCCTGGTCGAATACGCGAAACGCCGCCTGCGCGGCGAAGCGTAAACGCTGCCGCATCGTGTTTTCAGGGAGGAAACGCGACCGTCATTTCCGTTGCGGGCATACCGTTCGGGATCCTTGTACGCCGCCGTTTTCGCCGCCGGTTCTACAGTTTTCCGCCTTCCGCGCCGGGTCCGGCGGTGAAAAGATGGATTTCCGGATCGATTCGCGTCTTCTCCCGGTAGCGCTCGCCCAACTTTTCCGCGAACGCCTCGGCGCGATCCGCCCCAACCAGGTTGATGGTCGCGCCGCCGAAGCCGCCTCCGGAGAGGCGCGCCCCGAAGCAGCCCGGGATTTCCAGCGCCAGGTCGACCATGACGTCGAGTTCCGGCGAGGAATTGCCGAGCCAGTCGCGACTGGAGGCGTGCGAATCGGCCATGAGGCCGCCCATGGCCCGGTAGTCGCCCCTTTGGAGCGCCTCGGCGCTGGCGAGGACGCGGGCGTTTTCGGTCACGATGTGGCGGGCGCGGCGGTAATCCTCGTCCCCCATGGCGGTCCGGCACTGGTCGAGCTCCTCCGGGTTCACGTCGCGGAGGTGGGAGATTTTCTTGTCCGGAAACTTTTCGGCGCAGATCGCGGCGGCGCGGAAGCAGGATGCGCGCAGGCGGTTGTAGGCGCCGTCGACGAGGGCGTGCGGCGCCTTGGTGTTGGCGATGACGAGTTTGACCCCGTTGCCGAGCGGATAGTATGAATACCTGTCGAGGAAGCGGCAGTCGAGGAAGACTAGCCGTTCGGATCTGCCCATCGCGGAGGTGAACTGGTCGAGGATGCCGCAGTTCATGCCGACGAAATCGTTTTCCGCCGCCTGGGAGTTGAGGGCGACGTCGATGGGATCCATTTCGAAGCCGTTGAGCGCGCGCAGGAACGAGGCCGTCGCCACTTCCAGCGCCGCGGAACTGGACAATCCGGCGCCGAGAGGGACGTCGCCAAGCACCATCGCCTCGAAGGCGTCCACCCCGATTCCCTTGTTCCGGAGCTGCCAGACGACGCCCATGACGTAATTGAGCCAGGGGTTGTCCTTGGTCTTGAGGGGTTCGGCGACCGGGAAGGAGGCGCCGGAATTGAAGGTGCGGGAATAGACCCGCGCCAGCGCGCCCTCGACCCGCCGCCCGACGACGGCGATGCGCCGGTCGATGGCGGCCGCGAGGATGAAGCCGTCGTTGTAGTCCGTGTGATTGCCTATGACTTCCACCCGCCCCGGCGCGTCGCCGTAATGGGTGGCGTTTTCGCCGAAGATGTCGACGAATTCCCGGGCGGCTTTTCCGATCATGTCCTCCATCCCGTTCCTCCATTGGCGCGTTTTCGGAAAGTGTCGCCCCCGTCCAGCGTTTTCAGGCGCAACCGCGCCTGGCGAAACGCGCGGACGCTGTGGGGTCGGCTGATCGCGAAAACGCCGCGGGGGTCGCGTCAACCGCGTTCCGCGAGGCGACGCCGGTTTTGTTTATACACGAAGGCGATGACTTCCGCCACCGCCGGATAGAGTTCGGTGGGGATGAGGGAGCCGACGTCGAGCTTGGCGAGCATTTCCACCAGATCTGGGTCGTCGCGGATCGGGATGTTCTGCCCGCGCGCGATGTCGAGGATCTTCTCCGCGACCTTGCCCCGGCCCTTGGCGAGCA
Source organism: Planctomycetota bacterium (assembly GCA_031254915.1). Lineage (GTDB taxonomy): Bacteria > Planctomycetota > SZUA-567 > SZUA-567 > SZUA-567 > JAIRTL01. The sequence continues at coordinate 12,954 of JAIRTL010000024.1, forward strand.
CCCTCGGCGCCGCCTCCCGGTCCTCGTTGTAGCGAAGCGCCACGGCGAGCTGCCGCTTGGTGGCGTTTTGTTTCGCCATTTCGTTCCCGTCTCCCGTTCCGAGGAATAGCGCCGGCGCCGTACGGAACTATAGGCGGCGGGGAACAAAAGCGCCTCGTTGATCCCGCTCAAGGACATGCGGCGGATAACCGGATGCGTTCGCGGCGGCTGCTCGCCGCCGGCGATGAAGAAGCGCTTCCCGACCCACATCCACGACTCGGCTCTCGAGTCGCCGGCGATACGCGTCTGCGCCGGACTGAGCTGCCCGCAACTCCCGGTCGCGCCCCGCGACCTCGCGGCGGCCGCGGAAGCGGTCTTCGCCGATCTCGTCCGACCCTTGCTTTCGGTCAATCCGACAGGAAGCGGAGCGCCTCCCTCGGCGCGTCGATGATCGCCCGCGCGCCCGCGCCGACCAGTTCCTCGACGGGCCGGAACCCCCACGCGACCCCCACCGTGTGCATGCCGGCGGCAAGGCCGGTGCGCATGTCCGTGTTGGTGTCGCCAAGATACAGGAATTTCCCCGGCTCGACGCCCAGCGCCTCGGCGATGGCGAGCGCGCCGGCGGGATCGGGTTTTTTCGGCACGCCGTCCATAGCGCCCCGGACGAAGCGGAAACGGTCGCCGAAATAGTGTTTGACGACGACCTGCGTGAAAACGTCCGGTTTGTTCGAGAGCACCGTCATGGGGACGCCCAATCCGGCGACGGCGTCCAGGAAGCCGGGGATGCCGGGGTAGGGGCGCGTCTTGTTATGCCAGTTCGTGTCGTACGCCGCCGACATGCTCGCGGCCAGCCGCTTCACGGTGGCGTCGTCGGTCCCTTCCGGCGCGGCGCGGCGGGCGAGATTTTCCATGCCGTCGCCGACGAAATACCGATAGGGATCGAGGGGGTGGACAGGATGGCCCGCCTCGGCGAGGACCGCGTTCATCGAGTCCGCGAGATCCTCGAGAGTGTCGAGAAGGGTGCCGTCAAGGTCGAACATTACAGCGGAAAACCGCATTGATGGGTACCCCGTTTTTCTATGGAAGCGAAATATGCCGGGCGGTTCGCGTCGACGGCGCGAAAAAACTGCCGCAAATCCCGCTTCCTCCGAGCGTCATTTTTGCCGATTGGCGCGGGAAACGGCTGGGGGAACGGGAACTTCCAACTGGTAAAGCTCTTAGTGTATGACGGAGCCGTGGACCGGTCAAGACGCCATCCGGGTTGCGGCGACGCTTTGCCGGATTTCCCGTTTGTCCGATTCGGAAGGGTGGCAGGTCGGCAATTTCGTCTTGCATTCGCGCGTTTCGGGGGATATAAATCAACTTTAACCGGGAGACCCGGCGTGGCGAAAGAAATCCGCCCCGGGGAGACAGTACAGGGAGTGGGTCGCGCGCGGGATGGAGCCTTTCCTGGCTCCGAACAATCAGAAGGATACGGCATGCTTTCGACCATCATGCGCCGGGCGTCGGCGAGTATATTGGTTGCGCTGGTTTTTCTCGGCGCGGCGCGGGCGCAGGAACTGGCGTACGCGATTTTCATCCGGGTCAACGGCAGGCCCATCACCCAGGAAAACGTCGCGCACGCGATGCGCTTCCTTCTCAAGCGCGAATTCCACGATCAGATGCCGTACGACGAGCGCGAGCAGGAACTGCTGCAACGCGCCGCGATCCGCGACCTGGTCCGCACTTACCTCATTCATGACGAGGCGCGGAAGCTCGGCGTCAAGGCGAACCGGTCTTACACGCAGCGCGCGATCGCGGCGGCCGGATTCAAACAGGAGGAGGCGTCGCCGACGATCAGGCGCATGCTCGAGGCGGACGACCTTTTCGACGACATCATGATGAATCAGGGAACGCCGATCAAGAATCCGTCGCCCCGTGAGATCAAGGATTTTTACAACAAGAACCGCGACAGCTTCCGCAACGACGCCTTCATCGTCGTCCGCACGATTTTCATCGCCGACGACGGCTCCAGGCCGCAGTCCTATTTCAAGTCGCGCGCGGAAGACCTTCTCCAGACGCTTTCCGCCACGCCCCCATCCATGCGCACCGACGCCTTCGCCAAAGCGGCGCAGGAGTCGAGCCAGGACATTTTCGGCCAGTTCGGCGGCCTGCTCACCGGCGCGGCCCCCGAGCCCTGGATGCCGCAGGAGTTCAACAACGAATCGGAGGACGGCAAGCCGATCTTCCCCGAGGAAATGGTCGCCGCCATCCGCAGGTTGAAAACCAGGGGCGAAATCAGGATGGCGGTGAGCGCGGAAGGCTTCCACCTGCTGTATCTCGAGGACATTCGCGGCGGCAATATCCTCGGCTGGGACGAGGCGTCGCGAATCATCGACTATTACCTGAAGCAGCGCTACCGCAACGAACGCATGCGTAGTTGGATCGGCAGGGTGTACGACCGCAGCGATGTGCGCTGGCATGACGGATCGTCGTACGAAAAATCCCGCCTCACCGAGATTCTCCTGCCTTCCGAGCGCAGCTCCACGAACGCGCCCCGATGAGCTCTGCCGGCGTTTTTTGCGTAACAATCGCGCCGGGTCGGGAACTATACTGCCATACCGTTCACGGTCCGGAATTGTGATTCCCCCAACTGTGCGCGATCACGCGTTGGGGAGAGAGTTTTCGATAGTCGTTGGGCAAGCCGCTTCGGCGTCCGATCCGACAACGGGCGCGCCGCGCCGCAACTCGCCGGGGAGGTTCCGGTGCGACGGCGTTGACGCGCTGGTATAGACATGATTCATCCCGAGTTTGTCCAGTGCGTCCTGTGCGGCCACCGCTTCCATCCCGGAAGGACCGTGGGATCGGTGTATTGTCCGCGTTGCGGCAGGCGCTTCAACCCCTATTCCTCGCTCGAAGACACGGCGATCATCGAAGCGGTCCCCGGCAAGGACTGGACGGCCGCCCCGGAGCGCGTCCTCGCGCCGCAGTCGTCCACCTCCGCCCGCCTTTCCCAGGACGACGGCGCCTCGCGGCGCTTCGGCGACTACGATCTTATCGAGGAGATCGCCCGCGGCGGCATGGGCGTGGTGTACCGCGCGAGCCAGCGGGTGCTGCGCCGCGTCGTCGCCCTGAAGGTCCTCAGAAGCGGCGACAACGCCAGTGTCGAGGAGCGCGAGCGGTTTCTGCGCGAAGCCAAGGCGGCGGCGTGCCTGTCGCACCCGAACATCGTCCAAATCCACGATTTCTCGGTGCACCAGGGTCAACCGTACTTCACCATGGACTTCATCAACGGCCAGCCCCTCGACCGGCTTATCGAAAAGGGGCCGCTCAACACCCGCCGCGCCGTCGTCGTCATCGAAGCGGTCGCGCGCGCCATCGACTACGCGCACTCGGAAGGAATCATCCACCGCGATCTCAAGCCCGCCAACATCATCGTCGACCGCGACGGCAGGCCGATGATCACGGACTTCGGGCTCGCGATCGACCTTTCCGGCGAAAGCGAGCGCCTCCAGCGCATGACCACCGCCGGGTCGATCATGGGCACCATCCCGTATATTCCGCCCGAACAGGCGGCCGGCAGGGTGAACGAGATCAACGAACGCTCCGACGTGTACGCGATGGGCGCCGTCCTCTATGAAATGCTCACCGGCCGCGCCCCCTTCACCGGCTTCACCCAGTTCGAGCTGCTTCGCCGCGTCATCAACCAGGAGCCGCCGCCGCCGCGTTCCATCAACCCGAAAGTCCACCGCGACGTCGAGACGATGGTGATGAAGTGTCTGGAAAAGGATCCGCGCCGGCGTTACGACTCCGCCAAGGCGTTCGCCGACGACTGCCGGGCCTTCCTCAAGGGCGAAGTCATCACCGCCCGGCCGGCGACACTCGGCTACCGCGTACGCCGCGCCCTCACGCGCCGGCCGCTCCTTTCCGTGCTCGCCGTGTCCGTCGTCGTCCTCTTTCTCGCCGCCTGGCAGGGGATCAACCGCTCGCAAAGCCTTGCCCAGGAAAAGCTCATCACCGAGGCGGCGCTCGAGGAGACGCGTTCCCTCGCCGAGGACCTCGCCCGCGAAAAGGAAAAGGCGGACAGCCAGGTCAGGCGCGACTGGAAGACGGAATACAACATCAGCTTCGATTACGCCTTCCGCTGGGATCCGGACACCGAGCGCTCGCGCCGGCTGGAGATTCCCTGGCTCGATCCGCAGCGCGCCCGGCTGCTCGCCTCCCCCCCGCGCCTGGCGCTCTCCAACCTGAACAGCCCGGAGGCCGATCCGACCCGGCGCGAATCGCTGCTCGATTCGGCGGCGGACCTCGGCTTTCCCTTCGCGTTCCCGCGCGAGGTGCGGGTGACGCTCCGCATCCAGACGCCGCAGGAGGGCGTCGGGGAGCTGCTTCTGTTCCTCGACGCCGATCGCCTCTACCAGGCGCACGTCGGCACCACGATCGCGCGCTTCGGCTCCGTGGCCAGACCCGGGGCGGCGTTCTACCGGGGGGAAGCGGTCCTCAAGGAGGAACCCGCCTTCACGGTGAAGCCGGGGGTGGTGATGGAACTGGTGATCGAGCGCTCCGACGACCGCATCCGCGCCCTCATCGACGGGCAGATCGTCCTCGACGCCGACGACCCGGCCCCCGTGGTGTCGAACACCGAACTCGGCCGCCTCGCCATCGACGTCCGGGACGGGGCGCTCGGCTTCTTCGACATGACGGTCGAAGTGCGGGGCATGAGCCGGAACCTTGTCTCGAACCTGGTGGAAATGGCCGACCTCATGGCGGCCCGCGGCCGCGCCGAAATGTCCCTCCGGCTGTACACGAGCATCCTGCTCGAACCCACGGACCCGCAAAACCGGCTAAAGGCGCTGCGCGGATTCGCTCGCTCTCTCTGGCTCGGCCTGCCGAGGCGCGACCGCAACCGGGCCGGCATCGAGGCCGCCTGTTCCGAACTTGACGCCCAGCTGCGCGCCTCCGGCATGGCGGCGCCGGGGGAAATCGACTATCTCCTCGGGCTCGCCCTGTCCTTCAACCCCGTGCCCGACCGGGAGCGCGTGTACGCGCTCGAGCGGCTCGACCGCGCCGCCGCACTCGCCTATTCCGCGGGCGGCGATTCCGCCGAATACGGCGATCTGGCGCGGCACGAGGCGGCGTTCGTCTATCTTCGCCAGGATCATCTCGACGAGGCGGTGCGCTCCTTCGACGCCCTGCTCGTCGACGACACCTATCGCCGGTTGTTCGACCGGTTCGGCACCGAACTCGGCGGCGGCGGCCACGCCGCGCTTCTTCTCGAAAAGGTGGACCAGCTTCTCAAGGACGAGGCCGACCTCGTCCCGGCGGGCGTCCTCCTCAAGGCGGCGGCGGTGATCGCCCCAAGAAGCCGCGAATGCGCGCAGCGCTTCCGCCGGCTCGCGAACATCTACGGCAAGGAAGGCCGCATGCAGCCGACCCTGGAGTATTTCCGCCAGGCCCAGGCGCTGGCCCCCGACTGGCATCTCCCCTATCTCGACGAGGCTCTTCTCTACTGCCGCGGCGGCCAGCCCGGCCGCGCCAACGACGCGATCGCCATGGCCGAGGAGGCGCTCCCGCAATCCGCAGAACTCCAGATCGGCATCGCCAGGCTGTTCCTCAAGGATCTGCCGGCGGAGTCCCGGGATCCTGAACGCGCGGCCGATGCGGCGTCGAAGGCTGTCACCCTGTCGCAGCGGCTGAACCCGAGCGCGCACGAATACGAGGCCACGGCGTTCCTTCGTCTGGGCCGTTACCGCGAGGCGCTGGCCGCCATCGACGCCTCGATAGAACTGGAGCGCAACGAAACGCGCACCGGCATCCGCGCCGAGATCATGGCGCTTCTCGCCAATTCGACGTCGGAGGGATCGCAGGAATGAGGCCTTTGGCGGTCGCGGCACTGTTTTGTTGTTCCGTTTTCCCGGCCGCCGGCGCGCTGTGCGCCGGCGACGCCGCGCCCGGGCCGGCGGAGAAGCCGTTCGCCGTGATGAAGGCGGACGACCCGGCGCGGTTTTTCGAACTGATCGATCTGCTCGAACCAGCTTTTCCGGCGCTCGGGCGGCTGGACCGCCAATTGCGCCTCCCGGGGTTTGTCGCCGTTCCCGATCCGCGCGCTCTGTTCGGAGCGCTTTCCTCGGCCGGCGCGACGGAATTGTGGATCGGCCTCGGGGCATCCGGCGGCACGGCGATGGGCTGGCGCGAGCCGTCCTCCGGCGAAGGCGACCAGACGGCCGAGGTTCGCGCCCGGCTCGAGCGGGTCGGCATCGACATGTCGCGGGCGGCGCTTCGGACCTGGCGCGACGGCGAGCGGATCGCGGTCGCCGTCGGCGCGGTGGACGACTTTTATCCCGGAAACGCGCGCGAACGCGGTCGCGACCGGGAATGGCGCGGCAGCCTCGACCAATTCCTGGCCTCGGGCGGCGACGGCGCCGGACTGTGGCTGAACGCGCGGCCGCTTTCCGGGCTTCTCGCGCTCGCGGCCGGCTTCGACATGCGCGGCTTCCTTCGATCCGCCGGGCTCACCCTTCCCGAGGCCGTCCGTCTGACTGTTTTCCCCTCGGAGGGCGGGGTCGGCGCGCGGCTGCGGCTGGACGGAATGGCCGATCCTGGCTTCCGGGCCGCATCGGACGGCGGCGTTCTGTCCGGCGTGAACTTCGGCCGGGACGCGTTCCTTGTTTTTTCGGTTGGCGGTCTCGACGTCCTCGCCGGCGGCGACTCGCCGCATCCTCTTGGACGCCTGCTGCCGAAATCGGCCGCCGTCGCCCTCCGCCGACGCGTCGACGGCGGCATCGACTGGACCCTGGCCGCCGCCGTCGACGGCGCTTCAGCCGCAGCGTCGCGGCGGCTCGCCGGCCTGATCGAGCTTGTGTCGGCGGACCCCAGAACCGGGGTCGACTCGGCGCGTCGGCAGATAGGCCTTATCGACGGCCTCGACGCGTCCATGGGATCCTCGTCGTTCACCCTCGCCGTCAAGGACGCGGTCGGCGGCGGGAGCTTCGTGCTCGCCTCCAGCGACGGAACGATGCCGGATCTCGCCCGAGCCCAATCCGCGCCCCTCGCCGGCGCCGACCTGGCCGCCGCATGGGATGCGAACCTCGAAGCCGTCCCCTGGAGCCGCCTCGAACGCCCGGTCATGGACATGCTCGGCCGCTTCCCCGGGGACGTCGATCCCGCCGGCCTGCTTTCCCTCATGCCGACCCGGGAGTCCGGCTGGTTCCGCCTCGAGAACGGATCGGCGGAAGCGTATCTTCCCCGGCTCGCGCTCCTGTGGCTGCTTCCGTATGTTGTTGAACAGGCCCGGGACTTCGTCGATTCGTTTCGGCCCACCGCCACCGATCTGGCCGCCGCGCGTCTTCGCTTTATGCTCGACGTCGCAATGCAGTCGCGGTTCAGGGCCGTATCCGCCGAATCGCCGGGGCCGCTTCCCCTTCCGGAAAAACCGGATTGGCTCGACTTTTCCGATCCCGTTCTCCAGGCCTGGCTCGCCGACAGCTTCGGCGAATTTCCCGGCGCGAAGGGCGCGAACTGGTCGGGCCTGCGCGTCGCGTTTTCGGGCCGCATTCTCGACGGCTACGAGTTCGGGATTGTTCCCGGATCCGGATGGGCGCTTCGCGCCCAACCCGCCCCTGGCGGCGAAGACCTGCCCGCGCTCGAGATCGATTCCCGGGGATTTCTCCGCGCCTACACCGTCTCGGGACAGACCTCGCCCTGGCGGGAAGAGCCGCTCGTGACCGCGCTCCTCCTGGCACGCTGACGGCGAAAATGATACAATCGCGCCCGGGAGGACAAGGCATGAAAATCGTGTTGGCGCCAAATGCGTTCAAGGGAAGCCTTGATTCCACCAGCGCCGCCGCCGTCATGGGGCAAGGCGTGCGCGCCGTGGTTCCAGACTGCGAGACGGTGGAAAAGCCGATCGCCGACGGCGGCGACGGATTGTTCGATGTGCTTGGCCAGGTGATGGGCGGAGACAAAATCGCCGTTCAGGTGACGGGGCCGCTGTTCGAAACGGTGACGGCCGAATACCTGTACGTTCCGGCGGAAAAAACCGCCATCGTCGAAATGGCGCGGGCGAGCGGCCTCGCCCTTCTCGCGCCGGCCGAAAGAAATCCGATGGCGGCGACGACCCTCGGCACGGGGGAACTCGCCCGCCACGCGATCGAACGCGGCGCGGAAAAGGTCGTGGTCGGCATCGGCGGCAGCGCCACGAACGACGGCGGCATGGGTTTCGCCGCCGCCTTCGGCGCGAAATTCCTCGATTCGCGCGGCCGGGAGCTCGAACCGGTCGGCGGCAACCTCGGGAGGGTCGCGAGGATCGATTTGTCCCCAGTCCCCGACGCCGCCCGCGCGGCGGTTTTCGACGCCGTCTGCGACGTCGACAATCCGCTCTGCGGCGAGCGCGGCGCGGCGGCGGTGTTCGGCCCCCAGAAGGGGGCGACGCCGGAGATGGCGAAGGAACTGGACGCCGGGCTCGCCAATCTCGCCGCGTGCATCAGGGACGGCCTCGGAAAGGATGTTCTCGACTTGCCGGGCGCCGGCGCCGCCGGCGGTCTTGGCGCCGGCTTGAAAGCCTTTTTCGACGCCGCGCTCCGCCCGGGAGTCGAAGTGGTGATGGATCTGGTCCATCTCGACGAGGCTCTTTCCGGCGCCGACCTCGTTTTCACCGCCGAAGGGGCGATAGATTTTCAGACCGCTTTCGGCAAGGGGCCGGCCGGGGTCGCGTCGCGGGCGAGGAAGGCGGGCATTCCCTGCATCGCCGTGGCGGGATCCGTCGCCGACGGCATCGACAACCTGATCGCCATCGGCATGAACGCCGCGTTTTCACTATGCCCGGGGCCGATCGCGCTCGAAAAGGCGATCGCGGACGCGCCGGGGCTTCTTCGGAACGCGACCGCCATGGCCTTCAGGGCCTTTCTCGCGGGGAGGGGGTATTGACGCCCGCGCCGCGCGGGCGCTCCGAGCCGGTTTCCTTTTTTTGACAATGAAAGCGTCATTCATGGATCCCTCCGGGACCGAGGTCATCTATTCTCATCCCGGCCTGAGCAAGGCCGAAGTCGAGGAGAGCCGGCGATTATACGGCGACAACCTCCTCACCCCGCCAGAGCGCGATCCGTGGTGGCGGCTGTATCTCGACAAATTCCGCGACCCCATCATCCGCGTCCTTCTCATCGCCGCCGTCGTCGCCATCGTCGCCGGCGCCGCGGAGGGCAACTACGCCGAGGGGATCGGCATCGTCATCGCCATTCTCCTCGCCACCACCCTCGCCTTCGTCAACGAGTACCGCGCCGGCAGGGAATTCGACATCCTCAACCGGGTCTCGGACGACGAACCGGTGAAGGTGATTCGCGGCGGCGGCTTCACGACCGTTCCCAAACGCGATCTCGTCGTCGGCGACATCGTCTCCCTCGAACTCGGCGAAGAGGCCCCGGTCGACGGCAGGGTTATTTCCGCCGTGTCGTTCCAGGTCAACGAATCGAGCCTGACCGGAGAATCGGAACCGGTGACCAAACGCCCGGCGACGGGCGCTGATTCGATCCGGAACGATCACGCCTATCCGAGGAATCTCGTGCTGCGCGGCACCTTCGTCGCCGACGGGCACGCCGTCGTCCGCGCCACCGCCGTCGGCGACCGGACGGAAATCGGCAAAACCTCGCGCGCCGCCCAGGAAAGCGTGGAGGTGGAAACGCCCCTCAACCGCCAGCTTTCGCGCCTCGGAAAGACGATCGGCGTTTTCGGATTCGGCGTCGCCGCGCTCCTTTTCGTCGCGCTCACCGCGCGCGCGGCCTGGCGGGGCGGCCCGAACGGCCTCGATCCGACGGGCGGCCAGTGGTACTTCCTCGCCGTCGCCGTCCTTTCCGTGATGTGCGCGCTTCTCCCGATCTGGCTGCCGGTCGTCTACGACGCGCTCGATCTCGCGGGCGTGCGACAAGACCGTCCGGCGTGGCTGTGCGGCGCCGACCTCGCGCCATGGCTGCGCGGCCTCGCGGCGGGAATTCTCCTTTTCGCGCTCGGCGTCGGCGGCGGCGTCCTCGCCGGGGCGTTGCCGTCGGCGCCTGGCGAATGGCTCCCGCGCCCCGCCGCCATGGAAATTCTCCGCTTCTTCATGGTCTCCGTGACCATCATCGTCGTCGCGGTGCCTGAGGGCCTGCCGATGAGCGTCACGCTGTCCCTCGCCTATTCGATGCGGAAGATGACCGCCGCCAACAACCTTGTCCGCCGCATGCACGCCTGCGAGACGATCGGCGCCGCGACCGTGATCTGCTCCGACAAGACAGGCACCCTGACGATGAACGAAATGCGGGTCGCGACCCCGTCCTTCGCCGCCCTCGAACAGGACGGCCTCGACGGCTCCGGCGGCGAACTGGTCGCCGAGGCGATGGCCGGCAACTCCACCGCCAACCTCGGAAAGGACGCGGACGGCGAATTGACGGTGCCGCTCGGCAATCCGACCGAGTGCGCCCTGCTCCTCTGGCTGCGGGACAACGGGATTGATTACCGCGCCGCGCGCCGCCGTTTCCACGCGCTTGGCCAGCTCACCTTTTCCACCGAGCGGAAATTCATGGCTACCGCCGGAGGATCGCGCGGCTCCGGCCGGGAGACGATTCATCTCAAGGGCGCGCCGGAGATCGTCCTCGGCCGCGTCGCCAGCCGGCGCGAGGCGGACGGAAGCGTCGTCCAGGCGGACGAAGCGTTCAGGGCCGCGCTCATGGAGCGGCTGCGCGCCGAGCAGGCGCGCGGCATGCGCACCCTCGGCTTCGCCTACCGCAACCTGCCGGCCGGAAGCGTTCCCGAGGATCCGTCCGCCGACTGGTTCGGCGAACGCGCCTCGGAGGGCGGATTCGTCTGGCTCGGATTCGTCGCCATCGCCGATCCGGTGCGGCCGGAAGTGCCGGACGCCGTCGCCGCCTGCGCCAAGGCCGGGATCGAGGTGAAGATGCTCACCGGCGACACCCAGGTGACGGCGCGTGAAATCGCCAGAAGCATCGGGCTCTGGGGCGAGGGCGACGCCGACGACCGGGTGGTCACCGGCGACCAGTTCGCGAAGATGGACGACGCCGGGGCGGAGATCGCGGCGGAGAGGATCAGGATCATGTCGCGGGCCCGTCCCCTCGCCAAACAGCGGCTTGTCAGCCTTCTCCAGAAGCGGGGCGAGGTGGTGGCGGTCACCGGCGACGGGACCAACGACGCTCCGGCCCTGAACCACGCCGACGTCGGCCTCGCCATGGGCAAAACCGGCACCTCGGTCGCCAAGGGGGCCGCCGACATCATCCTTCTCGACGACTCCTTCGCCAGCATCGTCAAGGCGGTGATGTGGGGCCGCTCCCTCTATGCGAACATCCAGAAGTTCATCCTCTTTCAGCTCACCATCAACTTGGCGGCGCTGGGCATTGCCCTTCTCGGCCCGTTCCTCGGGATCAAGATGCCGCTCACCGTCACGCAGATGCTGTGGGTGAACTTGATCATGGACACCTTCGCCGCGCTGGCGCTCGCCAGCGAACCGCCGGACTGGAGCCTGATGAACAATCCGCCCAGACGGCCCGACGCCTTCATCGTCACCCCGGTCATGGGCAGGCTCATTTTCATCACTGCGGGCGCCTTCCTCGCGCTGTTCCTCGTCGTCGCGCTCGGTCTGGGCAACGTCTTCCCGATGGACGAGGCGACGGGGATCGGCCGCCGCAACCTGTCGATCTTCTTCGGCGCGTTCGTCCTTCTCCAGTTCTGGAATTTATTCAACGCGCGCGCGCTTGGCAACAACCGTTCCGCGTTTTCGGGGCTTTCCAAAAGCAAGCCTTTCCTCTTCATCGCCGTCGTGATCGCGGTCGGGCAGGTGCTCCTGACCCAGTACGGCGGCGAACTGTTCCGGACCGCGCCGCTGTCCGCCGGAGTCTGGGCGGCGATCCTCGCCGGAACGTCCGTCGTCCTCTGGGTTGGCGAACTCGCGCGTTGGACGGCGAGACGGCGCGCCTCCGGCGCTTCGGGAAGCGCGCAACAACCGGGAGGATTGTCGTGATGCTTGGCGACGCCGCCGTGATCCATCTCCTGTACTCCGCCGTGCTTTTCGTGTTCGGACTCGCCGCCGGCTCGTTTCTGAACGTCGTCGTCTACCGCGCCCCGCTGGAGCGTTCGCTTCTCAATCCGCCCAGCTCCTGCCCGGCCTGCGGGGGCGTCATCGCCTGGTACGACAATATTCCCGTGATTTCCTGGATGATCCTCGGGGGGAAGTGCCGCCGCTGCCGGACGCCCATTTCCTGGCGCTATCCGGCGGTGGAGTTGTTGACCGGCGTGTTGTGGGCCGCGGAGGGTTGGCGGCTGGCCGCCTACGATTTCGGACCGGTGCGAAACGCCGCCATGGGCGTTCTTGAACTGTATTTCATCTCCGCCCTTATCGCGACCATATTCATCGATTACGACTGGCAGATCATTCTGGACGAGATCAGTCTCGGCGGAACCGGCATCGCCGTCGCCGCCTCCGCGTTCCTTCCGGAGCTGCACGCGGCTGAAACGCCGGCGGCGTTTTATCATCGCAATTACGAACTCTATTCGCTGGTGGGGCATCTTCCCGCCTGGCTGCGGGGGCTTTCCGCGTCGGCGCTCGGCGCCGTATTCGGCGCCGCCCTCGTGCTCGTCCTGTATTTCCTCGGCGGCATCGCCATGCGCAAGCAGATCGAGAAGGCCAGGCGCGAAGATCCGGAGATCGACTCCGTCTTCGGCCTCGGCGACGTCAAGCTCATGGCCTGCATGGGGGCGTTCCTCGGCTGGCGGGGGGCGCTCCTTCTTTTCATGCTCGGCGTCTTCCTCGCGGCGGTGGCGGGTTCGATTCTCAAGCTTGCCTCCGGCGACGCCGGAGGCAAGCCGGGCATCGCCGGCCTGACCGAGCGCTGGCGGACAGGCCAGTCCGTGCTGCCTTTCGGGCCGTTTCTCGCCGTGGGCGCCTTCGTCATCCTTTTCGCGCGCTACGGCGCTGGCCCGCCTCCCTGAAACCGGGACTCCGGATTCACGCCAGCGGTTCGCGGCCGATGTTGAACCCGGTCAAAACGGCCGTTCCCCCGTCGTGGATTTCAACGCTGGCGAGGGAGGCGTAGGCGAGGCGAAAGCGGAGCGGCCCGTTGCAGGCGACGCCGAGGAGCCGGCAAAGGACGCCGCGCAGTATGCCGCCGTGCGCGACCACCAGCAGGCTTTTTCCCGGCCAGGTCCCGAGGGTGGCGGCGATCTCCCCGGCGCGGCGTTCGAAGGCGGGGAAGTCCTCGCCGTCCGGAAACGCGAAGTCGCCCGAGAGGGCCTGCCAGCTGTCCGTCATGCCGGGGAATGAAGCGCGCGCCTCGTCGAAGGTCAGTCCCTCCAGTTTGCCGAAATCTATCTCCTTCAACAGGTCCCACGCCTCCGCCTTGACGCCAAGACCGTCGGCGAGGATAGCCGCCGTTTCGGCGGCGCGGGCGAGGGGACTGGTGAGGCAAATTTCCGGCGCGAGGGGGCGGAGGCGCGGGACAAGCTTTTCCGCCTGGCGGAGTCCGTTTTCGGACAATCCGGGGTTCAGCCTTCCCAGGAAGCGCTTGGTGTAACCGGCTTCGGGTTCCCCGTGCCGGACCAGGTGGACGGTTCGGACCATGTTTTTCCTCCCCGGCGAATATACCGTTCGCGGTCCGGAGTTGTGATTCCCTCGACTGTGCGCGGCCATGAAATGACCAAGGGAAACCGATGTGGAACAGGGCGACTCTCCCATCCCCCATTTTCACAATTTCGGGCCGCGCCCGGTATAAATGCCCTGGCAGTCGCGAGTGCGCGATATACAATGACAAGAAACGATTGCGTTTTATGATACGGAAACCTGTCCCAAGGGGGAGGCGAAATATGGCGAAATCGGAAAACATCCTGTTTGGCGACCGTCTGGATGCGGCGGCCAGGGAAAAGAAAAGCGTCGCCGTGGTCGGCCTTGATCCGACGATGGCGCTTTTGCCGCCGGACCTCGCGAAGAAGGCGAAGTCGAGCGGGGATGGCCTCGTCGAGGCGTTTGCGGAGTTTGCGGTGGGCATTATCGGATCGGTCGGCGATCTTGTGCCCGCGGTGAAGCCGAACATCGCCTTCTACGAGGCGCACGGCCTTTCCGGCCTCGCCATCTACAAGCCCCTCTGCCTCGCCGCCGCGAACCATGGCCTTCTCGTCATCGGCGACGTCAAGCGCGGCGACATCGGCAGCACCGCCGAAGCCTACGCCCATGGTCTTCTCGACGGCCAATACACCGATTTCAACACGCTCGAACTGGATATGAACCCGTCTGAAATGCGGATGCGGATCGGGTCGCTGCTTGGTCCGCACGACGCCCTGACCCTCAACGCCTACCTCGGGTCCGACTCGGTGCTTCCGTTCATCGAGCGCGGCGCGCCGCGTGGACAAGGCTTTTTTATGCTTGTCAAAACCAGCAATCCCTCGAGCGCCGAGCTCCAGGACCTCAAGCTGGAGGGCGGAGGCACGGTGGCGGAGCATGTCGCCGGCATGGTACGGAGCTGGGGCGCTGGGCATATCGGCGGCTCGGGATTATCGGCCGTCGGCGCGGTCGTGGGCGCGACGCATCCAACCGAACTCGCGCGCTATCGGGAACTCATGCCGGAAGCGCCGTTCCTGGTTCCCGGTTACGGCGCGCAGGGCGGCTCGGCGGACGATGTCGTATCCGCATTCCGTGAAGACGGATCCGGCGCTATCGTAAACGCAAGCCGTTCAATTCTTGGCGCGTGGAAGGAGGAAAACAACCCCTCCGACTGGCGGGGCGCGGCGCGACGCGCCGTCGAGGCGATGAACGCCGATCTACGCGGCGCGCTCGAGCGGGCGGGAAGGTGGGGATTCTAAATGGACTTTTGGAGAAAATAAAACAAACCGCCGTTTGATTCTCTCCAACGCTTCTTGGGCTTCCATGTTACGTCGGGAATTATTGCACGGTCGGCGGTATCGCCCGACCTGACGAAAAATCAACTCGTTGCTCCATGGGAGCCAATCCGAATAGGGGCGCCTTTCGAGATGGACCCATTGAAAATAATGGGTTACAATAACCATCTCGCCCCACCCGGATAGGTTCCAAGCGGCGCCGTCTTTGGAGGAAAGCGGGCGGCGGTTGGCCAGATTTTTCCAAAAGTCCACGAACGGTATAACATTTTGCGATCCAAGTCGTTGCGGCGGGCGGGGAGTTATGGGCGAGTGTATACGCGCGCGGAAGAAAAAACTTGTATGTCGAAGACGTCCATGATATAACCCGGCCTTGAAATGCTTGGTTGTAAGGATGATACTGGGGCGTTGGGATAACCAATCCTTTTTTTGACCCCTACGCGGTTGGCGCCGGACATTCCCGGCCGCGTTCAGAAAGCCACGGGAACTTCGCATGTCGCCACTGCCCATCGCCGCGACCATCGACCTCAAGGGGCGGTTGCCCCCGTTGCAGCAGATCATGCTTTCCCCCACGATCATCATTTCCCTGATTCTTCTCGTTGCCGCGATCGTGATCTTTTTCATTCTTGCCGCGCGGACGCGGGCGGAGTCGCGCCGGAAGAAGCGGGAGGAGGATCTGCGCATGGCGCAAAAGATTCTCGCCCGGCGCGGCGGGACTGACGAGGACATCCAGCGCATGGATCAGTTCTTCGCCCAGAATCCCGCCGTCGATCCCTCGGCCGCGACGCTGGTCGCCGATGTTTTCCGCGATCGCGTACGGCCGCTGCTCGAGCGGATGTACGGCCGCGACTATGCGTTCAGAATGGAAAAGCTCTATTTCCCGCCCCCGAAGGACACGAACTCCATCGCCAAGGAGCGCGACCTCAAGAAGCTCGTGGAGGAGACGAAGACGGTCGCCGCCACGCAGGCGGCGTCGGCGATGATCGACCTCATGGACGCCACGCTCAAGCCCGGCATGATCGTCCACGCCGCCTTTTCGGGCGTCGAGGGCGGCCACGACTGCCTGGTCATGAGTTACGCCATGGATTCCTTCAACATCACCCTGCCCGCGAACAACGCCCATCTCATAAACTCGATCAAGCCGGGCGGCACTGTGGAGGGGAGTTTTGAAAGCGGGCCGTCATTGATGGCGTTCACTTCGGTCATCGAGGCGATCGTCGCCGGCAGCATGCCGTTTTGCCGCCTCTCCGTCTGGAAAAACGCCTGGGAAGTGCGCAAGCGCGAGTCGGTGCGCCTGGGCATGTCGCTGGACATCGACTTTCAGCATATTTCAACGTCGTCGTCCGGCGCGATCAAGGTGTCGCAGCTTGACCGGGAAATCAGTTCCATCCGCCCCGGCCGCCTTCGCGACCTTTCGCTCGGCGGCTGTTGTCTCGACACTCCGCTCGACGGCAAGTTCGAAATCGGCGATTTCATACGCTTCACCGCCTCGCTCATTCCCGGCCACCCGCGGGCGACCCTCCTCGGGGCGATCGTCGAAGTCATCAACATCCCCGACCCCGGGCGGAACGAAAACATGGTCAAGCGCCTCCACATGCAGTTCCTCGCCCTCGACGACGTCTCGCAACGCCTGCTTGCGCGCGCCATGCGCCATCTTCAGGACATCAAGTCGCGGGTCGAATGGCAGCAGGCGCAGCAGCTGATCGAGCAAATGCGCCAGCACGACATCCCGAAGGAGGAGACTGTCGACAACACCGGGGCCGCGCCGGGGCCTCAGACGGGACAGCGCCCAGACGGTTCATCGTCCGTCCGCGCCGGGCAAACCGCGCCCAAGCCCCGCCGTCCCGACACGGGAAGGCCGAGGTAACGTTTCGCGATGCGCTATTGTTCTGACGTTGCCGTCGCCGCCGGCGCCGGTGTGAAGATCGCTTCCGGCGGTATCCCGAGCCGGATGAGATGGTTCTCATACGCCTTGAGCATTTGCGCCTGGAGCTTCACCGTCGCGTTGAACTCGGCCAGGGATTGATTGAGAATCTCGATCTCCTTTTTCTGGCCGCCCGCGTTCTCCACCTGCGCCCATGCGTTTTCGTACATGTTTTTGACCGCGTCCTCGATCTCCCGAAGCCGTCTGCCGTCGTCCTCGCCGAGCCTGACTCCGCCGTCCAGAAGCGCGGAGACGTCCCGCTCGACCGCGAGGACGCCATCCTCCACCGTGGCAACGTTCCCCTCGATCTTGGCAAGCCGGTCGTCGCGGTCGCCGAATCCCAGTTCGCCCGGAAGGAAAAGGTAGCCGAGGATGAGGAGGAGCGGCAACAGCACGGACGCGAACAGCCATGCCGGGACGCCGCCGCCGCCGGCCATGATTTCCCGGATAAGCGGCCGTTGCGCTTCGCGAACCGATCGGGACACCACATCCACCAGCTTCTGGTCCTGCACGCCGGCGAGGATCCGCGGCGCCTGAAGCGCGATGGCGTCCGCGACCGGCGACACGACCCGTTCCTCGACGGTACGGCCGATTTCTTCGACGAGACGTTCCGGGAGAATCTGGTCGATGCTTGGCGTCGGCAGCGTCTCGATGGACGCGGCGATCGAGCCCAGGCGGTCGGCGAGCCCGCGTATCAGGTCGCGCGTTTCGGCGTTGTCCCGGTCAACGGCGGAGAAGGATTCGGAATACAGGGTCCGGAGTTCTTCCCTTTGTTCGCGGAGTTTTTCGTCCAGGGCGGCGAGAATGCGCCCGGTCTGGCCGCCGGCGGTTCCCTCCCCGTCCTCGGCGCCTCGGATCGCTTCGATGACGGTGCGCCGTATGTCCGACTCGTGCTTCGACCGCGCCTCCTCGAAACCGTCCATCGCCCGGCGGATCTGGTCGTTCAGTGTGCGCACCGCGCCGGGGTCGAGCGCTTCCCGTGGCTGGCCGCCGAATATCTCGGCCTGGCGCGCCATCATTTCGCCGTGCTCGGCAAGGCTTTCGTTCAGGTTTTTCGACAGATCCATCATCTTGCCGGCGACTACGGCGAGTTCGCCGACAAGCGCCCCGATCTCCGTTTCGCGCAGCTGTTCAAGCCGTTCGGCAAGCGCGTCGGACAGTGCGGCGAGTCGGCGCAGATGCAGATCGGCGTCGTTGCCTGGGCGTTGCGGGTTGAACGACGACGGGGCGGGAAAGTTCGACGGCGCGATGCCGGAGGGCGGTTTCGGCGGGAGTTCCGGTTGCGGCGCGCGCGGCTTGGGCAGATTGGCGCCGCAACGCTTGCAGCGGTACGTTTTTCCCGGAATCACGCGCTTGAGGCGATGCACGGCCTGACAGTCCGGGCACACCAGTTTTGTCCGTTCTTCCACTGAGGCTCTCCCCCTGCGTTGCCGTTGTGCTTCGAAGTGCGTTGGCGTTTGCGTCTTTCGGTACCGTTGATTGTGGGAAAACATCGCGAAAAGGAAAGAAATTTTTACCCGCCGCTCATTCCGAGCCCGGCGGGAGGAAAACATAACCGGGGAAGCCGTCGGGATCGTCCAGATAGTCGAGCCAGAGCGCGCGGCCCAAAACCGTTCTTTCCTCGTGTTCGATGCGCGAACGGTCGAACCAGGCCACATCCACCGCCGATCGGGACGTCCGCCGGGAAAAATCTCCGTTTGCGTTGACCGAAGCGAGGAACACATGCAGCACGAGGTGGAGCGAGCGCGCCGGCTCGATGCGCTCGATCACGCAGCGATGCCGGCCGATTGCGGCCTTGAGACCCGTCTCCTCGGCCGTTTCCCGCTCCGCCGTTCGCTGTAGCGTTTCCCCCCGCATCTGTCCGCCGCCCGGCAACGACCACTTGACGCCGTCGGCGTATTCGGTGGCGACCATGAGGATTTCCCGCCGCTCGTTCACGATCAGCGCCGACGAGCCGCTCACGATTTTCTCCGGATCGCCGCGCCTGATTTTTTTGACAATGAGCGTCGTGCTGAGGCCGGGAACAAGCGGAGTGATGACGATTTTGCCGCCGTTTTCCAGAATCGCACGCCGTTCCCCGGGATCGAGCGATTCCTCCGTGTAGTCGCCGGACTTCGCCCAGATGTCGGGTTTGACCGCCGCGATCTCGCGGTCGCAGCGGGCGCCGTCGAACACGACGACCCGGTCCACCGCCGCCAGCGCCGCCAGGACGCCCGCCCGGTCGCTCTCGGGGCGGATCGGCCTGTCCGCCGCCTTAGATCCGCGAATGGAGCGATCCGAATTCAACCCCACCGCCAGGACGTCGCCGAGCGCTTTCGCCTCGGCGAGCGCCCGGGCGTGGCCGGTATGGAACAGATCGAAACAGCCGTTTGTCCACACCACCTTTTTGCCGTCCCGCCGCCATGTTTCCGCCTCGGCCGCGAGCGTGTCCAGATCCACGACTTTGCCCATGGGCCTCCCGATCGAAAAGAGATAGATATATTTTTCCCCAAATATGTTGCGCACGGCGAGCCCGTTGCTATAATGGGTCGCGACATGCCATTGGCCGGCGTGTATATTCACAACGATTGTAGCGATTTTCCCGAAAGGAACAACATGGCCCGCATCTTCAATTTCAGTGCCGGCCCGGCGGTCCTGCCGCTGCCGGTTTTGGAACAGGCCCAGTCCGAAATGCTCGACTACCAGGGTAGCGGCATGTCTATCATGGAAATGTCCCACCGCGGCAAAACTTACGACGCCGTCATCAAGGCGGCGGAGGCGAACGTCCGCAAACTGATGAACATTCCGGAAGACTACAGCGTTCTCTTTCTTCCCGGCGGCGCGAGCCAGCAGTTCGCGATGATACCGCTCAATTTCCTGCGCGCGTCCGGATCGGCCGACTACGTCCACACCGGTTCATGGGCGGCGAAGGCGATCAAGGAGGCGAGGATCGTCGGCAAGGTGAACGTCGTCTGGGACGGCAGGAACGACGACTATCTGCGCGCGCCGAAGCTGCCGGAGCTGGCGTTGAGTCCGGACGCCTCCTATGTCCACATCTGCTCGAACGAAACGATCGGCGGCATCCGCTTCCCCGAGTTCCCGAAAACCCCGGCTCCGCTTATCGCCGACATGTCCTCGGAAATCATGTCGCGGGTGATCGACGTCGACGATTTCGGCATGATCTACGCCGGTGCGCAGAAAAACATCGGGCCGTCCGGTCTGGCGCTTGTTGTCCTGCGCAAGGAGCAGGCCGAGCGCGCGCCCGAATCCTTGAGCCTTTTCTTCCGCTACGCGACTCACATGAAGGAACCGAGCCTTTACAACACCCCCAACACCTGGGCCGTGTACATCCTCAAGCTCGTCACCGAGTGGATGGAGAAAGAAGGCGGCGTCGCCGCGTTCGAAAGGCGCAATGAAGCCAAGGCGAAGCTGCTTTACGACGAACTCGACGCCAGCGACTTCTGGAAGCCGTGCGCCGAGAAGGGGTCGCGTTCGATCATGAACGTCACCTGGCGTCTCGCCAGCGAGGACCTCGAGGCCAAGTTCGTCAAGGAGGCGCAGGGAGCCGGCATGGACGGCCTCAAGGGCCACCGCTCCGTCGGCGGCATCCGCGCCAGCATCTACAACGCCTTCCCGGAGGCGGGCGTCAAGGCGCTTGTCGCCTTCATGCGGGAATTCCAGCGCAGGAACGGCTGATCCGGATTGCCCCCATCTTCGCCAAGGCGAAAAACCTCCCCCGTGCGGGGAGGTTTTTTTCGCCCGTTCCGTGAAATGCGTCTGTAAGACACAAGAGAAATCCCTATAATCGTATCTTCTTCGGCGGAGCGGATGCGAAAGGCCGGAATGGCGCGCGCACGAAAAACGGTCGAACTCGAATTCCTCGGCACCGGCACCTCGGCCGGCGTGCCGGTGCCCGGCTGCCGTTGCGCCGTCTGCCGGTCGAAAGATCCGCGCGACAAGCGCCTGCGGTCGAGCGCGCTCGTCAGGAACGGCCGGCGCAACCTCATCATCGACGCAAGCCCGGAATTCCGCATCCAATGCCTGCGGGCCGGAGTTTTCACCGTCGACGCCCTCGTCCTCACCCACGGCCACGCGGACCACACCAACGGCTTCGACGACATCCGCTCCTACAGCTTTTTCAAAAGCCGCACCGTTCCGGTCTGGGGCGACGGAAAAACCCTGCGGACGATCGAACGGCGTTTCGATTACGTTTGGCATGCGACGCAGTGGGGCGGGGGGCTGCCGCAAGTCGAACTGCGCGGGATCGAGGGGCCGTTCACTGCCGCCGGCCTGGAACTGACGCCGATTCCGATACTGCACGGGGCGCTTCCCATCCTCGGATTCCGCATAGGCGACCTCGCCTACCTGACTGACGTCTCGCGCATCCCCGAGTCCTCCCTGCCGCCCCTGGAAGACCTCCGCACCCTGATCGTCAGTTGCGCCAGGACAATGCCGCACGAGACCCATTTCAACCTCGCCGACGTCAAGCGGACGCACGACCGCCTGCGCCCGGAACGAACGCTCGTCACCCACATTTCGCACTATTTCAGCCACCGCCGACTCGTCGCTGCGCTCCCGCCCGGCGTGGATCCCGCTCAGGACGGCATGCGGGTGGCGATCGACCTCGCGGCAAGATAGGAAAAGGAGGGCATCCCGCCGGAAGGTTCTCCTTGGTATATGAAAACGAATGAAGGGCCCGTCAGCAACGGGGTGGGAACCGCCCCCAGTCACGCCTTCGGATCGTCGGCTTCCCGCGGCGCATCGGAAGGTTCCCCGATGCGGTCGATCGCTTCCGCCGTTTCGCCGGCGTCCGGTCCGAAGGCCGCATTGTTCGCCGTTTCCCGCATTTCCGCGTTCGCCGGCTCGGCGGCGGGCGTCCCCGATTTCCCGTTTTTCTTCAATTCGCGAAGCGGTTCGAGCGAGCGCTTTTCGAGGATCAGTTCGATGTCGTCGCGGCTGAGCATCTCGTATTCCATAAGCCCGGCGACGAGTATTTCCATGTCTTCGCTGTGTTCCGACAGCAGCCGGCGCGCCTCGTTGTAGCAGTCGTCGAGGATGGCCCTGACCTCGGTGTCACTCAGGCGGGCGGTGTCCTCGGAATACGGCTTCCCGAGCGAAAAACCTTCCGATTCTCCCCGTTCGTCCGAGAGGTACGGCAGGCCGACCGCGCTCGTCATGCCCCATTCGCACACCATCGCCTTGGCGAAGGCGGTGGATTGCTGCAAGTCCATGGCGGCGCCGTTCGTGACGTCGTCGAGGAAAATCTCCTCCGCCGCGCGGCCGCCGAGGCGGACCGTTATCTCGCCGAGGATGCGCTTGCGGCCCATGTTGTACTCGTCCTTCTCGGGGAGCTGCATGGTGGCTCCGAGCGCCCGGCCGCGCGGGATGATCGTCACTTTGTGAAGCGGCGTGACGTGCGGCACCAGCCGCATGAGAAGCGCGTGTCCCGCCTCGTGGTAGGCGGTGGCGCGACGGTCCTCCTCGTCCATCAGGCGGGAGCGTTTTTCCTTGCCGAAGCGGACCTTGTCGCGCGCCTCCTCGAAGCATTCCATGTCCACCGCGTCCTTTTCGCGCATGACGGCGATGAGGGCGGCTTCGTTGACCAGGTTTTCGAGGTCGGCGCCGGAAAAGGTGGGCGTGCCCCTGGCGATGATGGAAAGTTCTACGTCGCCGGAGAGCTTCACCCCCTTGGCGTGCACGGCGAGGATCTGCTCGCGGCCGCGCAGGTCCGGGGCGTCCACATAGATGCGCCGGTCGAAGCGGCCCGGGCGAAGAAGCGCGGGATCGAGGACGTCGGGACGGTTGGTGGCGGCGATGACGATGACGTTGTCGTCGGACTGGAAGCCGTCCATCTCGACCAGGATGGCGTTGAGGGTCTGGGCCGTTTCGATGCCCGAACCCGGCAGGTCGTTGGCGCGGCGGCGGCCGACGGCGTCGATTTCGTCGAGGAAGATGATGCAGGGGGCGTTGGACTTGGCCTGCTCGAACAGATCGCGCACGCGGCTGGCGCCGACGCCGACGAACATCTCGACGAAGTCGGAACCGCTGATCGAGAAGAACGGCACGTTCGCTTCGCCGGCGATGGCCTTGGCGAGGAGGGTTTTTCCCGTGCCCGGGCTGCCTATGAGGAGCACGCCCTTGGGGAGGCGTCCGCCGAGGCGCTGGAATTTGGCCGGATTTTTGAGGAATTCGATGATCTCCTCGACTTCCTCCTTCGCTTCGTCGATGCCGGCGACGTCGGCGAAGGTCTTCTTGTTCTTTTCGCTGGTGATGCGCACGGCGCGGCTTTTTCCGAAGGAGAGGACGCCGCCGCCGCCGCCGCGCATCTGGCGGTAGAAGAAGAAGTAGAAGAACAGGGCGAGGACCGCCGCCCAGGCGAGGAACGGGAAGAGGTCGCGCCAGATGCCGGGCGCTTCGTAGCTGAAGTTCACCCGCGCCGCGCGAAGCATGGACTCGAGTTCCGCGATCGCGCCGGGGTGGGCGACCGTCGTGAAATTCTTGGCGTCGCCGCCGCCGGCGGCCTGGCCGGAGACCTGGTATTCGCCCCGGATGGTCCCGCTTTCCTTTTCGACCACGACGGAACGGACGCGGCGTTGCTGGACATCCTCGAGAAATTCGCTGTAAGGGATCTCCCTGGCGCGGCGGGACTGGGAACTGGGACCCTGGAGGGCGAGGACCGCCACGAGGAACAGGGCGATGACCGCCCACATCCACAGGGATCGGCCCATGCGCGGTTGCCTGGGGGAACGATCGTTGTCGAAGGGACTTGGCATTGGCTCTCGTTTTCCTTTGGTTCGGCCCGGCGGGCCTTTTCAGGTCCCTGGGCGCTCTCGAAGAAATAGCGCCCCGATGAATGGGGCGCCTCTTGAAGACTGTCCGGTTTCCGCTCCGATCCCGGGGATCAGGTTACCATATTCCAATCGTGCGCCTGACGATCTCGGCTCCCATTTCGCGCAAGATGCGATTCCGCGCCACGTCCTCGCGCTCGTCCTGCGCGTATTCGTAGACGCCGTAACTGAGGCCGAGCTCATCGCTGGAGAACTTCGCCTCGTCCACCAGATACACGCCCGACCGCGCATCGTACAGGGAATAGGTCGCCTCGACGACGAGCTTGACCGTGCCGAGTTCGTCCGTGGTGGTGTCGCGGAGCGTCGTCCGGGTGTACCGCGTTATTTCGCCCGTCAACACGGCGTCGCCGCGCGAGGCGACCCGGATTCGCGGATCGGCATTGACCGAATCGATCACCGCGCGGGTGAGTTTGCCCTCGAGCCCGAGCGTCATGGTCGAATTCTTGAAGACGTGCACCTCGACCGTCCGGATGTGGTCAGGCAGTCCGGAACGCGTCGACGTCCTGCATCCCGCGGCCGACGCCAGAAGCGCCGCGGCCGCCATTCCCCCCCATAGCGCCCATTTTCCCCGCATGGTCTTTCTCCCGAAAGATTCCCCCTACCACAAATCGCTATCCATCGTCCAGCCGCCGCCCGTGGCGGGCGGGGCGGAATACGTTTGCGTCGTCGCGTACGTCTGCGGCGCCTGGTATGTATCGGGCGCGGCGTACTGCTGCTGATAATAGGCCTGTCCCGCCGGGACGGGGTCGAGGCCGTACGGCAGCGGCGCCTGCCCGGAGTCCATCCTCCGCGTCGGCCCTATCAGGTCCGACATGTCGTCGCCCGGCATGACGCCGAGGCGCGGCGGATCAGACGGTCTTCCCGCCGGCGCGATGTCGGGCAGGGGGGTGGCGGAAGGATGCGGTTCGTAGTATCCCGCGACCGGCGGCGGCGTCTGAACCGGCGCGGCCGGCGAATAATAGGATTGGGAGGCGACGGATACGGGCGCTGCCCCCGGCACGCCCACGAGATCGCTGTCCGGGATGGACGGCAGCGGGTTGGGCGCTGCCGGTTGCCGGTACGCGGGAGGCCCCGGCGCGCCGTACACCGGTTCGGCGAATCCGGCCGGCGGTCCCTGGATCGGGCGCTGCGGCGGTCCGCCCGCGCGGTCGCGACCGTCCCCGAAGCCGGGGAGGCTGGCGAGATCGCCGTCGTAGTTGGTCTGGAGGTTCGGATCGTCGAAGGCGGCCGGCCGCACCCCGGCGGCGCCCGGGTCAAGCGGGAAAGCGGTTTCCGGCACGCCGGCGATCGGCCCGATGCCGGTGTCGACGATGACCGCGTCCTCGGCGGACAGCTGCGGGGTGATCCATGGCGGTTCCGGTTCCTTGTTCCAGTTGAACGGATTCCAGTTGATGCTGCGGATGGCCCTGCGCATCCGGCCCTCCTCCTCCGGAATCTTCATGATGCCCAGCGTCTCCCGCGCCTCCTGGGCCTGTGGGGAATGCGGGTAGCGGCGGATGACTTCCTTGTAGAGGAAATCGGCGGCTTTGACCGCCTGGTGCGTGCCCATGCGCTTGTATTGCGCGGCCTGGTCCATCATCTTGCCCGCCTCGATGTCGGCGAGTTGTCTGGTCGTTTCGTCGAGGTCGTCGAATTCGTCGACCGGGCCGGCGCCGCCATCCTTGCGCCGCTCCTCCTCGATTTCGCGGTACAGGTCGTATTGCTCCTTGAGCTCCTGCGACGACGCCTGGCCGACGAGGGAGTCGCAGCGGATGACGCCCAGCCGGGCGCGCTCGACATGCTGCGAGCGAGGGAAATCGTTTTGTACGTGTTCGAACGCCGCCCTGGCGGCGGCGATCTCGCCGATGTACATGTGCGCTTCGCCCTTGACGATGTACGCCTCGGCGGCGACCGGACCCCACGGGTCGTGTTCAAGCACCTGGTTCACGACTTCGAGGGCGCGGCGGATGTTTGTCTGCCGCGCATTGGCGTCCTGCTCGAATACGGTCGTGGCGGCGTTGCTCATGAGCATCTTTTTGGCGATGCGGAGCTCGATTTCGATAAGGTCGGACATGCGGCCGGTGTTTGGATAGGTCTTGATGACCTGCTCGATCGCCTGGTAGGACGTATAGAAGTTTTCCATTTCGAACAGGCACTTCGCCAGGCGCTGCAGGCCGACGCCGGCTTCCTCCGAGTCCGGGAAGTTTTGGATCAGGAGAAAATATTGGCGGGCGGCGTCCATGAATTCGCCGCGTTGTTCGAGTTGGTAGGCGTGGGCGAGCTGCTCGCGGGCGGTCGGGCGCGAAACGCCGGCTCCCTGCACCCATCCCTGGCCGGCCGTCCATTCCCACTCGCCGGCGGCGCGCGCGGTTCCGGACAAAACCACGATGCACAGCGCCAGTACCCCCCCCCCAACCACCCCCGCGTCAAGGCGTTTGGCCATGCCCGCTCCTGTAGTCCGCCCCGGCGGTGAAACGCAACGGCGCGCAATCGCACCGATTCGCGCCGACAGCCAAGGCAAATGTTGTCGTCGATTTCGCATCGCATCCGGCCGCATCGTTCGGTATGCGGCGCTCCGTATCCTGATCTATGTCGGGTGTCCGGCCGTACCCCCCGGATTATCCCAGTATATCCGTGCTTCCGGGAAAACAAACCGTTTTTTTATCACGAAGCGCGATTACGGCGTGAAGAACGCCACGCCACGCGCAATCGCCTCGTGGCGGTCTCTCGGTTTTGTCGGCATTCCAACGGAATAAAAAGATGGAGCGGCGCTGCCATTGCAATCGCAAAGACTTGCCCATCACCGCCGATCGGCTCCAAAACGCGGTCAGGGACGCCCGGAGACGTCCCTGGAGAAAGGCCATGACGCTTTCCTGCGTTTTTTAAGCAATGCTCCTGCCGCCGTACTGGTAGGCGGAGAGCATGGCGGCGGAACGCTGATGCGCCTGCATGGCCGCGCCGGCGGTTTTTCCCATGGCGTATCCGGTGGCGGCGGGTTTGGCGATCGAAGCCGATGTTTCCGGCAGCTTCGGCGCGGTTGCGGGCATGGAGGGCAATTTCGCGATGCGCGGATGGATTTCGGCCGTTTGCGGAGCCGCGTTTGCCTGCGCCGGCGCGGGGACTGCGGCCGGCCGGGACGGAGCGGCGGCTTGCGACGTGGTGCTCGAGATGCCGAGGTTTCCCATCGCGGCTGTCCAGCCGCCGCGGAGCTGGCGGTAGATTTCCTGCACTTCGTCTATCTTGCTTTCGTCCCGTTTCATGTTGGCCTGGATCAGGCAATTGAATGCGTAGGCATGGAGAGCGAGAAGGCTTTGCGCAACGTCCCCGCCCTTTTCGCGGTCGACCGTATAGATGAGTTCCATGACGATCGCCTGGGCGCGCATCAGGTGCTGGTGGATGTTTTCAATGTCGTTTTCCCGAATTGATTTCCGCGCCTGCTCGGTAAAGCGGACAATGCCGTCGAAGAGCATCACCACCAACTGCTCTTTCGTCGCCGTCTCCACCTGCGTCTTGAGATACTGATTTTTCGCGTATGGATTCGCCATTTGCGCCTCCTACTTTTTTCACTCCGGCCCGCCTCCGGCGGACTGGGATTGATCCGGACCGAAATTGCACGGGAAATGGCCGGATGCATTCATTTGCGGTTGATGGGAGAAAAGCTTTAGCCATGTTCGGAGTTTTTTTCCCGGACGAGGCCGCGTTATCGGTCCATGTCCGGAATTTTTTGCCGTTTTTCGAGCGCTGTGTCCGGCGAGTGGATCTGCTTCGCAATATTTATGATTCTTTATTCTTTCGTCGGCGCTTTTCACTTGCGGCACATCCCGGCGACGGGTATGATTTTATATCTTGCGCGCCATGCCGGCTTTCGGTCTGGCGCGGTGATTATTATATCGACATCGAACCGCACGTTCTGTTCGGGAGGAGGTGGCTGTGAGCGTTTTGTCTCTTATCGTATTCTTTCTGGTGGCGTTTCTCATCGTCGGTTTGGTGCTCCTCCAGGAGGGCAAGGGCGGGGGGCTTACCGGCATGTCAACCGGAATGGACGGCGTGATGGGTGCGAAAAACCCGCTGCGCCGGATGACGGCCTACCTCTTCGTCATTTTCGTGCTCCTCGCCATCGGCATTAATTACTACTTCCACCACCGCCGCGACGACGCCATCCCACAAGGGATGGACATCCCGAGCGCCCAGCGCGAACTCGAAGAGCAAGCGCCGTTTACCGGACCGCTCGTCGTGCCCTCCGCCGACGGCGACGTCGAGGCTGTCCCCGCTCCGCCCGCGCCGATCGACTCGACGCCGGAAGCGTCGGCCGAGTCTCCCGCCGAGAGCGCGCCCGTCGTCGAGTCTTCCGCCGCGTCAACCGCCGATGATGCGACGCCCTCGTTGCCGGTTCCGCCCGAAGCGTACGGGGATGCGTCCGGATCCGTCGGCGAGTCCGCTCCTCCCGCTCCCATAGACATTCCCGCCGCCGAAACGATCGAGAATGCAGCCGCATCGGCGCGCGCCACGGTGGAGGAAGCCGCCGCCGTCGTCGAGGAAAAGGTCGATGCCGCGGCGGAGCGGGTCGCTTCGGCCGCAGCCGAAGCGGGGGAGAGTGCCGTGGAAACGGTTGACGGCGCCGGTGACGCGGGCCGGGATGCCGCCGAGGCGCTTCGCGAAGCGACGACGCCCGACTCCGGGACGGAGGCTCCGGCGGAGAAATAGGGCAGCGAAGAAAAGGACCAGCCATGGCCAAGGAAACGCCGTTCGTCCCCGTCAAGGTCAAGTGTCCGTTTTGTGAAGCCGAATCGGTGCAGAGGTACATCAAATCGCGCATGTACCAGCCCGAGATCGTCGAGGAAGACTCCCACGTCGCGACCTACAAATGGGAAAACCCGGAATTCGTCCATATACGTCCGAATTTCTACCATATCTGGCATTGCCCGAACTGCCATTTCTGCGACGAGACGGAGACGTTCAGGGGCGAAGACAAATCCGGCGGCAAGCAGGAATTGATCCGCGAAAAACTCCTCATCTATTCACGGATGCCCAATAGCTTCATCGCCAGGCTCGGCGCCGCCATCGATTTCGGGAAAGACGAGTATTCGGTCGACTCCGCCCTGGCGGCCCATATCCTCGCCATCTACGAACAGGAACTTCTGTCCCCCAACATGCGCCAGTTCAACAAACTGGCGCGGTTTTATTTGCGGACCGCCTGGCTGTTCCGCGAAAAGCGCGACTTGTCCCTCATGGACGCGTCGATTCCCGGGGGATTCGAATCATTCCAGGCCTTCCTCGAGAGCTTCAAGGCGGAATGGCCCGGCGTTCCCCTGGAGGAGCGGGCCGCGCTGGAAACGGCGCTTCTCCGTTATCAGGACATTCTCAACCATTCCTCGAACACCGACGTCAAGTTCGAGATCAACGTCATGAACCTCATTATCGCCATGCTCAGGCGCATGGGCAGAAACGCCGAGGCGCTGCGCGCCGTCAGGGGCGTTTTCTCCACCGCCGCCAAAGCGCGGCAGAGCGCCCGCGCGGCGGTGCAGAAGGGCGTCAACGTCGCCCAGAACCAGGGCATCCTCAATTTCGCCGCCGGCGTGATCGACAAATCGACCGCCCTGGCGGAGGAGCTTGGCGAGATCGTCTTCAAGGAAGAGCTCCCCGCCGCCAGGGAGGCGGTCCTCAAAATGGGGCCGGTGGACGCCAAAACGGTGCTCGACAAGCTGCGCGAGCAGAAATTCTCCGACATCACCTGCCGGCGGCTGTCGAAAATGTTCGAAAAACAGGCCCAGACGAAAAAATAACCACAAGGCGGGCGCGGGCCCGCCTTTTTCCTTTTATCAGGAGGACGCCATGCCCAGCGTGAAAATCGAGGAACTGACGGTCGAGGCCTTCAAGCCCTTCGGCACCTTCGTCAACATGCTCAATCCCGACACCGAGGCGATCGGCGACAAGCCGGTGCAGTTTTTCCGCGACATGTCCCAGTTGGCGATTCATCACCCGAGGTCCATGCCCAGCTTCTCCATATGCCGGGTCGAAAAGCGTCCCCTTGTGGTGAATGTGACGGAAATGCATTCCTGGTGCGCCGAGGGGAACCTGGCGCTTGACGCCGACGCCCTCTTCCATGTCGCGCCCGCGACCCCCAACGGCGCCTGTCCCAAAGACAGGATTCGGGTTTTTCGTCAACCCAAGGGCACCTTTGTGACGATAAATGCAGGAGTGTGGCACCACGCTCCGTATGTCTGGGGCGGGGCCGATTACCTGAATATGCTCGTCGTGCTCCCGGAACGGACTTACGCCAACGACTGTGTGGTCGTCTCGCTGAACAAGGACGAGCAGGTCGCCATCGAGGAATAACCATCATGAAGAAAGCGCTACCCGTCGTATTGTCCCTTGTCGTTCTCTTCACATCCGCGGCCCCGTCGGGCGAGGACGCCTTGCGGCCTCCCGGGGATCAACCCCAGGGCGTAACGCCGCAGCAGGCGGTGGCGATGATCGTCGAGGCGGCGGAACAGGGCAACCAGGTCGCCATGCTCAATCTGGGCAGCATGTACGAGCGCGGCATCGGCGTTCCGCGCAACTACACGAAGGCGTTCGAGTGGTACGGCAAAGCCGCGGCCACAGGCATGCCGGAAGGGTTTTACAATCTCGGCGTCTGCTATGAGATCGGCATGGGCGTTGCGGCGGACGGGACGAAGGCGTTCGAGTATTTCGAGCGTGCGGCCAGCACCGGCCTGTCGCAGGCGCTGTATAAGCTCGCTTCCCTCTATTTCGCCGGCATCGGCGTCGAGAAGAACGAATCGTGGGGCGTCGAACTCTTGAAGCGCGCCGCCGGTTCGGGCCACCAGAACGCCGCCAACGATCTCGGCGTCATTTTCCACGAGGGCGCCTTCGGTCAGGCCAGGGACCCGAACCAGGCTTTCGCCATGTTCAGCGCCGCCGCCGAACTCGGCAACGCCGGCGCGATGAAGAATCTCGCCGTCCTCCATCGCGAGGGCTTCTCCGGCCAGGCCGCGGATCCCGCCCAGGCGATGAAGTGGTATTCGCTGGCCAAGCTGGCCGGGTATCCGCCCGCCGCCATCGATCCGCTCATCACGGAACTGCGCACCGGACTTGGCGACGCCCGCGCCGCCGAAATCGACAAGGAAGTGGAGGCGTGGGCGCTCGATTTCCAGCGCCGGAACGCCGAGGCGAACCAGAATCAGCCGGCGCAGAACTAGTGCATAGTCAGTTTTGTAAACTGATGCTGGTTTGAAATTGGGAAAATACTATTAATGGGATTGATCCTTTTGAATGGCGTTCGGCGCAATATCTTGAAACTGAATCCTCTACCGGCCTCGGCCGGTAGAGGATTCAGTTTAGTGCGAGTAATAACTCCGCCTGTTTCCGCTCATTAAAGGTCAAAGATTTCGGCACGCGGCACAGTAGTGTGCCTGATCCATTTTCTGGTCCACACCGGCTCCCCGCGTGATTTACCCCCTATTTTGAGGAATGGCCGCCGCTCGCGACGATCCTGGATGCCGTCCGGGAGGCGCGCGGCGTATTGTGTCAGGCATCGCCCGCGCAGACGATGGAGATGCACTTTTTCACGTTCATCGGCTATGATACGGGTGTTCCAGAGCTCCTCCGGGGTGGGGTCGCCGCGGCCCCCACGGCCGGAGCGACCGGTTCCCTTCATTTGCCCATCGCGGGAACAAGGAGACGGCGAGGGACCGGGGACATCCGCCTTCCTTGAATCACTCTGTACCGGAAGCGAACAAGGCGCGGGACATGGATGCTTTCGTTCAATATGCAAAAGGCAAGGAATTCCTGGAGCGTATGAGCGGGCGGACTGGCATTGAACGCCATGCGCTCCATGTTTTTCCGCCCGGCGTCGCCTCCATGGGCGGAGAACTGCATGTGTCGGGGTCGTGAGGGGAATAGCCCCGGCGCGCGGAAAAAAGTCAAAAAATAAATTGACAACCGGAAAATTGCTGATAAAGTCCACGCAAACGTTTGCGCAAACGTTTGCGGCACAACAACACATGGAACGCCGCTCTTCGCCGCCTTGCATCGCCGAACCGCCCGACCCTGATGAAACAGCCCGGAATCGCCGGGAAGCGCCGGCAATAGCCTTTTCGGCCGGATATCGGCACGCGGCGTACGGTCACTGCCCAATTGCGAAATCGCTTTGGCTACGGGAATCAAACAGATCGCGGAAATGGCAGGTGTGTCCGTCACCACCGTCTCGCATGTGGTGAACGGAACGAGGTTCGTCTCCGAGGAGAAGCGCGAGCGCGTCCTCAGGACCATGCGGCGCCTCCACTATCGCCCCAATCGACTCGCCAGCGGCCTCCGCCGCCGCAAATCCAGCACCATCGGCGTCGTGCTTCCCGATATCACCAATCCCTATTTCGCCGAAATCGCGCGGGGTGTCGAGGACGCCTGTTTCGAGAGGGAGTACAGCGTCATCATTTGCAATTCCGACGCCAGCCTGAAAATAGAGGCGCATTATCTCTCCATGTTGGCGGAGAAGCAAATGGACGGAATCGTGCTGATCAACGTCGGCGATCACGGCCAGAAACCGCCGGGAAGCATCGCACGGGACATCCCCTTCGTCATGCTCGATCGTGAAGTGCACGGGATGAACACCGATTCCATCCAGGTGGACAATTTCGCGGGCGGTCGCATGGCGGCGGACCACCTCTTCGCGCTCGGTCACCGAACCGTGGCCTGCATCGGCGGAGCGCCGGAGGTCTATCCCTCCTGGGACCGGGTGGACGGATTCGTCCAGTATATGAGGGACGCCGGGCACCCGGTGCCGTCGCGGATGATTCTGGCCGGCGACTTCCAGGCCGAAAGCGGGTATGTCACGACGTGCCGCGTCATGCGGGCGAAGAAGAGACCCACCGCCATTTTCGCCGCGAACGACCTCATGGCCTGCGGCGCGGTGCGGGCGCTGACCGAGATGGGACTGTGCGTTCCCGCGGACGTTTCGGTCGTCGGCTTCGACGACATCACGCTTTCCGGACTGTTCAATCCGCCCTTGACCACCATTCATCAGCCGCGCCTGGAAATGGGAGGGACGGCGGTGGCGCTCTTATTGGAACGGGCGGCCCGTCCCGGGTTGAAGCCGCGCCGCGTCATGCTGCCGTTGCGTCTTGTCGCGCGGCAATCGTCGGGGCCGGCCGAGGGGGCATGACGCCACGGCGCCGGCGAATGTTTTTTTGCCCACTTTATTATGGAGGAAATCTGCATGAAAAAGATTCTTATCGGCGGCGAATCCTGGATAAAACACATCTCCCACATCAAGGGATTCGACATCTTCACGTCCTGCGAGTTCGAGACCGGCGTCACCTGGCTCAAGGAGGCGCTGGAAAAGAGGGGCTTCGAGGTGACGCACTGTCCCGGCCACGAAGTTTCGGAAAACTTTCCCTATACGCCCGAGGAATTGTCGGCGTACGGCGCGGTGGTCCTCTCCGACATCGGCGCGAACTCGCTTCTGTTGACCAACAAGGGATTCGTCAAGGGGCAGGTCATCCCGGACCGCATCGAGTCCATCAAGACCTACGTCGAGAACGGCGGCGGGTTCTGCATGATCGGCGGCTATCTCTCCTTCTCCGGAATCGACGCCAAGGCGCGGTATTCCCGGACCGCGATCAACGAGATCCTGCCGGTGGGGATTCTCGACCGCGACGACCGCATCGAAAAGCCCGCCGGCATCAAGCCGAGGACTGTCAAGGCCGACCACCCCGTTTTCAGGGGCATTCAGGGCGATTGGCCGCATTTTCTCGGCTACAACCAACTCGAAGCGCGCCCCGAGGGCGAGATGCTGGCGACAGTCGGCGACAATCACCCCTTCGTCGCCGTCCGTTCGTTCGGCAAGGGCCGCACCGCCGCCTTCGCCTCGGACGCCGCCCCGCACTGGGGACCGCCGGAGTTCGTGAACTGGAAGCATTATGGCGATTTCTGGGGCAACCTGTTCGATTGGCTTTGCGCAAAATAACGGAGACCGTCCGGTCTCCATCGCGTCATTTTGGCAATTGCATGAGGAGAAAACATGACAGGCAAACGCGCATCATTCCTGTGGGCGGCTCTTTTCGCCCTTCTGTTTACCGGCGCCGCCAGCGCGGCGGAGAAGACCCGCGTGGCCTTCATCCCGCAGCTCATCGGCATTCCGTATTTCACCGCCATGGAAAAGGGCGGCGAAAAGGCGGCCCAGGATCTGGGAATCGAATTCATGTACGTCGGCGCGCCGACCGCGTCCGCTTCCGAACAGGTCAGACTGTTTGAAAACCTCATCCAACAGAAGGTCGACGCCATTTCCATCTCCGTTCTCGACGCCGTTTCCCTGAACCCGGTGATCAGGCGGGCGCGCGCCGCCGGCATCGCCGTCTTCACCTCCGACAGCGATTCGGCCGATTCCGAACGCCAGGTCTACGTCGCCCAGGCCATGGACAAGGATCTCGGCTACACCTTGATCGACCGCCTCGCCGCGCAATGCGGGGAATCGGGGCAGATCGGCATCGTCTCCGGCGAATCCACCGCCACCAATCTCAACGCCTGGATCGCCTTCATGAAGGAGCGGTTGAAGGACAAATATCCGAAGATGGAGCTGGTCGACGTCCGCTTCACCAGCGGCGGTTCCAGCGAGGACGCCCTCCGCCAGGCGGAAGAACTGATGACCCGTTTCCCCGCGATCAAGGGGCTGGTGGCCGTCGCCTCCACCACCGTTCCCGGCGTCGTGCAAGCGGTGCAGCAGGCCGACATGGCGGGCGAGGTCGCCGTCATCGGCTATGGATCGCCCAACACCGTGCGCCCGTTCATCAAGTCCGGCGTCATGAAGGAATCCGTTCTCTGGGATCCGTGGAGGCTCGGGTATCTCACCGCCTGGGCCGGCAAGCGGTTGGCCGACGGCAAATCCTTCGCGGCGGAAAACGCCATTCCCGGATTCGACGCGCCGGTGAAGTATTTCGCCGACGAAAAAATCCTCCTTCTCGGCGATCCGCTCGTCATCGACGCGAACAACGTCGACACCTTCGACTTCTGAGACCACGGCGTCCCGGCGTGGTTCCGTTCGGAGCGACGCCGGGACGCATCCGGGAGAAGCGCATCATGGGCAGCATTCCGCTCCTCGGCATGAAGGGCGTCGGCAAGAGCTTCGGCGGGACCCGCGCTCTCGACGACGTTTCCTTCGACGTCCATGCCGGAGAAATCCACTCCATCGTCGGCGAAAACGGCGCGGGAAAATCCACGCTCATGAAAATGATCGCCGGCGTCCACGCCCCGGATTCGGGGCATATGGAGATGGACGGCAAGCCGGTGGTTTTTCACGGGCCGGCGGACGCGACGCGGGCGGGCGTCTCGATCGTCTACCAGGAGCCGATGTTTTTTCCGAAACTGTCGGTGGTGGAAAACTTCTATCTGGGCGAGGAGTTGCTCACCCCGTCGGGAGGGATGGACTGGCGGCGCATGACGGAGGAGGCGGCGGAAGGCATGACCCGCATGGGGCTGTCCCCCGACATCGTCTCCAAATCGATGAACGAACTTTCGATAGGCACCCAGCAGTTGACCCTGATCGCGCGCGGCGTTCACCGCAACGCGCGCCTGCTGCTCCTGGACGAACCGACGTCGATCCTCAGCCATGTCGAGACCGGCATCCTGTTCTCGATGGTCAGGGAGCTCAAAAGGCGCGGCGTCGGCATACTGTACATAAGCCACCGGATTCAGGAATTGTTCCAGATTGCCGACGCCATGACCGTGCTTCGCGACGGCAGGAAAATCGTGACCATGCCGGTGGCGGAGGCGACGGAGGCGTCCCTCGTCGAGGCCATGTCGGGACGCTCGGTCGAATTCGACAATTACGTCAAACGCGACATCGCCGGCGATCCGA
Organism: Planctomycetota bacterium; assembly: GCA_031254915.1. Lineage (GTDB taxonomy): Bacteria > Planctomycetota > SZUA-567 > SZUA-567 > SZUA-567 > JAIRTL01. Next base: position 48,358 of record JAIRTL010000024.1, read on the forward strand.
TGTTGTCGGTGAAGGATCTGAGCCGGGCGGGATATTACTCGCATGTCGCGTTCACGCTTCGCAAGGGGGAGATTCTCGGCGTGTACGGATTGGTCGGAGCGGGGCGGTCCGAAATGGCACGGGCGATATTCGGCGAAATGCCCGCCGATTCGGGATCCATCGAGCTCGACGGCAAACCCTTCGCGCCGGCTTCCGTCAAGGCCGCGTTCGACAGCGGGATCGCCTATGTTCCCGAGGATCGGCGGATCCAGGGATTGTTCATGTCCCGCGCCATCCGCGACAACATGACGGCGGGGCTGTTGCCGCGCCTGGCTTCCGGAAGGGGCGTCATCGACCGCAAACGCGAGCGCGAAGTGGCGACGCGGACTTCGGAACGGCTGAACGTGAAATCCGCGGGCATCGAAGCGCCGGCCAGCAGCCTCTCCGGCGGCAATCAGCAGAAGGTGCTTCTCTCGCGCGGCATTCTGCACGAACCCCGGGTCTTGATCCTCGACGAACCGACGCGCGGCATCGACGTGCGCACCAAGAGCGAGGTGCACCGTTTGATCATGGAATTGGCCGGACAGGGGGTGTCGATCCTGCTTATCTCGTCCGATCTCCCCGAGGTTCTCGGGTTGGCCGACTCCTTCGTTGTGATGCATGAAGGGCGGATGTCGAAAAAAAGGTCCCGCGAAGAGGCGGGAGAGCAGGAGATACTTCGCCTCGCCCTCGGACTGGAACCGGAAAAGGTGTGATGATGACGGATGCGAAGGATACCGTCTCCGCCTGGCTGGACGCCCATTGCGGGGAATTGTACGATTTCGCGCGCGATCTGGTACGCGTTCCGAGCGTGACGCCGTGGTTCGGGGGCGAACCGGAGTTTATGCGTGAGGGCGACGTGCAGTCGAAGCTTGCGGCCAAGCTCTCGGCTCTCGGAGGCGAAATCGACTTGTGGGAACCCGATGCGGAGGCGTTGGCGGGGTATGAGGGAAAACCGGGATATTACGCGGGACGTGACTTTACCGGGCGGCCCAATCTCGCGGCCGTTTTTCCCGGATCCGGCGGCGGGCGCTCGTTGCTGCTGCTTGGTCACGCCGACGTCGTGCCCGCCGCGACCGGGTGGACGCGCGAACCGTTCGCGGGCGAGATCGACGACGGCTGGCTATACGGTCGCGGTTCGGTCGACATGAAGGGCGGAATCGCCGCCATGATTTTCGCTCTCGAGGCGATTCTCGCGTCGGGTCTGGACCCGAAGGGAAAAATCATCGTCGGATCGGTCGTCGACGAGGAGGCGGGCGGGATGGGAACGCTGGCGTTCGTCGACAGGGGTTATCTCGCCGACGCGGGACTCATGACCGAACCGACGGGCCTGAAGGTCGGCAACCATTGCCATGGCATACTTTGGGGCAAGCTGCACATACCGGGACGCGGCGGGCACATCGAGCTTCCCCGCGCCCACTGGCGGCGGGGCGGCGCGGTGGACGCCATCGACAAGGCACGGCTGTTCCTCGATTTCTTCGAACGCTGGAACGCCGACTGGCGCTTTTGGCGCTGGCATCCATACGCCCCGAAGCCATGCGAAATCCACGCCGCCCAGGTGGCAAGCGGCGAATTTCCCACCTCCTACGCCGGTTCTGCGACGATCACCTTCAACGTCCAGTACCTCCCGGGCGAACGCGACGGGAATAATTCAGGCGGCGCGGTCAAGGTCTGGCTGGAGGAGGAATTCCGCCGCGTCGCGGAGACCGATCCCTGGCTGCGGGAAGGTCCGCCCACGGTGGAATGGATGGTGGACGCCGACTGCGCCGAGGTCTCCCCGGAGCATCCCTTCGTCGCCTGCTTGTCGCGTTCGCTGGAAACGCTGGGCTTGCCGGGGGAGATCGAGGGCAACACCAGCCACACCGATATCGGCTGGTTCGTGAATTCGGGCGTGGCGATGCTGAATTTCGGTCCCGGCGAAACACGCCTGGCCCACCAGGCCGACGAACGCGTCTCCCTGACGGATCTCTTGAAGTCGGCCAAGGCCATCGCCGGACTCATCGTCGAGTGGTGCGGCGTCGCATAAGGCATAAGGAACGACCCATGGACAAATCGAAGCAAAGGGCGGTCGACTGGCTGGATTCAAACCGGGACGCGGCGGCCGGTTTTCTCTCCGATCTTATCCGTATTCCCAGTGTCAATCCCTGGTTCGGAGGCGACGGGAGTTTTCATCGCGAGGGCGACGCCCAGCGGTTCGTGGCGGAAAAGATGCGCCGGCTCGGGGCGAAGATCGACCTTTTCGAGCCTGACGTCAAGGCCCTGGCGAAATACGAGGGGCGTCCCGGGTATTATGAAGACCGCGATTTCACCGATCGCCCCAATCTCGCCGCGACGGTGAAGGGGAGCGGGGGCGGCAATTCGCTCATGCTTGCCGGCCATATCGATGTGGTTCCCCCGGGAGAGGGATGGACGGAGGATCCATTCTCCGGCCGACAGCGGGACGGGGTGATTTTCGGACGGGGAGCCGTTGACATGAAAGGCGGCGTCGCCGCCATGATCACGGGGTTGGAGGCGGTGCTGGCGAGCGGCTTCAAGCCGAAAGGCGACGTAATAGTCGCCACCGTGGTGGAAGAGGAATCGGGCGGCATGGGCAGCCTCGCCTTTGTCGACAGGGGATACAAGGCGGACGCCGGCATCATGACCGAATCCACCGGAATGACGGTCGCTCCGCTATGCCGCGGCATTCTCTGGGGACGTGTGAGAATCGAGGGTCGGAGCGGTCATATCGAACTGCCGCAGGGCGATTGGCGGACCGGGGGAGCGGTGGACGCCATCGACAAGGCCAGACTGATCCTGCGGCAATTCGATATGATGAACAGGGACTGGGCGTTATGGCGGACGCATCCGTTGATGGCGCTCCCCTGCCAGATCCTTGCGGCGCAGTTCGAGGGCGGGGAGTATCCGACCGCGTTCGCCAATTCGGCGACGATCACCTTCAACGCGCAGTATCTGCCGGGGGAGCGGGATGAGGACAGGCTTGGCGGCAAGGTGAAGGCCATGGTCGAGGAACAGATACGGAAGTTGGCGGAAACGGATCCATGGCTGGCGCTTCATCCGCCCCGGATCGAATGGATGGTGGACGCCGACTGCGCCGAGGTGCCGTCCGACCATCCCTTCGTCGGCTGCATGACCCGGGCTCTCGCCGACGCCGGCGTGCCTCCCAGGCTCGGGGGCATCGGGTTCCACACCGATATGGGCTGGTATGTGAACACCGGCACCGCCATGGTCAATTTCGGCCCCGGCGATCCGCGCCTCGCGCACCAGCCCGACGAACGCCTTTCCGTCGAGGAACTGACGCGGTGCGCGAAATCGGTCGCGGGAGCCATCATCGACTGGTGCGGCGTGGAATAGGGGGCGCATTCATGGGAATAACGGAACGAATCAGGGTGTTCAAGCCGCGAATAGGCAGGCGTGAATTGTTCACGCTCTTCCTGCTGGCGCTCGAGGTCGTCGTTTTTTCCCTCGTCGCCGATCATTTTCTGTCCTATCGCAACGTATTGAACATTTTGCGCAATTCCGTCGATCTGGCTGTCGTCGCCATAGGCATGACCATCATCATGATTATCTGCGGCATAGACCTATCGGTCGGATCGGCGCTGGGAGTGGTGGCCATCCTCGTGGGGTGGATGCTCAACGCCGGGGTCAACCCCTTTTTCATCGCGGGCGTCGCCGTGGCGGCGGGGTGCGCCATTGGCCTGGTCAACGGCTTCCTTATATGTTTTCTCCGCATCCCCGACATTGTCGCGACGATAGGAACGCAAAGCATTCTCCGCGCCATGGTTTTTTTCATGCTGGGCGGGCAATGGCTGACGGGTTTGCCGCCGGTATACGGCTTCCTTACGCGCGGACGCGTCTGGGGCGTCCCGGTTTCGCTTCTCGTCATTGCCGTTTTTTACGCCGCATTTTGGTATTTTCTGACCCGGAGGCCGGCCGGACGCCGGATTTACGCGGTCGGCAACGGACTGGAAACGGCCAAACTCGTCGGCATTTCCGCCCGGCGCGTGCGTACGCTTTCGTACGTCCTTTGCGGCGGTTTGGTGGGATTCGCCGCCCTGCTGTACGTCGGCCGTCTGGGCAGCGTCGAGATCACGGTCGGCAACGATCTCGCCCTGTCGGCGATCGCGGCGACGGTTATCGGCGGCACCGCCGTCACCGGCGGGCGCGGCTCGGTGGTCGGCACCCTCGCCGGGGTGTTTTTCATGTCGGTGATGAAAAACGGCATCGTCTTGTTCGGCATTCCCTCGCTGTGGGAGCGCGCCGCGGTGGGTCTGATGATCGTCGTTTCGATCAAGGTCGATCTCATGCTGGAGAAAAGGACGTTGCGCCGGCAGCAGCAGCAGTTGTCCAAGCAGCGGGAGTCCGCGTGGGCGGCGAGGCGCGGAGAGGGGGCGGCGTCATGAATCTCTTGCGCAAACTGGCGGGAAACCGCATTGTTTTTTTGGCGATTCTCATCGCGACCATGACGGCGGTGATGTCCGGGCTCAGCCCGTATTTTCTCACCGTGGACAATCTTCTCGGCATGACCCGGTTCGGCGCGACGATGGCGCTTCTTGCCATGGGGCAGGCGCTGATCGTCCTGGCGGGCGGCGCCGGCATCGACATCTCGATGGGATCGATCCTCAGCCTTTCCGGGGTTCTTTTCGGCCTGCTGGTGTGGAAATGCGGCCTGGACGTCTGGACGGCTTCGGCGTGCGGCGTCGTCATCGGCGGTTTGCTCGGCTCGGTGAACGGTCTTACCGTCGCGGTGTGGGATTTCCCTCCCATGATAGGCACCTTCGCCACCATGTGGGCATACGCCGCCCTGGCGCTGATCATCACCGGCGGCGTCCCGGTATCCGGATTCCCCGAATCGTTCGCCTTCCTCGGCCAGCGCACGGTGGCGGGAATACCGGCGCAAATCGCGCTCGCGGTGATGCCGGTCTACATCATCCTGCAATTCGTCATGTCGAAAACCGCCTTCGGCCGTTCCGTGTACCTGATCGGCATCAACCAGGAGGCGGCGCGTTTCGCCGGCCTTTCCGTGACGCGCATCCGGTTTTTCCTGTATTGCCTGAGCGGCCTTCTCGCCGGCATGGGCGGAGTCATCATGGCGTCATGGCTGATGGCCGCGCGCCCCGACATCGGCGTCGGTCTCGAGATGCAGGCGCTGACGGTCACGGTGCTCGGCGGAATCGATATCTTCGGCGGATCGGGGAGCCTGGCGGGAGTGATGCTTGCCGTTCTGGTGGTGATCATGATGCAATCGGGAATGCAGCTCGCGAACATCAATACTGTGTGGCAGCTCGCGGTACTGGGGGTTATCCTCCTGGGGGCGGTGGCGCTGAACCAGGCTCTTTCCCGCAAGACGTCCAATTGAATATTTTCTCATTCCCTTGCAGGCACGCACGCATCCTCGGGCCGAACCGTGACGGTCCGGCCCGCTTCGCTTTCGTCGTGAAGGATTTCAGTCCCGGCGCAATGGCGTGGGTCATTGCGATAAGGTCGCGGGCGGGTTTTGCGGAGCGGCGCTTGGTGAGGTCTCGGCCGGGCATGAGGTCGTACTTTCGGCAGCGGTTGAGCCGAAACCGGCGTTTCTCTCCGCGCACTTTCCGCTCCGTCTCGTCGGCGTAGAGACGCGGTTTTCCACCCTTTTTTGCGGGTCTTTCGATGACTTCGAGAGTCTTGGCCGAAAAGAGGAAAACGGACGGCGGGCAGCCCGATTTTCTCCAAAAGTCCATGTCGCGAAGGAACCATAAAAAGATCATATGCCGCACGGCGACGACCGTTTCCACGGAACCGTCGAAGCAAATCGGGGTCGACGCCGTCAAGCCGGCGCGCCGCCGGTGTATTCATGGAGCAGAGCCAGGTATTCCCTGTATTCCGCGAGCGGAACGGACGGCGGGGTCTGGTGGTCCACGCTTGGGATGAAGCCGCCGGAGCGCATCAGCGGCAGGAGACGTTCGAACTCCTCGCGAACCCGGTCCGCCCCCTTGTTCATGGTCATCTTGTCGAAATGCCCTATGAGCATGAAATCGGGGAATTCGCGGCGGATCGCCATACCGTCCACGCCCGCCTGGCGCTCGAGCGGCAGAACGCCGCGAATGCCCACGGAGCGCAGCCAGGGAATCATCTGCGTCGGGTTGCCGTCGGTGTCGACGATGGGGACGATATTCATCCCCTTCAGCCTCTGCACGAGGGGACGGTAGTACGGCTCCAGGAATTCCTCGCATATCCCGCGGGAGATCATGGGGCCGTTGTTGTAGGACATGTCTTCGGCTATGGTCGCGAAGGTCGGGACGCACACCGGCTCTATCTTGTCCAGGATGGAGAGGTTGAATTCAAGCAGATCGGAATTGATGCGATGGATGAGCTCGGGCTGGTCGTAATAGGCGAGCATCAACCGGGTGAAGCCCATGAGGGTCCTCGGGAACCAGAAAAAGCCCTCGAGGGTGATCCAGACGACGGCGTCGCCGCTCCGCTGGCGGTCGGCCCATTGGGACATGACCCGTATCGCGGCGGAGTGGTCGGGATAGAAGTCGGGAAGGTAGCGGAGGTAGCCGTCCATGTCCTCCACCATGCCTTCCACATGGTGCTGGACCGCCTCGACGGTCGGATCGGTGGTCGAGAACCAGAACTGCTTGTAGGGATCGAGCCCGAAATACTCGTGGATCTCGAACACGCTGTCCGTTTCGCCAAACCGTTCGGGCAGGCCTTCCGTCTTCCACCGGGCGATGGTCTTGTCCCACCACATCGCCCATTCCCAGCGCGGCAGTCGGTCGACGGGAGTAAAATCGGCAAGCGCGCGGAAGCGGTCCACATGGTTCATCGGGCGGTCCTTTTTGTGGTTGATGTTCCTGTTTTTGGCATTGTAATGATTTATGGTGCGGCGGCGAATGGTTTTTCGACCCGCATCGCCGCGAGCGCGCGCGGCGCGATGCCGGGAGATTCGGAATGAATCTCGACTCGGCCCAGATGATCAAATACTTCGCCTTCAGGAAGGAGCCGCACTGCGGGTCGCGCTGCCTGACCTTGGGGCGCGTCGTGGTCGTGCCCGACATCCGCTATCCGCCGCATCCGGAAAAAACATCCCGCCAGTCATCGCAATGTGAACACTAGCCGGATACTGGACGGGCTCCACTTCGTGTACATCGTTTCCAGCTTCGGGTGGTCCGTCAACGAGGACGGCGAGCGGTTCGACGTGGGCGCCGGCACCGCCTTGCCGCTCTTGCCCCATTCCCCGCACGCCTATTCCCCGCACCGCGAAAGCGGCTGGATCGAATACTGGCTCGGCTGTGACGGCTCCCATCCGCAATGGCCGGCGAAGGAGAGCGCGTTCGGCATGCTGCGCCGCCCGATTCCGGTGGGGATGGACAGCGCCCTTCTCGCGGACTTCCGCCATCTTTGCCTCGCCGCGCATTCGGACAACAACAAATCGACGATGGTGCGGGTGCTGGGCGGACTCATAAACCGGCTTCTCGGGCGGGTTCTCGTTCTACGGCACGGCAGGGATCGCCTGGAGCGGTCTGAATCCGGCATCGTCGAACGGGTGCTCGCGTTTCTCGATTCCCGGCACGAATCCGATATTGCGCAGCAGGACCTTTCAGCGCTGACCGGGTTGTCGTATAGACGGTTGTCGCAAATATTCAAGACCGCCGTGGGCATGAGCCCGCACCAGTACTTCGTCGACAGGAAGATCAAGGCCGCGGCCAGATTGCTGCGATCGGGAACCCCGGTGAAGGATGTGGCGAATCGGCTGAACTTCGATTCGCCGTACTATTTCTCGCGGCTCCTCAAAAGCAAGACCGGCGCGTCCCCCTCCTCCCTCATCCCCGGCAAACAGGGATGATCGGGATCGTCTGGATGGCCTGGCATTGTAGGGCGGGCGATTCCCGTTTGCAATGCACTTTTATGCAAATCGGCATGCACTTTCCGGAAGCGGGAGGCGGGCGTTTTGGCCGATATCGCCGCGTTCCGGACCGCGAACCATCGGCGCAATGCAAAGCTCCGAACGCCATTCCCGCTGATTTGACGCTCATATGCGCATGGCGAAGCAATGTTCACGCGCTGACGCCCTCCCCGCAATTCCGAAATGCGGCGGCAAGCGAAGCTTGGGACGCCCGCCGCGCCGGGCGCTGGATCCTTTTCCCCATGACCAAGAACCTGAAAGACATCGCCGCCGAACTCGGCCTCTCCATATCGACCATTTCCCGCGTCGTCAACGGGAAGAAACACGTGTCGCGAAAAACAGTCGACATGGTGAAAAAGGCGCTGGACCGGAACAATTACCTTCCCAACCTTTCGCACGGCGTCGACGCGGTGCTGCTCAACAACGTCAAGTCGAGCTCCATCGCGGTCGAGCATCTGCTGCGGCACGGGCACCGGAAGATCGCGGTGATTTGCGGCGACCAGCGGGAGACGACTGCCAAAGAGCGCCTGGCCGGCTATCTGGACGCGCTCAAGGCGAACTCCATCGCCGCCGAGCCGGACCTGATCGAATACGGCTCCTCCACCGTCGGCCGGATGGGCGGGTGCGGCTTTACCGCCATCGCCGCCACTGGAAGCGGGAACGCCCTGCGCCACCGCTTTCGGACAAGCCTGTCGCACCCCGGTTCTGATTTCATGTGGTCAGGCGTCTCCCGGCACGAGGTATTTTTTCAATATGGAGGCGCCAACAGTGTAGTTCGGGTCGACGACGTTGCCGACGCGGACGCGCCCGACCTGGGTGAGGAGGAAGTACGCGTCCCATTTGTCGAAGCCGAACTTGTCCACCATCCAGCCGATGAGGTTGTCGGAGGCGATGCGTACCGCGTCCTCTCCTGGATGCGTTCAAGGCTCGATGCGAACTGGGAGGTGGCGAGCGGGACGAATTCCTCACCGACGTATGGTGAGCCTTCTGCCGAGGACGCCGCCCTTGTCGTTGATTTCCTTGACGGCGAGCTGCGCGGCGAGAACCTTGGGGCCGGCGTGCAGCGCGAAATTGCCCGACTGGTCCTCAAGTATGCCGAT
>JAIRTL010000101.1 GCA_031254915.1 Planctomycetota bacterium
TGACCCGGGGTATCCAGGAAGGTGATGCGCTTGCCGTTATGGTCCACCGAGTACGCGCCGATATGCTGGGTGATGCCGCCGTGCTCGCCGTCGACGACACGGGTATGCCGAATACGGTCGAGAAGGCTTGTCTTACCGTGATCGACGTGACCCATGAAAGTCACCACCGGCGGGCGCTCGATAAGGTCGCCTTCCTTGCCGGCGTCCTCCTGGTCCTGGGCTTCCTGGGCAAGCTCCTCCTCGAGGTTCTCGTCCGTTTCCCAACTCAGAGGGATCTTGTAGTTGTCGGCGACAAATACGATGTCGTCCTCGGAAAGAATATCGTTCACCTGAATCATCATGCCCTGGCGAAGCAGATAGCCGAGGATGTCCTGAAGCTTGACGCCGAGCGCGACGGAGAGGTCGCGGAGCGTCATGCCAAGATACACCTTTGCGGCCTGATCCGGATCGCGTTGCACGGGACCGACGATACGCCTGGTGCGCGAACGCCGCATCGTGTTCCTGCGGACCGGGCGCTTGGAACGGCGGCGTCCGGCGCCGGCGATGCTGCGGGTGAATTCGTTGTCCATTTCTGCAAAACTGGCCGGAAGCTCGTGCTGGGTGCGCTTCGACTTGAAGTCGGCGCGCTTGTGCTTGAAAGCGACCGGCGCAGCCTCTTCCTCGGGAGCGATAAGATCCGTGTTGATCGCCTCCATGATGGCGCTCGAAGACGCATCGCCCCGATCCTGGACCTCGACCTCTTCGAAGCCATCGTCGGTGAAATCGTCGTCCGCGTTCCAAGCCTGACGTTTGCCCTTGCCGCGCTTGGCGACCTTGACCTTCTTTTCGGCCTGGTCCTCTTCAGGGCTTGTCGCACCCCTGCCCTTCGTTTTGATGCGCTGTTTCACGCGCGTCTTGCCGGAGGAAAGATCCGTTTCCGGCATGACCGGATCGACCTGCGGCGCTGCGCCAGCGCCTAGTTTCGACCTGGCGGCCGGCCGCGTCGCCCCCGGCCTTTCGCCGCGCGCGGTACGTGAGCCGTCGGATCTCAAGGGCCCGCCGGCGCCGCGCGTCGAACGCTTGATAACTTCGAGCATTTCCGGGGACGCCCGGCCGACGGCCGCGCTGCCCTTGATGACGGTCGTGATCCGTTTGATCGGCTTCGGCGAGGGCGGAAGCGATTCGGGCGCCGGCTTCGGCTTCGCAACTTTTTCGACCGACGCCGACGGTTCAGGTTCCGGCGCGGGCGGCGAAGCGGCTTCGGCGGCGGACGCTTCCGGCGCCGCTTCGGACGTTGCCTCTGGTTCCGGCTTCAGGCTCGGTTCTTCGGCGTTCGCCGGCGCTTCCGGCTTCGCCTCGGGCGCGGCGGCCGTTGCCCCCGCAGGTTCCGATCCCGCTTCGTCCTTCCCGGCTTCGCTCGGGGTCGTCGTATCGACGTCGACCGGCACGATCTTGCCGGTGGGCGAAGACTTGACAGCCACAACCTTTTTCTTCCGGATGGTTTTCTTTTCCGGAGGCGGGGGAATCCAGCCCGATGCGGCCTGTTCCGCCACCCAGCCTTCAACGTCCTCGCCGACGGCGACCAGGGTGTTTTTCACGTCAAAACCCTGCTTCTGCACAGCGGTGAGAAGGTCTTGCTGGTTGAAGCCGTGTTTTTTCGCCAATTCGTGAAACCTCATGTACTTTTCCCTATCACGGAGACGACGCACGTCATTGTCCGCCATGCCCGTTCAATTGTTTCGCGCTTGCAACCCGTCGCCAATGCCGGTCGTTTCAGGCGTCGCCACCGTCGACGACCGCAACAGACGCCGTTTCATCCGCCTTTTTCGCGTCCTTCGCCTCGGCCAGATCCTTCGCGTCCCCCTCCAGGCGCCTACGATAGCCCTCGACCGCGAAGTTGTAAATCTCCTGGGCTTTTTTCTCGCCGATGCCCTTGATCTCCATAAGCCGCTCGATGCCAAGTTCCATGATGTCATGGAAGGATTCGAAACCGGCGATGAACATGTTGTTGATCGTCGCCTCGCCGACGCCGGGCAGGGACGCGATTTCCTGGCGACCCTTTTCGCGCCACGCGGCATGCTGGTTGACGGTCATGATGTCGAGGTTCCAGCCGGTGAGGCGCGACGACAGGCGGACGTTCTGCCCCTTCCTGCCGATTGCGAGCGAGAGCTGATCGTCGGGGACGATCACCCTGGCGCGCATGTTGTTCCGGTCGAATTCGATATGGTCGATCTCGGACGGGGAGAGGGCGTTCCTGATAAATAGTTCCGGCACCTCGTTCCAGCGGACGATATCGATCTTTTCGCCGCCGAGCTCCTCGACGATGTTCCGGATTCGACTGCCGCGTACGCCGACGCAGGCTCCGACCGCGTCGACGCGGCTGTCGGAACTGGACACGGCGATCTTCGTCCTGTAGCCGGGTTCGCGCACCAGCCCCTTGATCTCGACGATATGTTCGTAAATTTCCGGCACCTCAAGCTCGAACAGCTCGCGGACAAGATCCGGATGGGTGCGGGAAAGGATGATTATGACCTTGTTGCCCTTTTTCCTGACCTGCGTCACATAAGCGCGGATGCGTTCGTTGGGACGATAGTTCTCGGAGGGAATCTGTTCCTGGCGGGGAAGAATGCCGTCCGACTTGCCGATGTTGCAGATGACCGTCCCGCGTTCGACGCGCTGGATGACGCCGTTGACGATGCTGCCGACGCGGGCGATGAATTCCTCGTAAACGACGTCCGATTCGGCTTCGCGAATGCGCTGGATCATGACCTGGCGCGCTGTCTGCGCGGCGATGCGCCCAAAGGCGGCGGGGTCCATCTCCTCGAAGGGGATGTCGCCGTCCAGCAGATGGATCGCGCCCGAATTCCGGTCGATCCTGACGCGGAGCTCCTCGACATTGGGATAGCGCTTGCGCGCCGCCGAGACAAGTGCCGTTTCGATCGACTCGATCAACTGCTCGCGGTCGATGCCTTTCTCGCGATGCAGGCTGTCGATCTGTCTCAGGAAATCATCATTGACTTTCATATTTTTACCGCCTTTACGTAACCTGGCAAGATATCCCTCTGCCCATCCCGGCGACGGACAACCGACTCTCCGGTTATCCGCCAAAAAAGAAAGAGCGGGCGCCGCCCGCTCCCACATCGGCAACGCGAAGCGAGACACGGTTGAACGAATATGCCAAGCCGTTTTTCGGGTAAAAACCCGTAGAATGCGGCGCTCCTCACGGCAAAATCAACGTTCGAACCGCGACTCGCGAAGCGCGTCGGGCAGGATGTCCCGGAGAATCGCGGAAAAGTCCCGCAACCCTCCAGTGCCCGTATCATCAACTATTTGGGGAATCCTGTCAAGTAAAATCAACTCGCATTGAAACAGGAGGGCGTGAACGGCAACACGCTCACGGCATTCCAGGCGGCGCCCGGCATGCAGTAATGATCTGTCATTTTTCCGCGAGAGATCATTCGTCCGATTCTTAGTTGACCGATGGATCCGCACCGCCGTTCCGGTCGCTCGCGATAATGAAAATGGTCAACGGAAAGGAAAATGGAAAAATGTCTTGCTTTCCCGCAAAGAATAAGCATACTATTCGTACGCGTATCCGCCCCGATCGGGCGGATTGTTTTTTGTTGTAGAAACGAGGTAGCGATACTCCCATGAGCGACTCCAAAGGCGCTCCGCTGGGACGTCTCCGGAACATCGGCATCATCGCCCATATCGATGCCGGGAAAACCACAACGTCCGAGCGGATTCTCTACTATTCCGGCAAGGAACACCGCATGGGCGAGGTCCATGACGGCACCGCTGCTATGGATTTCATGCAGGACGAGCAGGAACGCGGCATCACCATCAGTTCCGCCTGCACCACCTTCTTCTGGCTCGATCACCAAATAAACCTTATTGACACCCCCGGCCATGTCGATTTCACGGCCGAAGTCGAACGCAGTCTTCGTGTTCTTGATGGCGCGGTATGCGTTTTTTGCGCCGTGGCCGGCGTCGAAGCGCAGTCGGAAACGGTTTGGCGCCAAGCCGACAACTACGGCGTCCCGCGCATCGCCTTCATCAACAAGATGGACCGCGCCGGTGCCGACTTCGACCACGTCGTCAACGAAATCCGCGAACGCCTGGGCGCACCCCCCCTTCCCCTGCAGCTTCCCGTCGGCTGTGAAGACGATTTCCGCGGCGTCATCAATCTTCTCGAGCGCGAGTTCGTCACTTTCGAAGGCGATCAGGGCGATGAAGTCGTAGTTCATCCCATCCCCGACGACCTTCAGGACGAAGCGGAAATTCTCCGCCAGGAGATTATCGAAAAAGCGGCCGACGCGAACGAGAGCCTGACGGAGAAGTTCCTCGAAAGCGGCGCCCTCTCCGTCGAGGACGCTGTCGCCGGCCTCCGCGAGCTGACGCTGACGCGCCGCATCGTTCCGGTGCTTTGCGGCTCCAGCCTCCGGAACAAGGGCGTCCAGCCGCTTCTCGACGCGGTTGTCCGCTTTCTCCCGAGCCCGAAGGACACGCCGCCCGTCGTCGGACATGAACCGAAAAATCCGGAAAAACTCATCGAGTGCCATCCGACGCGCAAGGAAAAACTTGCCTCCCTCGCGTTCAAGATTGTGGACGACGCCCACGGTTCGCTCACTTTCGTCCGCGTCTATTCGGGTGAACTTGTCGAAGGCATGCGCATCGTCGTCGCCAGCGGCAACCGCAAGGAGCGCGCTTCCCGCCTCTGGCGCATGCACGCCAACCATCGCGAGCGCGTCGACCGGGTCGGCCCGGGCGAAATCGTCGCGGTTTCGGGCTTCAAGTTCGCCGCAACCGGCGACACATTGTGCGACGAGGCGCAATTGATCGAACTTGAACCACCGAAGTTCCCCGCCACCGTCATTTCCGTCGCAGTCGAACCGAAGTCGAACGACGACCGCGACAAGCTGATGGACGTCATCGGCAAGCTCGAACGCGAGGACCCGACCTTCACGCATCGCCTCGATCCGGAGACCGGCCAGCTCATTCTCTCCGGCATGGGCGAACTGCACCTCGATGTCCTCGCGACCCGTATCTCGCGCGACTACAAGGTCGGGATCAACACCGGCTCGCCGCGCGTCTCATACCGCGAGGGAACGGCGGACGCCGCGACCGGCGTCGGCCAGTTCGACCAGTTCGTCGCCAACCGCGGCAACTACGCCGTCGTCACCCTTCGCGTCGAGCCCTATCCCGACCAGATGGAGCCGCTCGTCGAGATGGAAATAGACGAGACGCCATATACCCCCACGCAGCTTGCGCTCATCACCGACAGCGTGCGCGGCGGCTTCCTCTCCGGACCGCTTGGTGGCTATCCCGTCATCCATGCCCGCGCCGTCGTCACCGCAGTGAAAAGCCGCGAAAACGAACTTACGGAACTCGCCTGCACCGTCGCCACGGAAGCGGCCCTGCGCAACGCCATGGCGAACGCCGGTTCCGTACTTTATGAACCGATGATGTCGTTGGATGTAACCGTCCCAGAGGAATTCCTCGGCGGCATTATCCACGACCTGAACGGCCGCTCGGCTGAAATCGCCGAGATCGGCCAGCGCGGTCAGATGCGGCTCGTCAAGGCGCGCGTGCCGCTGGCTCGGATGTTCGGCTACGCGACGGTGGTTCGCGGTCTGTCGACGGGGCGCGCCAACTACTCGATGGAACCATGCGCCTATGCGCAGGTGCCCAGAAACAAGATGAAAGAGATTTTGGGCTACGACGTTTGAAGTCGACTTTTGGAAAAATCGGGCCGACCGCCGCCTGATTTCCTCCAAGGATGTCGCCGCTTACGGGGCAATGGGGTGATTGTTCGTCTGATCGGGTGATGCCGTCGATCATGCAACAATTCCCGACGCAACATGAAATCCCAAGAAACATTTGGAGAGAAGCAAATGGTGGTTCGTTTGATTTTCTCCGAAAGTCCACTTGAAGACGATGCATTATTCATAAATTGTGTTTTAAACCGACTTAAAT
>JAIRTL010000032.1 GCA_031254915.1 Planctomycetota bacterium
GAGGAGGGCGGCCAGCTCACCGAGAAGGTGCGCCGCCGGCCGTATTCCGTGCTTCTCCTCGATGAACTGGAAAAGGCGCACCACGACATCTTCAACATCCTCCTGCAGATCATGGAGGAAGGGAAGCTGACCGATTCCTACGGCCGCAAGGTGGACTTCAGGAACACGATCCTCATCATGACCTCGAACGTCGGCGCCGACCTCATCAAGAAACAGGGGTCGCTCGGTTTCTCGAAGAAGACCGAAGACAGCGACTACGATCGGCTCAAAAAGAGCCTCAACCAAGCGGTGGAGCGCGAATTCAGGCCGGAATTCATCAACCGCCTTGACGAACTGATCATCTTCAACTACCTGAATCGCGAGGACATGAACCAAATCATCGACATCGAGATCGCCGGCCTCCGGAAGCGACTCGAGGAGCAGTTCATCACCCTCGACCTCGACGAGGACGCACGGCAGTTCCTCATCGACAAGGGCTACAACCAGGACTTCGGCGCGCGACCGCTTCGGCGCACTATCAGCCGCGAACTCGAGGACCCGGTAGCGGAGGAGATACTCCGCGGCGCCTTCCCCGCCGGCACCCGCATCACGGTGCGGATGAAGGACGGGCACATCTACTTCGACGCCAAGGGGGATCCGGATCTGCTTCCGGCCAGGTCCGAACCGAAAACCGAAGGCGAGTCGGCAGAGGACGCGGTGGACAGCGTGCCGAAGGAACCGGCGAAGACGTAACGCGCCCTGCTTCCCGGCGATTGTCGTTGAAAATCACCACTGGCGGATCGAAATTTCCCTTCGGTCCGCCGGTTTTCTTGTCGTCGGGTTGGAATTGTTGAAGCCGCTTCGCGGGCGGAAAACCCGCTCCAGCCGACCGATTCCCCGGTAAGGAGAGGCAGGACAGAAAACGCCCGAAGTCAAGTCAAACCTGTGAATTTTAACTTGGATCCGGCTTCATATCGCGGTATCATTGCGGTTTTGCCTCGGCCCGCGCCGAGGATGTTTGTTTTTTCCCTTTATGCGCGAGGTTTTGAACCAAACCTATGTCCGACACTCCGCCCCCGGCCAACGACTTCATCCGTGAATACATCAACGGCGATCTGTCCGAAGGGCGGTTCCAGTCGGTGCATACCCGCTTTCCGCCGGAACCCAACGGCTATCTCCATATCGGCCACTGCAAGGCGGCATTGACCAACTTCGGCATCGCGCGGTTCTACGGCGGCAAGTTCAACCTGCGTTTCGATGACACCAACCCCACCAAGGAGGACGTCGAATTCGTGGACGGCGTCATGGGCGACCTGCGCTGGCTCGGAGTCGACTGGGAAGACCGCCTGTTTCACGCCTCCGACTACTTCGAGCGCCTCTACGAGCTCGCCGAAGAGTTGATCAGGAACGGCAAAGCCTACGTCGACAGCCTCAGCGCCGGGGAGATCCGCGAATACCGGGGTACCGCCGGCGCCAGGGACAAGGGGATAACCCCCCCCGGCAAGAACTCGCCCTACCGCGACCGGACGGTCGCGGAGAACCTCGACCTTTTCCGCCGCATGCGGGCGGGCGAATTCGAGGACGGCAAGCATGTCCTGCGCGCCAAAATCGACATGGCGCACCCGAACCTCAACTTGCGCGACCCCGTGCTCTACCGCATCACCCGCCACCATCACTACCGCACCGGCGACGCCTGGTGCATTTATCCTATGTACGACTTCGCGCACCCGCTTTCCGACTCCTTCGAGGGGGTGACGCATTCCCTGTGCTCGCTCGAATTCGAGAATCATCGCCCGCTCTACGACTGGGTGCTCGAGAACCTGCCGGTGTTCCGCCCGCGGCAGATCGAATTCGCGCGCCTCAACCTCACATACACCGTGCTTTCGAAGCGCTGGCTCCTCCAGCTCGTCAACGAGAAGCGCGTCTCCGGCTGGGACGACCCGCGCATGCCCACCCTCGTCGGCATGCGCCGGCGCGGCTACACCCCGGAGGCGATCCGCGATTTCGCGCAGCGGATCGGCATCGCCAAGACGAACTCGCGCGTCGACATCCAGCTTCTCGAACACTGCCTGCGCGAAGACCTCAATTCGCGCGCCCCGCGCGCCATGGCCGTGCTCAAGCCCCTCAAGGCGGTGATTGAAAACTATCCGGAGGACAAGGAGGAAACGCTCGCCGCCGTCAACAACCCGGAAGACCCGCACGCCGGCGCCCGCGAAGTCCCCTTCTCGCGCGAGCTCTACATCGAGCGGGACGACTTCATGGAAGACCCGCCGAAAAAGTTCTTCCGCCTGGCGCCCGGACGCGAAGTCCGGCTGCGCTACGCCTATTTCATCACCTGCAGGGAGGTGGTGAAGGACGACAACGGCGAGATCGTCGAACTCCGTTGCGCCTACGATCCGGCGACGCGCGGCGGCGATGCGCCGGACGGACGCAAAGTCAAGGCGACGCTGCATTGGGTATCGGCGCGTCACGCGGTCCGCGGAGAGGTGCGGCTGTACGACCATCTGTTCAATACGCCCGATCCCCACGACGTGCCGGAAGGCAAAACCTGGCTCGACAACATGAATCCAAGCAGCCTCGAGACGATCGTCGACGCCGCCCTCGAACCGATGCTCGGCAGGGCGGAACAGGGCGCCGTCTTCCAGTTCGAGCGTCTCGGCTACTTCATCGCCGACCGGGATTCCACGCCCGGCAGGCCAGTGTACAACCGAAGCGTCACGCTCAAGGACTCGTACAAAAAATGACGATGCATACTGCATGCTACTGGGCGCGGCCCGAAATTATGAACATGGGGGATGGGGGTTGCCCTGTTCCGCGTCTGTTTCCCTTGGCCGTTTCATGGCCGCGCACAGTCGGGGGAATCGCAACCCCGGACCGTGAACGGCATGTTTATTTGGGGTAGTCATGGTCGACGTTCCGATCATGGAGGACATTAAGCCTCCGGGGAAGTATCAAGGCTATCTCGAGCAAAGCTCGAGTCCGCTCACCTGTTTCTTCTTCGCCCTGCCTTTGTTCCTCGTCTACCACGGCGGCCTGTGGTGGATGAACAGCTTCACGGACCTGCGCTGGGCCAACGCCGCCGACATCGCCATCGCCGAAGGGCTTAACCGCCTCGGCATGGCAGGCCCGCTCCTCTCCTTTCTGTTCGTCGTCATGACCTTCCTCGTCATTCACGCCCTTTCGGGAAAGCCGTGGGTCAGGCCGGGCGCGTTGACGTTGTTTCTCATGATTTTTGAAAGCTTCGTCTTTGCGCTTCCGGTGTTCATGTTGTCGCGCCTGGTTCTCCACGTCCTCGACTCGGTGCGGCTTTCCGCCGCCGTCGCGGACGGCGGCATTTCGTGGCAGGCGAATCTTATCCTCAGTTGCGGCGCGGGCGTCTACGAGGAATTTCTGTTTCGCCTCGTCCTCATGGGCTTGATCATTCTGTTTCTTGCCAGAGCGTTGTGGTTCAAGGGACGTTGGGTGTACGTGTTCGCGGCGCTCGTGCAGGCGCTGGTCTTTTCCGCTTCGCACCACCTGCCGGGCAGCCCGGAGGCGATCATGGGTTTCGCCGACTTCCACGCCTATCTTCCCGTCTTCGTTTTCCGGACGGTCGCGGGACTGTATTTCGCTTTTGTCTACCTCGAGCGAGGTTTTGGCATAGCGGCGGGTTCGCACGCGGCATATGATCTTCTCGTCATGGGACTGGACTTGTTTCTCCCGGGCGCTGAGGTTTTGTGAGTGAAGCGCAAGCGTTGATTCATTACAATGCGATAAACGCCTCCCCGCAGGCAAGCTGTCCCGCCTCTCGGGAGCAAAGGGAAAACAGGCGCGCGAATTCCTTGCGCCGGGCATTGCAACGGATCCGGTTATGGCGGTGAAGCCGAAAAACACAACCGGAGAGGACAAGCCGGCGCGCGCGAAAACGCCGCGCAAACGGACGCCGCGCCGGAAGCCCGCGCCGCCGCCAGAACTGGTGGCGGGGATAGACATCGGCTCCACCGCCGCCCGCATGGCTGTCGCCGAAATGTCGCCCGACACCGGCATCAGGATGATCGAGGAATTGAACCAGCCGGTGTCCACCGGCGCCGATACCTACCGCCACGGACGAATACTTCCGGAAACGCTCCGCTCCATCTGCCGCGTGATGGAAAATTTCCTCATCCTCCTCGACGACTACGGCGTGGAACACCGCCGCGCCGTCGCCTCGTCCTCGGTGCGCGAGGCCGACAACCGGGAAATCGTCATCGACCGCATCCGCCACGAGACGGGAGTGGAGCTGGAAATCCTCGACGCGTTCGAGGAAAGCCGCCTCGCCTACCGGGCGCTCCAACCGTGGCTGGGCAAAAATCCGCACGGCTATTCGCTCGCCCTCAACCTCGGCGGCGGCTCGACGGAGATCATGCTTCTCCGAGGCGGGGACCTCCAGGTCGGAGGCGCCCGCAGGCTGGGGACGTCCAGGCTGTTTCACGCCATCGGGCGGGGCAGCAGCCACGGCAAGGGGGAAATCCTCAAGACCCTCACCGCCAACATCGTCAACAGCACCCGCGAGGTCTACCAGGAATACCACGCCGCCCAGTTCATGCTCATCAACCGCGTGCTCTACCGCGCCTTCCGCAGTGATCCCAGGGCCGAACGCCACGAGGCGGACTTCGTTCTGCCCGCCGACTACCTGCGCGAGCGGCTGAAAAACGCCTACACCCTCGGCAATCTCGAGATCGGCGAACTGTTCAATTTCGGCCTGTCGGACGTCGAAGTGCTGGTGCCGGCGATGCTCATCCTCGACTGCTTCCTCGACGCCACGGATGTGCGGGAAATCACCTTCACGAACACCGACATGCTCACCGGCCTCCTGGCGGAAATGGCCCTGGCGGTACGCGGCGAAAAACCGATCATGGCGTTCCATCGCCAGATCGTCCGCTCCGCCCGCGCCGTCGGCGAAAAATTCACTTACGACCGAGCCCATTCCCGCGCCGTCACGGAATACTCCCTGCGCATCTTCGAGACCATGGCCGACGATCTCGATCTTGACGACCACGACCGCCTGCTCCTCGAGGTCGCGGCGGTGCTGCACGACATCGGCATGTACATCGCCGAGCGCCGTCATCACCAACACAGTTCGTACCTAGTGAAATGGTCCGACATCGTCGGCCTGAACGAGGCGGACAGGATGCTCGTCGCCCAGATCGTCTACTTCCACCGCGAAGAGCTTCCCTCCGCCGACCACGCCCAATTCATGGCGCTGTCTCCCGACGACCGGATGCGGGTGCGCAAGTTGGCCGGCATCCTCCGCCTCGCCGACGTCATCGACCGCGGCCACAGGCAGAGCGTGAAGGAACTCCGCGTCGAACGCACGGACGAACGCCTCTACCTGCATCTGCAAACCACCGGCGACATCGGCATCATCGCCGACGCTCTCCCCGCGAAGGCGGACCTCCTCGAGGATGTCTGCGGCCTCAAGGTGGTTATCCGCCGCGAGGTGCGGGTGTAGACACTCCCCCGACTCCGGAACGACTATGCTGGGCGTGGCCCGAAATTCCTTGATGTCTGAATAAAGCATCATCATCTTGCATTGCATTCCGTTATGTATGGCATGAATTCATCCGGTTGCAGTTGAACTATTTACCTATGGGGGATGAGTCCATGCGTCCGATAGAGGAATTCTGCTGCCAGAATACGGTCAACCGTCTGGCCAAGATTGCGGGCGAGCATGCGGAAGAAGTGCATCGGGAGCTTGTGGCTTTTTCCCCCGAACAGCCGGGAGGTGCAGATGGACGAAAAGTGGTCGTTCGTCCTCAAAAAAGAAGCTCACTGCGACCCGAAGCATAACGACCGCCGCGGCGACGAGTGGGACCATGTGGCGTTCGACCCCGAGAATCGCCCGGTTCTGTCGGTGGTGATCGGCATGCGCGTACATTATGGACGTGTGGAATATATTTTCCGTTTTTTTGGGGGGAGGATTACAAGGGTTGGTTGCGCGTCGAGAAATCGGCGATAACGTCGAATAATTCCTCGTCGATGCCGTTCTGGCGCTGACGGCTGAAAGTCTGGCGCAGCTCCCCCAGCAGTTCATCGATATTTTTGTCGGCGCGCTGCATCGCGGCAAGGCGGCTCGCGTTCTCGCTCGCCAGGGATTCGGCGCAGGCCTGGAAGAGGGAAACGAAAAGATACTCGCGAATGAACGCCCGCGCCGTGTCCACCGTGTCGACGGCAATCTCGGGCAAGTTTTTCGACAGCCAGCGAGAGGCGGCGATTTCGCGCAGCCAGATGCCGTCGAGCGGCAGCAGGCGCACGTCGACGGGTTCATAGGACGCCCCGGTGGCGGGGCGGTTGTGGAAGAGAAGAAGTTCGCTGATGTTGCGGCGGCCGCGCGCCTCGCTGGCGATGATGAGCTTGGTCATGACGGCGGGAATGCTCCGGATGGAATTCGGCACAACGAAAAAGCCGGCCGGCGTCAGTCCCGCGTCGGCCAATTCGGCGTACACCCGTTCGCCGATCACCCAAATCTCGGCCTGCGCCGCGCGATCCCCCAGGGTCGCGGCCACATGCTCCGCCACCACCTCGTTGAACCGGCCCACCAGCCCCTGATCGGAGCCGAAGACGATGACCCCGACCACGTCGCCGTCCCCGGTGCCGCGGTTCAAGTCCGCCGCATCGACCTCCCGGAAGCAAACGCTCAGCCCCATCTTGACGGTGCGGTAGTAGTCGTCCAAGGCCTGCACCGCCTGTTGAAACTGGACGACATTCGCGGCCGCAACGGCCTTCATCGTGCGGACCACCGACTTGAGATCGCTGGCGTTGGTGATTTTTCGCCCCAGGACGATCAGAGAGTCGCTCATGGCTGCTCCGGGGCAGAGAACGGTTCCAGCGCCCGTTCGGCGGCGAAAAGAATGGCTTCGCGATCGTTGTCCGCGAATATCGCCTCCGAGTCCAGCCGGTCGAGCGTGCGCGACGCCACCGTCTCCACCGAGGTCCGGACCGCCTGCTCGGCTTCGGGCATTCGCTCGATCGGCACGGAGTCGAAAAGCTTGGCGTTCAGCGCCAGCAACACAGCGATCTGCTCCGCCAACGGCAGGGGGTTGAATTCCGGCTGTTTGAGGCAGGCGCGGATGCGCTGCCCGTGCGCGAGAATCCGCTTATTCATGTCTTCGAGGCGGGCGCCGAAACGGGCAAAGGACTCGAGCTCCTCGAACTGCGCGTACGCCAGCTTGAGGTCGCCCGCGGCGACGCGGTAGGAGGCGCGCTGGACCTTGCCGCCGACGCGGGAGACGGACTGGCCGACGTCGACGGCTGGAAACACCCCCAGATCGAACAGCGAGGGGGAAAGATAGATTTGCCCGTCGGTGATCGAGATCAGGTTCGTCGGGATGTAGGCGGAAAGGTTCTGCGCCTCGGTCTCGATGATGGGCAGCGCCGTGAGCGATCCACCCCCGAGTTCCGGGCGCAGGTGCGTCGCCCGCTCCAGCAGCCGGGAATGGAGGTAGAAGATATCCCCGGGAAAGGCTTCTCTTCCGGGTGGGCGGTGCAGCAGCAGCGAGAGCTCGCGATAGGCGCGGGCGTGGTGGGTAAGATCGTCGTAGACAATCAACACATCGCGGCCGTTTTCCATGAAGTGTTCCGCCATGCTGGTGGCCGCGTAGGGGCAGATATACGCGAGACCCGGCGGCTCGTTGCCGCCCGCGGTCACGACGACGGTGTAGATCATCGCCCCGTGTTCCCGGAGGACGGTCACCGTTTTCGCCACGTTGGACCAGCGCTGGCCGATGGCGCAATAGATGCAGAGGACGTCCTTGCCGCGCTGGTTGATGATGGCGTCGATGGCGATGGTGGTTTTGCCCGTCTGCCGGTCGCCCAGAATAAGCTCGCGCTGTCCGCGCCCGATGGGGATGAGCGCGTCGACGACCTTCAGGCCGGTCTGCAGCGGCACGGTCACGGGCGCGCGGTCCATGATATGCGCGGCGGGGCGCTCGAGCGGCAAGCGGCCGGTCGGGATGATCTCTCCCCGACCGTCGAGCGGAACGCCCAGGGGGGTGAGCACGCGCCCCAGCAGCCCCTCGCCCACCGCCACGTCCATGACCCGACCGGTGCGCCGCACTTCGTCGCCCGCCCGCAGCCGCCAGTAATCGCCCAGCAGCACGGCGCCGATCTCGGTCTCGTCGAGGTTGAAGGCGATGCCGAAAACACCTCCGGGAAATTCCAGCAGTTCGTCCAGGGCGACGCCGGGAAGGCCCGACACCCGGGCGACGCCGGTGGACACGCTGACGACGATACCCACTTCCTGCGGCGCCAAATCCGGCTTGAACGCCTCGCGCCTCCGTTTTATTCCCGCGAGCGCCTGGTCCAAGACGGTGGACAGCGATTCGAGCGGAGCGTTCATACACCCTCCTGCTTCACATGGATGGACGTTTCCTTCCCCGTTTTTCCCTTTTTCCAAGGAGAGGAGGAACCGCTCGGCAACTCGAAGATGTCGCTTTTCAGCTTGGCGAGATAATCCTCGACGGTCCAGACCACCCTTTGGCCGTCGATGATGAGTTCGATGCCGCCAATCAGGTCCGGCTCGGTCTGGAAGTGGGCGTCGACGTCGGCGGTGAACGCCTCGGAGAGCGTTTGCCGCAGGGACGCCTGCTGTGTCGGCGTCAGGGCGAAGGCGCTCTTCACCCGGACCGCCTTCGGCGCTGTACGCAAAACCCCGGCCAGTTTGCCGTCGGGCGCTTCCGTCGCCAGCCTCAGGCGGTGGCCGAACACCTCGATCATGCGCGTCTCCAGCGACGTGTCCACGAGATCGCGAAACACCTGCCGCACAATGGCGAAAACCTCGTTCTGGATGCGGCGGAGTGTCTCGTCGCCGAATCGTTCCTGCTCGTCGGCAAGCGCGCTCCGCCATTTCTCGCGTATGGCGTCGACCGTCGCCCGCTCTTTTTCAAGCAGCCGTTCGCCGGCGGCTTTCGCCTCTTCCCGGGCTTGGGCGATGAATTCCGCGCGCTGACGGTCGAAATCTTCGTTCTTTTTCGCGAAGGCTTCGCGTTCCGCTTCGGCCGTCCTCTTCTGCTCCTCCGCGTCCTGTACCGTTTCTACGATGTGGGCCTCGCGTGCATCGATGGCATTCAGGACGGGCTTGTACAGAAAACGCTTCAACAGCCACATGAGCACGAGAAAGTTGATCGCCTGGGCGATCACGGTGAACCAGTCGATAAGCATGGCTTACTTTCCCCCGGCCTGGAGGAGCACGTGGTTCCAGAACGGATTGGCGAAAATGAGGATCATGGAGATGACGAAGCAATAAATTGCCAGCGATTCGACCATGGCCAAGCCGATGAATAGCGTCCTGGTGATGGTGCCGGCGGCGTCGGGCTGTTGGGCAAGCGATCGCAGTGTGGTGCTGATTGCCCATCCCATACCTAACGCCGGCGTCAAGCAGCCAATGGTGATGGCGAGGCCGGCGGTGACAATTGAGGCCACCGCGATAATGGTCATGCTGTCCATACCTTCTCCTTTACGCACGATCGATGCGTTTATAAGTGTCCGATGGAAAATCGCGTTGCCGAAAAACGCCTCATGCCGCGCCGGTCGGGGCGTCGGGCCGACTTTCCGGTTTCTCCCGTGCGCCCTCGCCATCGCCGACGCGGGTGGCGGCGGCGATGTACACCGCTGCCAGAATGCTGAAGATATACGCCTGCACCATGCCAGTGAACAGGCCGAGCACCGTCATGACGACCGGAAACAGAAGCGGAGTGAGGGTGAGCAGGATGGCGGCGATCATTCCCTCGCTCATCATGTTGCCGAACATGCGGATCGCCAGGGCGAGGGTCCGGGAGATTTCGCCGAGGATGTTGAAGGGAAGCATCAGCGGGGTCGGCTCGGTGTAGGACTTCAGGTAGCTGCCGAGTCCCTGTTGCCTGATGCCGTAAAAAGGCACCGCCACGAACACGCTGATCGCCAAGGCCGCTGTGGTCGACAGGGATCCGGTCGGCGAGTGGTAGCCGGGGATGACGGTGCAGAGGCTGGCGACGGCGACAAACAGGAAGAGCGTCCCCAAAAAATCCAGGTATTTGCGCGGCTCCCGCAGTCCCACCCCGCGCATCTGGCCGTCGATGCCGGTGATGACGATTTCCACCAGGCTCTTCCAGCGGGATCGTTTCGCACCGGTGGAAAGGCGGCGCGTCACCCAGAGCGATCCGACGACCAGCAGAAGCATCAAGGCCCAGGTATAGGCGATGGTGCCGTTGATCTTGAAGGGGCCGTATTGCCACAACACAATCGCGTCAGGACTCAGATGCATGGCTGTCCTCCCTCGCCGTCGGATCGACAGATGCCAGCGGCGGGCCGGCAAGCCGCGTTACCAGGACGCGGGCGACGATAAACCCCAGGACACAGGCCAACAATTTCTCCCAGCGTCCGCCGGTGCTCCAGTACATTCCGGCCAGTGCCACGCCGATGCGCACGAGCGTGCTCCCCGCAAACCACAGGGCCGCGTGCCTGGACCCGACGCCGCGATGAATCGTCCACCACAAACCGACGAAGAAAAACACGCCCAGCCCCACTCCCGACAGCCACGGCGCAACCAGATTCAAAACCACCGTCATTTCTCATCCCCTTCGGCATCCCGATTGGACTTGTTTTCTTTGCCCACCCAGTGCCAGGCATTTATACACCCGATCATCAGACCGGCCACCAGCAGAGCCAGCGTCCAGGAGCGCCCGCCGGGACCGTCCCGATCCAGCCAACGGCCCAAAAGCGCTCCCAGCAGCGTCGGAACCGCCACCGACCAACCGATCGTTCCCATCATGCCCAAACCCCACCAGACGCCCTGGCCGGCCTGGCGCTCGGCGCGCAGTTTTTGCGATGCCTTGACCCCGACCATCTCCGCAAACTGCGAATCCGCTGTCGGCGAATCGTTTTCCACTCCCGGCTTATCGTCCATGGCGCAACCCCGCGAGACGTTGTATCAAATCGCCCTCCATCCGTGCCAGCGCCGCCTTTACGGCCGTCTCCTGCTCATCCACGGCGAGAAATTCCTTTTCCACCGCCTCCCGCAGCCGACCGAGTTCCTGGCCGGCGATGGCGTTGCGGACGGAAACCAACACCTGCGGTCCCGCTTTGACCAGGACGCCCTCGTCCACCGCCACATAAACATCGTCCCCGCCGGCGACTTCATAGGTGAGGATTCCCGGCGCCAGCGCCATCACGCAATCAAGCCGTTGCGGCAACAGGCCGTAGGATCCGCTCCGTGTCTCGACGACCAGGCGCCGCACCTCCTGGATGTCGGCATAGACCTTGAAGGGCAAAAGAATCCTCAGGTTCACTGGCTTCGCCTCCTCGCCGAATACCGGCCGGAGCTGGTGGGGTCGGAAGCGGGCCGGTGGGAGTTGAGCCTGCGTGTGGAGGAGCGGAGATGCAGGCGGGTCCGTTCGGTGTTGGCCTTCTCCTTGGCTTCGTCGACGGCGCCGATCATGTACAGCGAGCTTTCCGGATAGTCCATGAATTCGTCGCGGAGAATGCGTTCGCAACCGTCCAACGCGTCTTCCAGGCTGACGAGCTTGCCCTCCATGCCGGTGAAGCGGGTGGTGGTGAAAAACGGTTGGCTGAAGAAGCGTTCCAGGCGCCTGGCGCGGGCGACGATTTTGCGATCCTCGGCGGAAAGCTGCTCCAGACCGAGCATGGCAATGATATCCTTGAGCTCCTCGTATTGCGCCAGCGTCCTCCGGACGTCTTGGGCCAGGCAGTAATGCCGGTCGCCGACGATTCCGGGCGCGTCCATTTTCGAATTGGACTGCAGGGGATCGATGGCCGGATACAACCCTTCGCTGGCGCGTTTGCGCGACAGGGCGATGGAAGCCGAAAGGTGGGAAAAGACGTGCACCGCCGCCGGATCGGTGAAGTCGTCCGCCGGCACGTACACGGCCTGGATGGAGGTTATGGCGCCGGTGTCGGTATTGGCGATGCGCTCTTCCAGCCGGGACAGCTCGGTGCCCATCGTCGGCTGGTAGCCGAGGCGCGACGGCATTTGGCCGATCATGCCCGAGATTTCGGACCCGGCTTGGATGAACCGGAAAATGTTGTCGACGAGCAGCAGTACATCGCGGCGCTCAACGTCGCGAAAATACTCCGCCATAGTCAGCGCCACGTCGCCCACGCGGAAACGACTGCCCGGCGGCTCGTTCATCTGCCCGAACACCATCACCATGTTGGAAAGAACGCCCGCGTCCTGCATCTCCTGGTAGAGTTCCTGCCCTTCTCGGCTGCGTTCGCCGATGCCGCAAAACAGGCTAACGCCCCGGTGCTTGCCGACCATGTTGTGGATCATTTCGGTAAGCAGGACGGTTTTTCCGACTCCGGCGCCGCCGAGCAGTCCCGCATTGCCGCCGCGTTCCAAAGGCATGAGGACGTCGATTATCTTGATGCCGGTCTCAAAGACCTGGGTTTCGGTGGACAACCGGGCCAGGGACGGCGGATCCTGGTGAATCGTCCGCCACTGGATGTCGGCCGGCGGCGGCAGCCGGTCGATGGCGTGGCCGAAGACGTCGAACATGCGCGCGAGAATGCCCGGGCCGACGGGGGCCATCAAGGTGCCGCCGGTATCTTCCACCGCCATTCCGCGCACCATACCCTGGGTCGGAGTCAGGGCAATGCAGCGTACGCGATTGGCGTCGAGCTGCGTCAACACTTCGATGGCGATTTCCCCGCCTTTCGCCCGCAGCAACGAATATATGGGAGGCAGTTTTCCGTTGAATCGGATATCGACGACGCTACCCCGCACCGCGGTCACCGTACCGCAATTTGCAGACTTGATTTCGGTACCCATTTCATATGTCCCTATTGTCCGCTGACGATCACCGTGCGTATAGGGGATGCAAAAAGCGAGAGCGCGGCAATCGTCGCAATCTGATATTGACAACCATCCCCACAGTAGTCGAGTAGGCGGGCAGGTTGCCCTATCCCGCCCCTCCCCAGATCCGGACAAGGAGATTTCCACCATCCGGCTCTTCCGCGAGAGCGTCCCGCCTTATGTTCCCCATATCCTCACGGATATGCGGGGTTTTGGCAGCGGGAATCAGCCGCGTTGTGTCCGGGTGTAACGTCAGACCGTACGCTTCCATCCGCTTATGCAGTGCGCTCAACACTCTTCGGGCATCACCCTCGTACTCGAACGTCATGACGAAGTCTATTACACCGCCGGAGCCGGACGCTCCTCGCCCTCTATGGGAGGTGCCTGATGTTGCCTTCAGGGGTCGTGGGCCCTTGGGCCTCCGGTGCCGGACCATCCCCGGCTCGCACTCTTGCCTGCCTACGCTTCGGCCGTCCCGTTACCGGCATAACGACCGCGAGGCTGACTACCGGCCGGCGGGGCTGACGCCTTGGCCGGACGGGACTCGCACCCACTGGATGACTGCCTCACGTTTCCGACTGGAGCCTTTCCTGACTCCTCTCTTCCCCGCGAACCGGCATTGCCCGGCCGCAACCACGATTTTTTTGTGAAATTTTTACTATAACAATTTGATAATACAGGAGTAATCATAAAATAAGTTGATTTTGACGATTTTCGTCATTATTCCTTATATATTCCTTATAGTGGACTTTTAAAGATTACGCAACCCAAACGAGGGCATTGACAAGGAGTTCTTGAATTATTGTAAGGTCGGAGCTGGAAGACGACATGGCATTAATTCTTTCGCGCCATAGCTGTTGG
>JAIRTL010000060.1 GCA_031254915.1 Planctomycetota bacterium
CTTATCATCACAGGAGAAAAATAGTGCCACAAATAAGATAACAAACAAAGGGGTTAAAATTCCAGGAATTCCAATTAAATAACATGTTTTCCGATATGAAAAGAAAATATTTGCAGAAATCGTTGCGGAAATCATCGATATCATTGTCCACAGCAGCACAGGATAAATATATAATGCGCCATAAAACGATTTACATCCATTATTTGCCAGATACTGTTTGAATGCTTGACGATATAAAAAATCATTTTTTCCTGTAAACTTCAATTTGCCGTTAATCTCTTCTGAGTTAAATGAAAAAGAGGTCACTGGCTTGTAAAGCTTCGAAAAGCTCTGTAAGCAATCATAGTCACTATCAAATCGAACAAACTGTCGTCTAGTGAAATTATTTGTAGACTTTTCCTCCAGTTCCCATAAACCGTAAATAAACAAGTTCACCTCACCCGCATCATCTGGAATAGAGATTAACGTCGTCTTATAATCGTCTACGTTTATACTATAATACATATTTAGAACATACATGAAGATAAAATCAGAAGGATTATTCCTTTTAACAATGACATAGTCATCTCGTGATGTATCAAATACGCTAACTTCCAGGTGCTCGCCGTAATAATCTTCGCCTAATACGATTCGAGATGGAGCAGAAATATAGGTGTGAGCGATGTTCATCGCTATGTATATGATCGCCGGTGTAATTAAAATGTAATATCCTCCACTTTCATTTTTGGTTCCAAAAATTTTTAAAAGCGAAATTACTCCAATCGTTAAAAAAATAAAAACATTGAATCGCCAAAAAGTAGAAAATGTTCTAAATATATTATATAAATAGACAACATCGAGCGATGCCCTGTCAGCAGTAAGCGCTACGTCAGATATGTGCTTAGCATTCGCGATCCTTACTATTCCAAAATGGGTCGCCTCTTTCCCAAAATACTGTGACGAGATGTGTGCGCGTAATCCTCCTTCGTACGGGATAATAATTATATCTGATTTAAGAGGTCTTTGAAATTCTCCTCCTCTTACGCCGACGTTACCAGAAAATATAACGTATATGAATATTGCTATAGAAAGTCGCACCATAGAAAAACCATTCCGTATATCTTATGGGAATCTGGCCAGATATTCGCGGGTGGGTCTTGCCATTGATTTTCTCCGAAAAACCGGAGTTACTTGGATAAATTATTTGGATCATGCATAGGAATGATATCGACAAAAAACCACGCATCCCTTTAGGGAAAGCGGGGTTAAATGTTGGCGCGCCAGAAGGGATTCGAACCCCTGACCGCCGGATTAGAAATCCGGTGCTCTATCCAACTGAGCTACTGGCGCGAGGATGTCTGTGGCGCATTTTTCCTGGCACATCGCCAGACGCGTGCCGCTGGCGGATGTCGCGACCGGCTTTCAGCATACCGCGCCGGTGCGGAGCGTGTCAAGTCACCGTTTCGCGTCGGCGTCGTCCAGCTGCGGCGACTCGACCGCGGCGTACGCCGGGTCTCTTTTGCCGCTCATGGCCAGGTCGCCGATCGACTTCACCACGTCCGTGCGCGACGGATGGCGCATGCGGCTCTCGAGCAGCCGGTCCTGAATCTCCTCGATCGTGTCCGAAGACCCGATGCCCATCAGCTCGTTGAAGTGCTGCCTTCCCCGGAAGAAGCCGATCTTTCCGCCGAGGCCGTAGCAATACAGCGCCAGGAAGATGCAATACGGGATGATCCCGATGATGTTCACCGGCGCGTGCAGCGCGAGGAGCAGGGCGGGCAAAAACATCAACATCACCGTCGCCAGGAAGAACACCGCCCGGAACATGCGCGCCGCCGCGTCCCGCCGCCGGTCGACAAGCGACCTGGCGATAAGGTTGGAGAGACCGTACATGAGGACGGCGAGGATCGCCGCCGTCCACATTATCGCGGACAGATTCATCAAGCCGTTGTCGCCGGCATTCATTCGTAACCTCCTACTTTACGGCGATGTTCACCATGCGGCCGGGCACGACCACCACCCTTTGGACAGTCTTTCCCTCGGTGAGCGCCCTGATTTTCGCGTCCTCAAGCGCCAAACGCTCGAGTTCCGCCGCGTCAGTGTCCGCCGGCACCGACAGGCGCGACCTGACCTTGCCGTTCACCTGCACCGGCACGACAAGCTCGTCCTCCTTCGCCGCCTCAGCGTCGTATTCGGGCCACGAACTGGTAAAGACGCTCTCCTCGTAACCGAGCCGCGACCAGCATTCATCCCCGAAGTGGGGGATGATCGGCGAGATCGACTTGACGATGACTTCGAGTGTCTCCCGCAGCACCGCCGGATGCGCCGCGTCCCGGTGTTGGCGGAGGAAGTTCAGGAGTTCATTGCAGCGCGCGATCGCGGTGTTGAACTGGTAGCCGCCCTCGATCGAGTCCGTGACCTTCTTCACCGCCTGGTGGGTTTTCCGGCGCAGATCGCGGTTGGTCTTATCGAGGTCGGCGGGGATGGGCGTTCCGGCGGACGCGACCTTTGACAGGCTGTCCATCACCAGCCGCCACAGGCGGTTGATGGTACGCCAAGCGCCGTTGATGCCGTCCTCGGTCCAGATCTGCATCCGGTCCGGGGGCGAGTCCGAGAGCATGTACAGGCGGACGGTGTCGGCGCCGTAGCGGTCCATCATCGCGTCCGGGTCGACGATGTTCAATTTCGACTTGCTGATCTTGGTCATTTCGAAATGAACCGGTTCGCCGCAAACCATGCACACGAGCCGGTAGCCCTCGCTCTCGAGTCCCTCCTCGTCGAGGCTCTGGTTTTCGATCCGCTTGAAGAGGATTTCCGTCTCCTCCTCGTCCAGGTCGCTTCCGTCGGCGCGCACCGCCTTGACCTGCGGCGCGGAAATCCACTTGCAGTCGTTGCAGCGGAAGGCGACCTTGCACACCATCCCCTGGCAGAACAGCCGCGTGAACGGCTCATCGAAATCGACCAGCCCGAGGTCGTGCAGCACCATCGTGAAGAAGCGCGCGTACATGAGGTGCATGGTCGCGTGTTCAATACCGCCGATGTATTGGTTGACGGGCAACCACTGGCGGACCTTTTCCGGGTCCCAGCAGGCGCGGTCGTTTTTCGGATCGACGAAGCGGATCTGGTACCAGGACGAGTCGACGAACGTGTCCATGGTGTCTGTTTCCCGCCTAGCCGGCTTGCCGCAGGTGGGACACTTGACATTGACGAACGTCTTCGACCTGAGAAGCGGATTCCCCTGGCCGTGGATGAAGTCGATGTCCGTGGGCAGTATCACCGGCAGGCTCTTCTCCGGAACGGGCACGATGCCGCAATCGTCGCAGTAGATGATGGGGATCGGCGTCCCCCAGTAGCGCTGGCGCGAGAGCAGCCAGTCACGGAGGCGATAATTGACCCGCTTCTCGCCGAGTCCCTGTCCGTTTAGCCATTCCACGATTTCCGGGATCGCCGCGAAGTTGTCCGGTTTGCCGGTGAACGGTCCCGAATTGACGATTTTCCCCTGGGCGACGAAAGCGCGATCCCAGTTCTTGACGTCGGAGCCGTCCTCCGGCTCAATCACCTTGACGAACGGGATGTCATACTTTTTGGCGAATTCCCAGTCGCGCTGGTCGTGGGCGGGGACGCTCATCACTGCGCCGGTGCCGTAGGTCATGAGGGCGAAATTCGCCACCCACAGCGGCACTTCCGCGCCGTTGACCGGATTGACGACGTGGAAGCCGGTGAAGACGCCTTCCTTTTCGCGTTCCGCCAGATCCTTCGCCGACGTTCCCATGGTCCGCATCCGCGTCACCGCATCGAGGAGCGCCGCTTCGTCCTCCGATTCGGCGGCGAGCTTCTTCACTAGCGGATGCTCGGGAGCGAGGGACATGAAGGTCACGCCCCAGAGGGTGTCGGGGCGGGTCGTGAAGACGGGCAGGCGATCGCCCGTTTCCTTGACGGTGAACACGACTTCCGCGCCCACCGATTTGCCTATCCATTCCTCCTGCATGGCGAGAACCGCGTCCGGCCAGGAGCCGCGCAGCTTGTCGTGCCCGGCCAGAAGCCGTTGCGCATAGTCGGACAGCTTATAGAACCACTGGTTCATGTCCTTCTGCACGACTTTCGACCCGCAGCGCTCGCACTCGCCTTCCCTGATCACCTGTTCGTTGGCGAGAACGGTCTGGCAGGAATCACACCAGTTCACCGGCGCGTTCTTCTTAACCACCATGCCTTTTTCGTAGAACTTCAGAAAAAACCACTGGTTCCAGCGGTAGTAGTCGACGTGCGAGGTGGCGAATTCCCGGCTCCAGTCGTAGCCCCAGCCGGCGCGCTTCATCTGGGCGCGCATGCGGTCGATGTTGTTCTCGGTGAATTCGTGCGGTGCGACGCCGGTCCGGATGGCGGCGTTCTCGGCGGGAAGGCCGAATGAGTCCCACCCCATCGGGGAAAGCACGTTATAGCCGCGAAGCAGCTTGTAGCGGACCATGACATCGCCGAGGGTGTAGTTGAGCACATGCCCCATATGCAGGACGCCGGACGGGTAGGGGTACATGTTAAGAGCGTAATAGTTCGGCCGGTCGCTTTTCCCGGTCTTGAACAAGCCCTCCTTTTCCCAGCGTTTCTGCCATTTCTTTTCGATCAGGCTGAAATTGTATTCTTCTTCCGCCATTTTCGCGACGCCTCCCCGTTCACAAACCGAACGCGCCGTATGCCGGCGCGTTTCCGATTCCGACAACGCGGATTCCTTGCCGTTCACCATGCCGTTCACGGTCCGGAGTTGTGATTCCCTCAACTGTGCGCGGCATGAAATGGCCAAGGGAAACAGGTGAGAAACAGAACGCCCCCCATCCCCCATTTTCACAAATTTGGGCCACGCAAAGTATATATGCCGAACCGGGATGAACGCAAGGGTTTTCGTCGTCGCCCTGGCCGTCCCGGCGCCTTCTCCGGCATTCTTTCCTGGAATACAGCCCTTTACGATAAAAGTTGTCATATCCCGCCCGCTTCCGGTCGATAAACAGGAAGACGTCCCTCTCCATGGGGCGTGTTTCGGCGTGCGAGGAGTGGGAAGTGGGTCAAATTGCGGACATATCGTCGATCGGGTATGTGTGGGCCGCCATCCTGGGGCTTATCCAGGGGCTCACCGAATTCCTGCCCGTTTCCTCGAGCGGCCATCTCGCCATGGCCGGTCATATCGGCCTCGGGATGCCGGCGAGCCCGGAATTCGACGTCTTTCTTCATCTCGCCACGATCCTGACCGTGTTCGTTTACTTCCGCTCCACGATACTGCACTATCTCCTGCGCGATAGGAGGACGCTCTTTTTCATCGTCGTCGCCTCGTTTCCGACCGGCACGATCGGCCTCTTGTGCAAGGACTCCTTCGAGGCGCTGCGCCTGTCGCCGAACATGATATGCGCCGGCTTCATGGTGACGGCGGCGGCGCTGTCGATGGCCGAACTCGCCCACGGCGGCGAGTACCGGCTCCGGGACCTCGGCTGGTTCGGCGCCCTCTTCCTCGGGTTGTGCCAGGCGCTGGCGATTGCGCCCGGCATCAGCCGGAGCGGCGCCACCATCTCCGGCGCCCTGTTGTGCGGGGTGACCAAGGAGGAGGCGTTCCAGTTCAGCTTCGTCCTCTCCATTCCGGCGATCCTCGGCGCGGCGTTGCTTCACACCTACAAGCTGTTCAATATCTCCGAGGAGACGTTCACGATGTTTTCCGACCAGTCGCTGGGACCCATGGCGCTCGGCTTCGTCGTCGCCGCGGTCACCGGCTTCATCGCCCTTTTCGCCCTCAACTGGGCGGTGGTGCGGGGAAAACTGGTCTGGTTCGCCGGCTACTGTCTGCTGGCGGCGGGCGCGGGATTCGTCTATTTCAATGCGATCAGGTAGCCGCGAAGCGAGCCGGACGCGATGCCGTTCCGGCCGAAATCCTGTGCCGCGACCGGCTTCGCGGCGTCGGCGGCGGGCCTTCGAATTATTGGCGCATATACTGTGCTAACAGTGTATAACGAAGGGAACAAAATGTCCTGTGAAACATCGGCGGGTAGGACTGACGGCTCCCCCGGTTTGGGCGGGATTCTGGCGATTTGTATCGGTTTGGGACTGGTGGGCGTGGGCGCGTTTCTCCTTCTGTCCTTCGCAACCGCGGACGTGTTTCTCGACCCCGCCGAGTCGTCGAAGCGATGCTGGACCGGACTGATCGGAGCGTGGCTGTCGTTTGGCGGTGTGAATACGCTCGGGCGCACGCCGGCGTTGGCGCTTGCGGCGCTTATCGTGTTCTGGGGTTTGCATGTGGTGAAAAACGCGCGCTTCCTTGCTACCTGGCCCCAGGTTCTGGGCGGCGTGATGATGGTGTCGTCGCTGTCACTGGGAATATGCGCCTTCGCGAACCGCTACGACATGGCGACTGGCGGCCTATTCGCTGTGTATGTTTCGCCGCCGGCGATCCTGTACTTCGGTCCCTGGGGACTGGCGCTTTCCGCCGCCGTCGTCCTGTTCCTCGGCATTCTCCTCGCCTTCGGCGAATCCGCCGTGTTCGGCATTCGCGGCGCGGCGGCGACTGTCTGGCGGGCGATTCTCGGCTTCGGTGCGACCATGGGCCGCCTCGGCCACTTGCTGCGCATGCTGTTCAGACCCAGGTTCGCCGTCGCCGGCGACGCCCCGGTCGAAGGCGCCTCCGCCGCCGACAGGCTTGAACCGCGCCGCGCCGGCAAAACCGCAAAAAAAGCTGCCGCCGCTTCGGAAGCTGACGGCGACGCGGATGGCAAACAGGACGAGGAGATCGTGGACGAAAAGCCGACCATCCGCGTCTGGAAGCCACGCGAAGCTTTTGCATCGCGCTATCTTGACCTTGATCTGCACGCCGACGAGGAGTCCCGCGACGACGGCGACGCGAACGCGGAAACGGTGGAAAGCGCCGAAGCGGTCGCCGCCGGCATTTCCCCCGTGCAGGGGGAAGTCCCCGATGCCGAAGGCCCCGAAGTCGTCATGGACGTCGACACCGAACCCGAGGACGACGGAGAACCCGCCGCCGCCGAGGGGGAATCGGTCGTCGAGGTCTGCGGCGATGTGGTCATGCCTTCGGAACCTGAATCCGAAGAAGAGTCCGAGCCGGAACCCGCGCCTGAACCTGTCCGCCGGCCCGCCAAGGCGGCGGAACCCCGCCGCGCCGCGCCGATGCGGGAAGCGCCCCCGCGGGAGCGACCTGCGGCTGGCGGTGGGGAAAAGGACCTCGCCCGATACGAACTGCCGTCCATGGCCCTTCTCGATCCGCCCGGCCCCCCGCCGGCGGCCGATCACGAGCAGATCGAGGCGTGCGCGAAGATTCTCGAGCAGACCCTGGCCGAGTTCAAGATCGACGGCCGCGTGGTCCATATCGAGCGCGGTCCAAGGGTGACGCTGTACGAGTTGTCCCTGGCGCCCGGCATCCGCCTCAGCAAGGTGACGTCCCTCTCCGACAATCTCGCCATGCAGCTCAAAGCAGAGTCCGTGCGCATCATAGCGCCGATTCCGGGGAAGGACACCATCGGCATCGAGATACCGAACACGGAGAAGGAACTCGTCTCCTTGGTGGAGATCGTCGCCTCGGTCAACCGCGAGAAACGGCGTCAGGCGCTGCCGATCTGCCTCGGAAAAGACGTCTCCGGCGCGTCCCTCGTCGCCGATCTCGCCAAAATGCCGCATCTCCTTATCGCCGGAGCGACCGGCAGCGGCAAGTCGGTGTGCATCAACTCGATCATCATGTCCATCATGATGTGCTGCCGCCCCGACGAGGCGCAATTGATCATGATCGACCCGAAGGTGGTGGAACTGTCCCGCTTCAAGGACATCCCCCACCTTATGAGCCCGGTCATCACCGACATGAAGCGCGCGGTGGCGGTGCTCGAATGGATCTGCCAGAAGATGGACGAGCGCTACGAACAGATGTCCCAGGTCTCGGTCAACAACATCGCCAAGTTCAACGCCCTCGGCGAGGACGAGATTATGAAGCGTCTCGACGCCTTCGCCGGCGCGGAGGAGATGGCGGCGTTCCCCAGGAAAATGCCGTACATGGTGGTGATCATCGACGAACTCGCCGACCTGATGATGGTCGCCGGCAAGGAGGTGGAACAGCATATCACCCGCCTCGCCGCCAAGAGCCGGGCCGTCGGCATCCATCTCATTCTCGCCACGCAGAGGCCGTCCGTTGACGTCATCACCGGCCTCATCAAGGCGAACATGCCCTGCCGCATCGCCTTCCAGGTCGCGAGCCGGGTGGACAGCCGCACCATTCTCGACCAAAACGGCGCCGAGGCGCTTCTCGGCCAGGGAGACATGCTCTACCTTCCGCCCGGCGTCGGCAAGCTCGCCCGCGCCCAGGGCGTCTTCGTCTCGGACGAGGAACTGTTCCGGGTCGTCGACTTCACGAAGTCCGAAGCGGAGCCGCAGTATCACAACGATCTCATCGGCCCGGTGATCGGCGGCGGCGGCGATGTGGACATTTCCAGCTTCGACGAGCTTTTCCTCCAGGCGGGCGAGGCGATCATCGAAAGCCAGCGCGGCTCGGTGTCGCTTCTGCAACGGAAATTCGGGATCGGTTACGGCAGGGCGTCCCGGATCATCGACCAGCTCGCCTCCGCCGGCCTTCTCGGTCCGTTCCGCGACGGCAAGGCGCGCGAAATTCTTCTTTCCATGGAAGAGTTCGACGACAAGTTCCGGAGTGGATCCGCTGATTCGGAATATTCCGCCGCCGGCTGGGAGGACGAGGAGGAATACGGGCGCGCCGACCTCCGCGACGACGAACAGGACCGCATCGAGGAGGAGTGGGCATAATATACCGTTCACGGCCCGAAGTCGTGATTCCTTCAATTGCGCAATTGTGCGCGGCCATGAAATGGCCAAGGGAAACAGATGGGGAACAGGGCAACCCCCATCCCCCATTTTCACAACTTCGGGCCGCGCCCAGTATATCGATTCTTGTCGAGATTTCTCGATCCATTTCTGGAAGGGGACCACAGTACACGATGTTGTGTGAAATTATCGCTATAACCGTTTGGTATTGCAGAAGTAATCATAAAACAGGTTGACGTTGCCGATTTTCGTCATTATTCCTTGTATGACAACAGGTTATGGCTTAATTTCCAAAAAATCGTGTCCTGTGGGAAGTGAACTCCAATTCCCGGCGTAAAATGGGTCCCAAGAAGCGTTGAAGAGGATCAAACGGCGGTTTGTTCGATTCTCTTCAAAAATCTACCACAATGCTCACCATAGCGAATAGAGGTACGGCTGCGACGGAGCCGCCGTCGGCCTGATGGTCGCTTCTTCGAGAACCAGCAGTTCGAATCTATCCACCTTTCGGACTCTGAATCTTCCAGTTGCCTCGATCCAGTCGTCGTCGCGCATGGAATCGGCGACGTTCCCCTCCAACACCAGCGCGATCGGCGCCGCGTCGGCGGCGCAGCAGTTGATGACGAACCGGAATATGAGCGGCCGCTTTTCGCCCAGCAGTTCCACCACTTGCGGATTGCCTTTCGCCAACATGCCAACGAGGGTGACGTCTTTCCCTTCAAACTTGTCCGCATCCAAAAACAAGGTCAACAAGGACGTGTCTTCGGGTACGGCCAAGTCTGCCGAGCTTCCGTTCCTGTTGACGAGCGCGCCTGTTCCAACATACCTGGTCTGCAATGCGCTCGCGCCCAGGGTTATTCCGTCCGCATGGCGAATATAGACAAGAGGAAGGAGGACGATTGCCGTTGCCAGCGCTTCCCGTGCCCCGAACCGGGGCGACGCACGGCGCAAAAGCGCACAGAGCGTCATCGGCAGAAGCGCCATGACGGCCAGGGCGAGAATAGGGAGAAAATTCGCCGTGAGAAATGTTTCGTATCGGCGGCGCGCCAATAGTCCCAACAGGCAGAACATCCAGAGGAAGCATACCAGCGGCAACCGCCAGCGACGTGCTGCTTCAATCAGTGTCTTCATATACCCACTCCCAAGACCTCAAGTAACGCCGACATGAGCAGTACGGCGATCGAAACCAGCGCGGCCAGAAGCGGGATCTCTCGCGCCTTGAAAAGGTTCCTGTACATCAAGAGCAGTTTTATGTCGAACATGGGCCCGATTACCAAAAACGCCATCTGGGCGGAAAAGGGAACAAGCCCTTGGAACGACGCGGCGATGAACGCGTCCGCTTCCGAGCAGAGATTGAGCAGCACGGCAAGAAGCATCATGACGGCGGACGACGCCAGGGGCGACGACGCCAGATCCACGAACAGGCGTCTTTCCAGGCAGACCTGGGCGACTGTCGCGAGCGCCGCTCCAGCGACAAGAAACGGAGCCGTGGCCATGAAGTCGTCAAGCGCATGGTTGCACGCGGCGACCATTTTTCCCGCTGTGCCTTGCGTTTTTCCGCAGCCGCAACCGCAGCCATGGCCGTGGTCGTGCTGCGGTTCTTTCGGCGGTTCATGACTGTGATCATGGCCATGCGCATGCCTGCTTGTCGCGCCGGCAATCTCCGGAACGAAAAGTGAACTCCGTGCGAAAAACCGCTCCATAAGAAGAGCCACGCCGACGGCGATGACGTACCCGAAACCGAGTCTGACAACCACCGGCCGCCAATCAAGGTTGTACGCCATGGCGGTGGAAAAGCCGACCACGGGATTGACCATGGGGCCGGCGAGAAGATAGGCGATGGCGGCGGCTGCGGGCAGTCCCTTTCCGGCAAGGCGGCGAACCACCGGCACGATGGCGCATTCGCACACCGGGAATATCACGCCCATGCCGGCCGCGAGACAGGCGGATGCGAGGGAGTTGTTCGGCGACAGGGAGTCCATGCGCTCGCGGCTGACGAAAACCTCGATCAATCCCCCGATCAGCGTTCCCAAAAGCATGAAAGGCATGGCCTCGAGAATGATGCTGGAGAAGATCACCGAGAAGTTGCGGACAGTCTCGTTGTCCGGCGCGAGAAATGGCAGGAGAAAGGCGGCGCCGACAAATGCCAGCGCTATTCCCGCCATCGCATCGGTCGGGGACGGGCCGCCGGTATCGCGCGCTGCGGGCGCGCTTTTGTTCCTAGGAGAAATCATCTGGCCTCCATGCGTGGACGGCGGATTCCATTGCGCAGTCCGCGGAAGGGTATACTGAGAAGAAAAAGGAGGGCGGCCACGAGAACCGCCGTCGGCCCGGTGGCGGTTCCGGCCCAGTTCTGCGCCGACACGACGAGGCCGGTCGCCGACGAGAGATATCCGATTCCCAGCGCCCACCAGAACATGCCTCCGGCGGAACGCGCCAGGTTGCGCGCGGCGGCTGCCGGAAGTATCAGCAGCGCGGACACGAGAAACACGCCCACTGTCCACACCGCGAGCACGGCGACCAGGGCGAGCAGGATGGCGAAGGCATACTGGTATAACCCCACTCTGACGCCATGCGCTTTCGCAACGATCGGGTCGAGCCCCAGATGCAGCAATCGATTGTGCCCTATGAACTGAAACGCGAATACCGCCAGGAACGCGACCAAAAGGAGCGAAAGCTCCCATTCTCCCAACGTCAAAATGTCACCGTACAAAAACCGCTGGGCGTTTCTCGCCACCGCTCTTTCGCGGCTCGCCGCGGCCAGGCCGAAGGCGGTCACGGTGGCGAAGAACACGCCGATCACGGAATCCGCCGACAACGACACGCGTTGTCGGCACGCGGTAACCCCCACGCCGACAAATATGGCGAGGCCAATCATGCTCCAGCGCGGATCAATCGACAAAAAGAGTCCCACCGAAACGCCGGCGAAGATGGAATGGCTGATCGCATCGGCGAAAAAAGCCATGCGGAGGTTCACCACCTGCACTCCGGTCATCGCCGCGACAGGCGCGAGCAGGAAAAGGCCGACCAGTGCCTGCCGCATAAAAAGCGGCTGAAGGCACTCGAACGGAAAAATCGAAGCAAGCGCTTCGCCCACGGCAGTCCAGTCAAGCATGATGCGCCTCCGCCGTCCATCCATGGGGCGGACTCGCGTTCATGAAGGAGTCGGCTTCGTTCAGCCCAAGGAAGGTTTTGGTCAGTATTCCAGGCGTGAGCGTTTCCTCCGGACTTCCCGCCGCCGCGACCCTGCGATTGAGGCACACCACTTGCGACGCGAACTCCCGAACAAGCGAAAGGTTGTGGCATGCCGCAATCTGGGTGAAACCCCATTCCCCTCGCAGGCGATCCAGAAGATTGTAGAACAGGCTTTCGCCCCTGAAATCGACGCCCGACGTCGGCTCATCCAGCACCAGGAGTTCGGGCCGGCGTCCAAGAGCCGACGCCAGGAGAACGCGGCGAAGCTCTCCGCCGGACAGGGCGCCCAGCCGTCGCGAGCATAATCCGTCGGCGCCGACCATGTTCAGGAGCCGTTTGGCCTTTTCCCGGTTTTCCCTCCCCACCCCAAACCACAGGGGCAGGCGACGCCACGCGAGACAAAGGAATTCCAATACGGTGACGGGAATTCCGGCGTCGAAGCACAGTTTTTGCGGAACATACCCGATGCGCGGTTTTCCGCCGTCGGCGAAGGATATGCCGCCGCCGGCGACGGGGATTTGCCCCAGAAGGGCGAGCAACAGCGTTGTTTTCCCCGAACCGTTCGGTCCGATTATCATGGTGTTGCCTCCTCCGGGCACGGAGAAGGAGACGTCGTCGAGGATGCGGTTGCCGCCGAAAACCGCCGTGACGTTCCGTACCGTCACGGCGGTCCCCTCTTTGAATCCGTCCATGGTCATTCGCCGCCCAGGACGCTGGTGAGAACGGCGAGATTGGCGCGCATGACTGTCTCATAATAATCCAGCGGCGCGTCGTCCGGCCCGGTCGCAAACGAATCGAGGCTGATAACCTGTATTCCCGCTTCGGCGGCAAGCGTTTCTCCCGCCTTGGTCGGATACTGCGGTTCGACGACGATGACGGCGGGCTTCTTTTCCTTGATGACGTCAAGAAGGTCCAGCATCTGCGATGCGGACAGTTCCTGACCGTGCGGCTGAAGGCGGGCGACAATTTCCACGCCGAGGTCGCGGCAAAGATAATCGAAAGCGCCATGCGGTTCGATAATGCGGGAGTTGGCGAATTGGCCTGCCGCTTCTTTCATTTCCCCGGAAAGCGCGCGCAGGCGCTGGGCATAGGCGTTGCCGTTGGCGGCGTAGATCCCGACCCCGTCGGGATCGAAAAGGCAAAGCCGGGCGGCGATATTCTCCACTATGCGCGCGGCAAGCGCCGGGCTGGTGTACAGGTGGGGATCGAGTCCATGGTGGTGATGGTGCGCATGCTCGTGGTCGTGCCGCTCTTCATGGTTGCGGTCGCCGTCATCATGCTCGTGTTCGTGGTGTTCGCCGTCGTGATCATGATCGTCATGATGGTGATGTTCGCCATCGTGGTGATGGTCGGCGTCATGACGATGGTCGTCATCTTGGATGAGTTCTTCGATGCCGAGGGAACTATCGACTATGAGTATGGCGGGATTGGCCTGTTCCACAGGTTTTCCCATAAACTCCTCCATGCCCAAACCGTTGATGATCAACATGTCCGCATCGGCGATTTTCGCCATGTCCCGTGGCGTCAGCGCGTAATCGTGCGGACAGCCCATTTCCGCGGGCAGCAGGAGGTTGACGGAAACGGAGGCGCTTCCTTCGGCGACATTGCGCGTGAATTGGTAGATGGGAAAGGTGGTGCACAGGATTGTACGGACCGGTTTGCCGGCTTCGCCGCCAAAGGCGGCGCATGAAGCAACCATGCACAACAGGGCGAGCGCCTCGATGCGGCGGGGGCGATTCATATTCATGACGTATCCTTATATGCCGTTCACGGTCCGGAGTTGTGATTCCCTCAACTGTGCGCGGCCATGAAATGGCCAAGGGAAACGGATGTGGAACAGGGCAACCCCCATCCCCATTTGCACAATTTCGGGCCGCGCCCAGTCTAATGGGTGTCCTGGTCGACTATCTCTGTTTTGCGTCCGTGTAGATTCCGATTCTCCTGTGCGACATCTTTTCGATGGGCCGGGAAACGGGTGGAAAACGGCGACAGCCAACTGGAAAAGGAAAAATCAGGTTGTGTGCTTTAGAACGCCAGGAAAGCGTCATGCGATGGGCGGAGCCCGCGAACGCGGAGCTCCGGGAAGGATCTCACCGGCGAATTGCGTGGAGCGCGGGGGAGCGGCAATCGCTTCCGGCGATGATGGAACAGGCGCCGCCGGAGTTGAAAAACCAATAACGGACGCCAACTGCGACAACGTTTGGCATGTTGGGCAGGTGGAATGGTCATGTCGATCCGAATTGGTCCGCCCGGCATGATCGCCATGGCGACCGCATCCCGCGTGCGCATCGGGGGCGGAAGGATCCTGTAGCGCGAAAAGGATCGATACTGAAGCGCCCGATGCCGGCTTGGCGCATTGTGAAAGATGCATTACTCCGGCCAGCGGAGCAACAGTAACGACAAACCACGCCAAAATGAATACAATGACTCTGAAATCGGCCAGACGATAGCGTCGCATGACTATGACTATAAAAAGAACAGGCGCACTGTCAACCGGAATCATTCATACATCATTCGTTTCGCTTGAGATTCTGGCCTTGGCGATGAGATTCACCACCGTCTCGTAATCCAACAAAGGCTGTCCGAGCCAATTCTGGCTGATCCAGGAAAAGAGGCGGTGTTCAACCTTGTTCCATTTGCTTGTCCCCGGAGGACAATGACTGACCGATATCGCCAAGCCGAGTTCATCCGCCAAACGCTGCAACTCATATTTCCACAAGCGGGTGCGGGAACCGTTCGAACCGCCGGCATCAGCCGTGACCACAAGGCGCTTG
>JAIRTL010000084.1 GCA_031254915.1 Planctomycetota bacterium
CCTATGCCGACCTCCTCAAAAATTGGAAGCGTAGTATCGCCAGTGGGAAATCAAAAACAAGGTGGGGTTCGCCGGACATAGACCAAGATTGACTGTGTACTAGCCGGCGGCATCCTTCCCACTTTGACCATGGGCTGCATCGTTTACGCAATGCGAAAGGCGGACGTCGCTTCCTGATGCTTCTCCAGAAGCCGCTATGCGCGGTTGGCGATATTCACCGTCTTCCTCGTTTCCGGGCGAGCGAAGAAAGGCTTCGGGGTATCGCGGATTTCCTCACGCACCGCCTGTGCGGCGGCGGGTGTTTCGGACGGTTCGTTTCAATTCGTCGATGATGGTGCGCATGAGGTTTTGCGAAAGGCGGCGAACGCTGTGCCGGGCGGCGTCGAGGGCGTCCCCGGACAGGCGTTCGGCGAGGAATGCGTCTTCCTCCGCCTGGAGGGCGCCACCCAGTTCGAGAATGCGGCGGATCGAGGGGACGGCGGAGAGCTCAAGCAGCCAGGCGTCGAAGTCGGCAAGGGCGGCGTTCACAAGCGCCTCCGCGGCGGGGATCGCGTCGGCGCGTTCGATGGCCAGGCGATCGGCGTGGGGTTGGAT
Source organism: Planctomycetota bacterium (assembly GCA_031254915.1). Taxonomy (GTDB): domain Bacteria; phylum Planctomycetota; class SZUA-567; order SZUA-567; family SZUA-567; genus JAIRTL01. Next base: position 595 of record JAIRTL010000084.1, read on the forward strand.
ATCGTCGACCGTATAGTAGAAGACGCCGGGCAGACGATCGGCTCCTTCCTCGACGTCGCGAGGCAGGGCGAGGTCATAGACGGCGAGGCCGTCCGCGCCGCGCAGCATGGCAAGGGTGATGACCGCATCCGGGGACGCCGTCGCCGTGAAGACAGCGTCGTGGCGGAGAAGTTCCCCAGCTAACGCTTCAAGCGGCGCGAACCTGGCGTTGTGCTTGGCGGCGAGATCCCTCGCCGGTCCGCGCCGCGTGGTGCGGTTGACAAGGGTGAGGGTGGCGGGTTTTCTCGCCACGGCGGCGCGCAGGCATAGGGCGCCGATTTCCCCCGCGCCGACGACGAGGACGCGTTTATCCGCAACGCGGCCGTCGCGGGCGGCCATATCGACGGCGACGGTACCAACTGAACTCCCTCCGGCCGAGAGTCTGGTTTGCGAACGCACCGCCTTGCCGACCCGAAAGGCGCGATGGAAGCAGGCGTTCAGGTGGAAGCCGCTTGTTTCGGCGTCGCAGGCGATGCGGTAGGCGTCCTTCATCTGGGACAGCACTTGGTTTTCGCCGAGCACCAGGGACTCGAGTCCGGAGGCGATACGGAACAGGCGCCTCACGGCGTCGAGGTCGGCAATGACTGTAAAATTGGGCGTTTTGCCATGTGCGAGGCCGACTTCCTCGAGAAGCTGATCGCGGATCGCGTCCGGTGTCGTTCCCGGGGCGGCAATGCAGTAGAGTTCGAAGCGGTGGCAGGTGGACAGGACGATCGCCTCGAGGGCGAGGCCGCCATCGACCAGCGCGCGGAGCAGACCCGCGAGGGCGCTTTCCGACAGTGCGAACACTTCGCGGCGCTCGATTGCGGCGAGGCGGAAGTTGAGCGAGAGGCAATACAGGCGCGCCGAGGGAAAGGTCATAATTCGCCAACCGCTTTTTCATGCGCATCGAGAAAACGGTCCGCCTCCGCCGCGCCGAAGGCGGTCGAAAGAAAGCAGGCCTCGAACTGCGACGGGGGTAGGTAGACGCCGCTGGCGAGCATTTTCGCATGGTAGTCGGCATAGAGTGCGGCGTCGGCGACGCTGGCGGCGCGGAAGTCCGGCGCGCGCTTGATCCCGAAAAAGAGCGTGTACATGGAGCCGACGCGGTTAACCGTCGACGGGAAGCCGGTTTTACGCATCGCTTCGGCGATGGCGCGCTCCAAGCGGTCCGCCTTGCGTTCGAGTGCGGCGTAGGGGTTGTCGCGTTCGAGTATCTCCAGCGTTTTCAGGCCGGCGACGCAGGAAACGGGATTGCCCGACAACGTGCCCGCCTGGTAGACGCCGCCTTCCGGAGCAAGCATGTCCATGAGGTCGGCGCGGCCGCCGAAGGCGGCCAGAGGCATGCCGCCGCCGACGATTTTTCCGAGGACGGCAAGGTCGGGGCGTACGCCGTACCGTTCGACCGCGCCGCCGCGGGCGATGCGGAAACCGGTGATGACCTCGTCGAAAACGAGGAGCGTGCCATGCCGTTCCGTCAGGTCGCGAAGTTCCTCAAGGAAGCCGGCGGCGGGCGGCACGACGCCCATGTTGCCGGCGGCCGGTTCGACGAAAACCGCCGCCACCCGCCCGGGGTTGGCGGCGAGAATCGAGCGGACGCTTTCTGGAGCGTTGTATTCGGCGACCATGGTCTCGGCGGCCGAGGCGCGGGTGACGCCGGGGCTCGACGGAGTGCCGAAGGTGAGGGCGCCGGAGCCGGCGTCAATGAGGAAGCAGTCGCCGTGGCCGTGGTAGCCGCCGCGGAACTTGACGATCGCGTCCCTGCCGGTGGCGGCGCGCGCCAAGCGGGCAACGCTCATCGCGGCCTCCGTGCCGGAAGACACGAGGCGCGCTTTTTCAATATGCGGCATGGCGCGGCGGATAGCCTCGGCGAGGCGAACTTCGTTCTCGTGGCAGGCGCCGTAGGTAAGGCCCAGTCCCGCCGCTTCGCGCACCGCCTCGACGACTTCGGGGTGGGCGTGGCCGAGGATGAGCGGACCCCACGACGACACGAGGTCGACGTAGCGGTTGCCATTCACATCCTCAATCCAGGCGCCGCCAGCGCGGGCGATATACAGCGGTTTGCCGCCGACGGCGAGAAAGGCGCGGACGGGGGAGTTCACCCCGCCCGGCATAACGGCGCGCGCGCGCGCGAACCATTCGTGATTATTCATGCCGATCCCTCCTCGCGGAGCCAGCGGGCGGCGTCGGGGGCGTGGTAGGTGATGACGATGTCCGCGCCGGCGCGGCGCATCGAAACGAGCGCTTCGAGAACGACCCGGCGTTCGTCCAGCCAGCCATTGGCGGCGGCCGCCTTCACGGCGGCGTATTCGCCGGAAACGTTGTAGCAGGCGATGGGGGCGTCGAAGCGGTCGCGGAGCGCCCTGACGATGTCGAGATAGGCGAGCGCCGGCTTGACCATGAGCATGTCGGCGCCCTCCTCGAGATCCGCGCGCGCTTCGCGAACCGCCTCGCGGGCGTTGGCCGGATCCATTTGATGGCTGCGGCGGTCGCCGTGCGCCGGCACACTCCCAGCCGCCTCGCGGAAGGGTCCGTAGAAGGCGGATGCGTACTTGACGGCGTACGCGAGGATGCCTGTCGTATTGAATCCGGCGGCATCGAGAGCCTCGCGGATGCGAAGCACCCTGCCGTCCATCATGTCGGACGGCGCGACGAGATCCGCGCCGGCTTCGGTGTGCGCCAGCGCGGCGCGGGCCAAAGCGGGAAGGGTGAGGTCGTTGTCGATCCGGCCGTTGCGGATGAAACCGCAGTGGCCGTTTTCCGTGTATTCGCAAAGGCAGACGTCAGTGACGACGACCAGCCCCGGCGCGCGCGCCTTGATGAGCCGGATGGCTTCAGGAACGGGACCGTTCGCGTCCCAGGCGCCGGAAGCGTCCGCGCTTTTCGCGCCGGGAATGCCGAAGAGGAGAACGCCGCCGATGCCGAGCGCCGCCAGACGCCCGCATTCTCCGGCCGCGAGATCGGGGCTGAGCCTGGCGACTCCGGGCATCGACGACACCGGTTCGCGGCGGTTGACGCCGGGGACGACGAACAGCGGGCATATCATATGCGCGGGGGAAAGAGACGTCTCCCGCACAAGGCCGCGCATCGCCGGCGCTTCGCGCAGACGTCGTCCGCGCCAAAACCGTTTTATCGCATTGTCTCCGCCAACTCCCATAATGCCTTCTCCAGTTCGTCGATGGCGCCAAAACCAGAAAGTTTTCTCAATGTTTCCGGCGAGGACAACCGGCGCATGACGGACCGTCCCGTCCGCCCGTCCATGCCGGCATCGCCAAGCCGTTCCTTGACGCGGCCAAGCGCCTCCGCGAAAAGGCCGTGCCAGGGCGTTATGGAATCACCGGCAAGATCGCGCAACGTCGACGCGAGGGGGGGGGAGGCGCTCGAGGTCGAGACCGCGACAGTCACAGGACCCCGATGAAGCTCCGCCGCCAGAGAACAGCCGCCGCCGTCCGGAAGCGAGGCGATGTTCGCCAGGCTTCCCGTTTTTCCGGCGTCATCAGCGACCGACGCGTCGACAACGGCGTTCCCGGTGGCGGCGACGACAAAATTGTAACCGCAGGCTTCGCCGACGCGGTATTTCCGCTTTTCCAGACGCAGGCGGCCTGGATGGCGGTCGGCGAGCACGTCGAATCCGTCCATGAAGACAGGCGACACGACGGTCGCCTCCGCTCCCGCCCCGAGCAGCTTTTCGGACTTGGCGAACGCAGCTCCGCCGCCGCCGACCACAAGGCAGCGCCGGCCTTCCATCTCGAGAAACAACGCGATCCGCCCCATGCGAGCCCTTCGCGCAAGAGTCAGGTAAGGGAACTGTCGATGGCCGGCTTTGCCGTGTGCGGCGCGCCACCGTCTCCCGACCGGCATTCCTGTACCGTTCACGATCCGGAGTCGTGATTCCCTCGACTGTGCGCGGTCATGAAATGGCCAAGGGAAGCAAATGTGGAACAGTCCCCCCCATCTGCACATTTTCACACTTCGAATCAAGTCCAGTATATTATAGATGCTGCGCGCGGCGACACAAGAGAGAACAATGGCCAGGGTCATTCGGTTCCCCGTTTCATGACGGCGTCTATGGCTCTAGCACACAGTCAACATTGTAATTGTGGCATATAATTCGTATCCTTCGGTTATGTGCGACTTTTACCGGAGGAATCACTATGGCACAGGCACTATACCGGGTAACGCTTACGGATGAAGAAATTCTGGTTCTCACGGATATCCTTGCACGTGGCAAGCATACGGCCCAAAAGCGTAAACGTGCCCAGGCATTACTTTACCTGACTATTCGGTTAACTCATCATAGGTTGTTGGTGGCGTAGTGGTGCATGCCAATAGAAGTCGGTCAAAAAGTTTATCTTCTCGATAACGTCTATTGAATCGGTAACAGAATTCGTCGAGGTAACGTTGTAAATGTTTTCCGTCCAGGCCGTGGAATGTTCCTTCGATGAAAGCCTTGGCATTTGAGATGACGACATGCACCCATTTTAGGACGGCATCCTTCGGTTTGCCCTTCGCGACAATCGGCTCATGGACGTATGCATTAGCCAGGGAGTTGTAGATTGCCAAACCATCTGTCCGGACAAGGGAGCCATGCTCGATTTCTTTGGCGGCGAATTTGGCGACATGGCGCGAATCCAGCCTTCGTACAACTTGAATTTTGGCGAAGCGCGGTTTTTCGTCATCTGTAACGCTAACAGCCACAAAGGATTTCGTCCTATTCGTCCTCCGCCCCTTGCCGCTTGAATCTGGGGTGTCAAAATACGCCTCGTCCAATTCAACAGTGCCGGACAGGCGGTATTGAGAATCTCGATGGGCCATTGCCATTTTCATCTTCTGTAAAATGAACCAGGCCCGAGCATATGGGATTCCAAGCTCCTTGCTCAACTGAAGTGCCGAGTGGCCACGTTTATCTTTGGCAACAAGAAATATGGCCAAGAACCATTCCTGAAGGGAGGTGCGAGTCCGATGAAAGCAAGTCCCGGCCGTAACGGAAAATTGTTTTCGGCAATCTTTGCACTGCAACAGCCCACGAGTGGCGATTGAGCCGATGTGACTTGACCCACATTCTGGACAGAAAAATCCAGTAGCAAAGCGGATACCATACGCCCGTTCTTGGTATATCTTGCAAAAACTCAAAATAGCCATGGCTTGGCGTGACTCACGTTATCGTCTTTCCGGTACGGTCGAATTGGATGAAGCATACTTCGGCGCTCCCGATCCGCATGGCAAAGGACGGCGGACAGCGCGCTCCAAGGCGTTTGTTGCCGTTAGTCTTTCACCCGACGGGAAACCTCGCTTTGTAAAAATCCGCCTCGCCAAGCGCTTGGATTCTCGTTTCGTCAAGCGATTCGCCGCACAAGAAATTGAGCCTGGGACTCGTGTCTGCACAGATGGATTGAATATTTACCAATCACTGGCAGAGCACTATCAACACGAGCCGGTCGTTGCGAAGGGGAAGCCAAAAGATTCGATCCTCCATTGGGCGCACATTGTGATTTCAAATGCCAAGGCATTTATCGAAGGAACGTTTCATGGTCTCGACGGCAAGCATCTGCAAAGATATCTTGACGAGTTTTGTTATCGCTTCAATCGCCGTTATCGAGAAGACGAACTTTTTGACCGACTTTTGGTGGCGTGCATCACTACGCCGCCGACAACTTATGGTGAGCTAACCGAATAGTCATGAAGCACAATCATCCGGAAGCGGTGAAAGTTATCGAGGCAATTATGGAAAGACAGCGCGAGAAGACCGTGCAAAAGCAATAAGCGAGTATGGTTTTTCAACTT
>JAIRTL010000128.1 GCA_031254915.1 Planctomycetota bacterium
ACGACAGCAATTGCTTTTTCCAGTCGCCTACCACTTTGGCGCTCACCTCGTGCCTGGACGCCAATTCCGCGATACTGCGCTGGCCCGAGACCGCCTCAAGCGCAACTTTCATTTTAAACACCGCAGGATAAGTCTTACGCATAATCCGCCTCATTGTATCAAGATTTCCATCGGCGGATCAACACTTAAACCGCAGTCTTAAATTTCCGGGCCATTATAATAGAGGCCGCAATGCTCTTTGCGTGTGGATTTCACCGCATCGATTGCAATACCACTTCGATACTGGTATCATGTGGTATCATGATTTTCCGGTGAAAAAGCGACTGATGAGCATCCCCATGCGCCGGAGCGTCGCGAGCATCACAGGGAGACCGCGTGCCGATGACAAGCATTCGCCAAAATGCCGAGACATCGCACCAGCCGCAGGGCCGTCCGTCCTCGCGGCGCGTATTCCTCTATGCATTCGCGATTTTCTTCTGTCTCGCCGGCGTCGCGAGTCCGTTCGCAATCATGTTCGGCCTCCGCCACTACACCGTCGCATCCAACAGCATGAGTCCAACGCTGATGGGGGATCCGGAATCGCATGCCACAGTCCTTGCCTGGCGCGGGGCGTTTCTGTGGCGGACGCCAAGGCGCTGGGAAATAGTCGTTTTCCGTTCGCCGAGGAGGAGACGCGTCCAACCCGCCGAACAGAACGACCGGAGTGAAGGGAACGGACTTGACTTGCGCCGCCCGCGCATCACCGTCAAGCGCGTCGTCGGCCTGCCCGGTGAAACGCTTGCCCTGCGCGACGGTGACGTGTGGACACGTCGGCGCGACGAAGCGGTGTTCCAGAGACGCGTGAAGGATCGGGCCGTCCAGGACGCGTTGTGGATACCGGTATACGAGGCGGCATTTCCCGAAACACGCGTCGACGAGTTTGATCATTACTGGCGCGGGGAGAACGGCGGTGCGGACTTCGGCCCCGACGGCATCGTCGTTCCGCCGGGCACGGGATTCCATTTCCTGCCTTGGCTCAGGACAGGAACGCGTGGCTGGGAAATGATCGTTCCCGGAGGCGTCCCCGACCGCTATCTGCTGCCGCAGGCGATTACCTACGAATGTTGCGAATGCGACACGCGATTCGCGCGCCGGTTCGCGGGAGGCCAGATTCAGGAGCGCTGCCCTTCCTGTGGAACAACCGCGTATGAGGAGAACATCCTTCTCTACGGCCGCGACTCTGGGTTGTCCGCCGTCGGCCCCCATGCGGCCTGGGGTGTGCCGCCCGGCGACGCGAACCGTCTGCGCGTCTTTCCGTACCACATGGTGGGCGATCTGCGCCTGGACGTGGAGGCGAGGCTGCCGCATCCTGAATCGGGCGTGTCCCTGCGCCTGGAAAAGGACGGACACGTCGACACCGTCGACATCTCCGCCTCCGGCATCATCGTTTTCAACAACGCCCGCGTCGCGGAGCACCCGATCGTCACGGCGGAAAAGTGGTTCGAGGCTGCTTTCTCCCGCGTCGACGGGGAACTCAGGCTCGCGATAAACGGCATCGACATCGAACTGCCGTCGGGAAAGAAATCGTCGGCAATGCCTTCCCCCGAGTACGAATGCGCCTCGTCCGGCGTCTCCTTCGCGGCTGTTTCCACGGAAGTGACAATCAGACGCCTATCCGTCTCCAGAGATATCCACTACTTCAGCGGCGTCGGCAATCCGCTCATGCCGGGCTATTCCGCCATGTCCATGGAGGGCGAGTTGGACGTTCCGGACAACGCGTTCGTTTCCTTCGGCGACAACGCCGATCTCTCCGTGGATAGCCGCGTATGGGGCACGATTCCCCTTCACTTCCTTGAAGGAGCGGTCATACGCACCGAAACAAGCCCCGACCCGAACTTCGACGGGGACGCCTCAAACCGCTGACGGTCCTGGCGTGGTCGCTTCGCGGCAGGACCAGATCGGCAATCATTCCAATAAATGCGCCCCCTCCGCCATGAATGCCGCCTCGAAAGTGCCATTTGAGAAGGAGCAAAGAACGGCTCGAGTCCGAAAGTCCTTCTCCCCGCCCTTCGCCTTCGCCAATGCGTCATGCTCGACAAAGGCGATGGCGCCCTTGACAAGCAACTTGTCGTAGCCGACGGCGATACTCGCCATAATGCGATCATGGGTGGAATCGATTCCGCCGTCATCTTCGCGGAAATCGATTTCCTCCGTCGTCACGTCGAATTCCTCTCCGGGGGATGTCAATTCGGCCGAATTCATGATGAAACGCGCCGGCCGATACCCGTCGCGGCGGAGATCGCCCAGCAGCTCTTCAAGCACCCCAACCTGGTTTTCGGCATCGAGCCGAAAGCGCACTGTGACGACGGCGTTATGGTTGCCCTCCTCCGGGGTGCAGCCGATCCCATGCCGCCGCAGCCACCGGACGGGAAAACGCAACGTTTCCCCCCAGCCGTCATTTTCGGTAAAAATTATTTCCTTCCCGTCCGCCGTCTCCGCGACATCGATTGCCTCATGCCGCTTCCGTCCGTCCCCGACGTGCCTTTCGACAAGTTCGACGACATCCATGGCGCTCGAACATGTCGCGAGAGCGTCCTTGTCGATGGCATCGGCAAGATTGGACGGGGTAAGATAGTTCCGTTCAAACCCTTCCGATCCGCCCGGCGCGTCGAGTCGTTGAATCCACGGCTTTCCGGCCTTACGAACGACTTCAAGATGCATGACGCTCCCGGGATTGAGTCCGGAGAGATCCGCGAATACGTACCGCGCCGTCGCAAGATCGATGCATATCGCCTCTGGCAACGTCGTTGCGTTAATTCCGATGCGATACTCCCCGTCCGGCGCCATGCCTGCCCGCGTTCGGCTGAATTTTGCCGGGCCGTGCGGCATGGGAAATCCTAGCCGAATATCGATTATTTCCTCTTCCAATGCATTGTGGAATAAAAAATCGCACTGCTCCCCTCCGGCTGTTGAAGCTCCGCAAAAAACCATAATCACGGCGACAACGGAAGCGAACGATTTTACGTGGCGTGAAAAAAACATGAAGCGCTCCTGGGAAACCGGTGGTTTGTGTGTGTGCCAAGCGCACGATTCCGCGCCGACTATATCACAAAGAGCGAGAAGCGCATAATAAAAATTTGCCTTGTCAAACTTTAATCTCGCGTACGCAATCACCGCCCGGCGCCGAGACCTGCCCGAGATCCAGCCCGTCGGATAGTTCTTCTCTTGGGATTGGTCCGCCGCCGCTAAACCCGCGTTGTCTTGTTGAAGAAGCGGACGAACCGGCGAAGAGGGAAAAACCGGAAAAAGCGCATCATAAATATTTTTCGGCAGTCTGCGCCAGCAACTCCCGGGTGGTCACTCCTACAAGCCGCTCCATCTCGACGCCATTCTTGAAAATAACCAGCGTCGGAATACTGTCGATGCGGTGCTCGCGGGCGAGATCCGGTTCGGCGTCCACATCGACCTTGCCGATTCCGACGCGTCCGGAATAGCTTCGCGCGAAAGCATCGAGTTCCGGTTCCTGAATTCGGCACGGGCCGCACCATGCCGCCCAAAAATCCACGATATGGACGCCGGACGCCAGTGTTTCCTTGAAGTTCGGATGATTCAGCGCAATGGGCTTCGCGCCGCCTTCCCGTCCGAACCTGAGATACGCCACGACGAATATGGCGCACAAAAGCGCCGCCACCGCGATTTTGAAGGAGCGGCCAAAGGCGAAATTTTGGGGTTCGTTCATAGCATTCTCCCGTGGACGTCCCGTCGGCTTGACAAAGTGCGAGGAAAAGATCGGGCGAAGTTACCCCATCCCTGAACCGCAACGCCCAATTGAATCAGCCACACTACAACTGGAGGACCTTCCCGTCAAGACGACGAAAAAATACCCGAATTGGCATTTTCCCTTTGATCCCGATTTGTTGCGCGCTAAAATGTTTGTTGAGACATACTTTCGAACCGAGGGGATCATATGCTCCGTAAGGGCTTAATGCGATCATCCGCCATGCTCCGGGAGGCCGGGGTCGCGTTCGCGCAACTTTCCATGATTATCATCCTGCCATGTTTCCTGCTCATGGCGCCGCTGGCCTATCACGCCCACCTCGGGGATTGCCATGAGGAGGAGTTTGACCATGGCGAACTGTCCGCCCCCGTGGGGACTGGGCACGCCCACGAAGACTGTTCCGGGCGGCATTCCGGGGACTGCCAGGAGTGTTATCTGTATATCCAGTTGGCTTCCGGATTCGAAGTCGGCTTGGGTGTTGTTTTCGACTATTCCGCGCTCGAAACCGTATCGCCCCCAGCGCCGCGTGATGATCATGAAGCGGCGGCGTCCGCCAGGCGGTGGGATTCGCGCGCGCCTCCCGCACGGACCTGAGTGGAGATGCAAATGACCAAAAGAACCGATGGCAACAACACCGGATTGTCGTCCAGCCTCGAGGACTACCTCGAGCGCATCCAACATCTTCAGAATATCCATTCCTACGCCAGTTGCAGCGAAATAGGCGTTCTCATGAACGTCAACCGCACCTCCGTCACCAGCGCGCTGCGTTCGCTGTCCGAACTTGGCCTCGTGAATTACAAGCCCTATGGCAAGGTAACCTTGACCGAAAAGGGGATGCGAATCGCCGAGGATGTCGCGACTCGACACGATGCATTGCGTGATTTTTTATCGCAGTTCCTTTTGCTTCCCGTCGACGCCGCCGATTGCATCGCCTGCGGCATGGAACATGCGCTTACGCTGGAGGTCGCGATGCGCCTGAACGATTTCATGTCCTACATCGAGCCGCGCATGCCGAAGGATTGGGAAAAATGCCTTGGCCGTTGTCTCGATGCGGGACGGGATGCCGCCTATCAAAAAAGGGGCAAAGAGACGCCGGCGAAAAATCGGGATCGGCGGACGAAGGAGGCGGCGGGGCGAGTTGCGCATTGTAAACCCGTGACGCGACGGGCGCGCGAAGCGGCGTCCGCGTCCGTACCCGTGGGGAACTGTGCCGTGCGCGGCGTGAAAGTGTGAAAATGGGCGGAAGGAGCGGTCTATTCCATATTGATTTCCCCGATTCGCGCCTTGCCGCGGACAGTCCGGGAAATCATAATCTCTGGGAGCGAACAGTATAGAAATAGATCGCGGCCACGCGGAATTTCATCCGGCCCGGCGCCGCCGAACGTCCACGCCAGGGCGCAACGCCTGTCGGCGTTTGGCGGAGCGCCGTATTCGGCCGCATGGCGGCCGGGTCGAAGATCCGGCATTAAAAATATGCGCCGACCCCACGTATCTCGATTTTGTACCGGACATCCTTCTCTTTTCCACAATCCTTTCCCTTGCCTGCCGTTGCGCTCCCGCGCCTCGGCGCGTATTTATTCAACGCAAAAAAATCCAAAAAAAATACTTGACAGAATCCCCTTTCCGAATATTAGTTTGATTTCTCAAACATTAGTTTGTGGAGACAAACATCGGCTTTTCCCGCAAACGTGGACGCATCCGCGCCCCGACTTCCCCGGGAAATAGGCGATGAATTGGAGAATGCGCATGGCCACGACCCACGAAGTCGTTCTCGCCCGGATGGAGGAGTTGTACCGGATGCTTTTTTCCCATTCGGGGTATGGCGAAATGGCTGTCGAGATCAGATATCTTCGCAAGAACGAGAAGGAAGTGTTGATTCGTTGCGGACGGCAATACCGATATGTCGTTCCGTTTCAATGCGAGAAGCTCGAGGCGGGCGTCGCCGGCGGCGACGCCGCCGAGTGACGTGGATGCCGTACTTCGCCCGGGCGCGGTGCGGCGGGGGATTTTTTCCATGGCGGAGCGCCGGATCCGTGAAGGCGGCGCCACAGCGAAAGGAGGTTTCGGCGGTTGGCGGGGGGTTGCGGACGGGGCGTCCGCGCCAATGAAAAGCACATACATGTCGGGCGGGCTGACCGTGGCGGGAGCCGTCCCAATTTTCGTACGCGGTGCGTGTCGCACCGGGAATGTTTTTCATTGGAGAAAAAACAAGATGGAAAAGAAAGTGAAGCGCGCGGCGCAGAAGGGTTTCACCCTCATCGAACTGTTGATCGTCATTGGTCTCCTGGGCGCGCTGACAGCCCTGGTTCTGCCCAGCCTTTCCGCCGACCGCGAAAAAGCCCTGGCCGACGTCTGCGATTACAACCAGGCCGGCACCCTGCGCACTCTGCAGCAATACTATGATATTTACGGCGTCTTCCCGAACAACCTGCATATCGGTCTGGACGACGCTGCCGGCGGTGTGGCGGTGCCGGGACTTCCCGCAGCGCAGGCCACCAATATGGCTATCACACCCACCGTGCTCACCCAGCCCCATGTTGATTCCTTGCTAGAGGCGGGGATTACCAAAGTCGCTTATGATTATGGGTACAACCTTGCGGCTGTGGGTACTACCTTGGAGGTCACCCCCGTTTCCGCTTGGGTTAATGATACCGGAACCGACCCGATCACCTTCAACGGCATTACAGTTCCCGAATACGAAGCTGGCAAAACAACTGCTAATGAAGATCTCAATAAAGGCGTCGGTGGCCGTATGGTCTGTTTCTGGATTACCCCGACAGCCGATTGGGAAAACCACAAGGGTAAAGTCAACGCCAATCTCGACTGGACCAAAGGAGCGGTCGATCTGAAGGTGTCCCTCCCGGGCCAGTGCCCGATTCCGGTCAACAACCTCGCTGCCGACGATACGCCCGACTTCTCCTACTATATGGCGTACATTCTCGCTTTTGACAAGGACTCCTCCGGCAATACGGTCAAGGCCAAGCTCATCGGCACCAGCTGCCCCGAGGACGGCATCCTGAATCCCTAATCGGGGTTGTGGTATGGCGTGGCGACAGGGACGGAGCGTCGGATCACTTCGTCCA
>JAIRTL010000014.1 GCA_031254915.1 Planctomycetota bacterium
ATGGCCGATGTTCCTCGAGAGGTGCGCGTCGACGCCGGGTATCCATCCGGCGCGGGTGCAGAGCGGACGAACCTGGAACAAATGCATCGCGCCGTCCCGATCCTGGCAGAATTCGATATCGAGATCGTCGCGTCCGCAGATCGACTCGATCCGCCGCGCGAATTCGACGTACGAACGGACGCGTTCGGAATCGAAGTTCGAGCCGTCGGCGTGGCGGTAGATGAACACGGTCTTACAGACGCCGGTTCCGCCGGTGATGGTGTCGGTTCTTCCCGATTCGTCGTCATAGTCGATCGCGGAGTAGGGCGCGCCGTTGTCCGGCACCCTGGTCATGATGACGCCGCTCACCGACACATCGGGGACCATGGCCTGAACAATGACCTGGTCCCCGTCGGCCGCCTCGCCGTACGAGCCGAACACCGCTTCCACAGCCTGTTCGAGATCCTGGCCGGATGCCGCGTCGACGTCGAGCAGGGAAAGGAACTCGCCCGCGCCTGACGCCGCCTCGCCGTCCTCGCGCAGGCACGAACTCCGCACCGCAGCCGGACCTGATACGGCGTTACGCGCGCGGCGCGCCGTTTCGGCCGGATCGTTCCGCCATTCCGCCAGCGTGAAGTGGATAAACGGCGGAATGCGCAATTCCGGATACGACCGGAGCGCGGCCAACGTGTCGCCCTTGGTCCTGAACAGTTGCGAAGAAAGTGGCGAAAAATCCGTCAATCAAGGCCCGCCGTTCACCATGCGCGATATGCTCCATATGACGCGCGCCAATCGGATCGATCAAATTCTCTGGAAATACGGCAATAACAACGCCACCGCCCAGGGATTCGGACGGTGGCACTTTGCATGGCGTTCGGTGATCAATACTAGCCCGCACCACACGCATGTCAACCGCAATGTATCCGCTAATCCTACTATTGCGGGTTGCGTTGCGGCTCTGAAAAAAGTGGATTTCCCGAGAACGCAATGGAAACGCCGCCATCCGCAAGCGGCGCGGGACGTCATGGATCGGTCCGCTCGCGCCCCTGGACGTTCACGGTGCGTTCCGCGCCCGACGCGGGAGGCGTCAATCCCTTGCGTCGCAACTCCTTGCCGATCCGGTCGAACTTGCGGCGCTTGTACCAGTTTCCGATCCCCTTGCGCAGCGGCTTGTATGGGATGCAACCGAGCAATATCTTGAGCGCGCGGGGAAATGCGTCCGAATTGTTGCCAATGCCCTTGTCGCGCAACAGCGCCACGGGGCCCGGTTTCGCGACGGTTCCCGGCAACGGTTCGAGCCTGTCATTCTCGCGCGACGCGCCGCCGTGGAGCGCGCACAATATGCTCAGGCTCGCCTGATCGTGCCCGCTCCGGAGAAACCCCGGCTTGTCGGGCCGGATGGATGGGGAATCGTCGATCAATTCGAATCCGTCCGCGAAAGCCTGCTCCCAGCGTTTCATGAACGCCACCGATTCCGGTTTCTTCGCCGCCACCAGCGTGGCGCCGCCGAAATACGGGCTGTTGAGGATCCGCTCGTCGTCGTACACGCCGAAGTAGGCGAGAAGGTCGCCTTTCGCACAGATCGCGAGGCGCGCGTTCGGCCCGTGGCCGGCGAAGCCGAAAATCCCCGACGGAGACTGGCGTGCGCATTCGAAATACTCGAACAGCGTTTCCCTCCCCGCCGGCACGAGATGGCAGCCGATGTCCGTGTACATGACCACGTCGCCGTCGCGCATCGATTCGAGACACATGCCGATGACGCGCGGTTTCCAGCACCAAAAGCCGTAGCCCTTGCTCCCGATGATGAGCTTGTCGACGAAACGCCGGCGAAAATCCGGGTCGAGATCGTTTTCGTTCCACACATGTATCCGGTCGAACGCGTTCATCGCCCCGGCCTGGGACCCGATGCGCGCGGCGGCGGCGGACATTCTGGAATCGCCGAAGGAGACGAAGACTGTCGAATAGTCGCGGGTCACGGCATCCTCCAGGTTGTTGGACGGCCTGCTGCGCGGGCGGCGCCGGTCGGGCGGCGGATACAATGGTACCCGAGGGCGGCGTGGACGATCAAGACGAAAATGCCGGCGCCGGCGCCCGCCCGGGGGGCGCCTCTTGTTCCCGGTCACAACATCCCGTTGCCGTACGACGCTGGAGGGAAGGCGGTTGAAAAACGCCGGCGGATCCGGTTCAGGATCCGCCGACGGACGAGCGTTCGATATGGCGCGTCCTGACTATTCGGGTAACTCATCATAAAATCTATTGAAAATACTGATGTTCCATGATATTGCCATTTAGTAATGCCGGAAACCCACAGGATAGCATATGGTCCCATGAGCCTTGTAGATTTTCAGCGACGTTTCCCTTGTGAAGCGGATTGCCAGCCCTATCTTATGGATATGATGTCGATTCGATGATGGCCGTCCTGCGCATCGAGGAGCGCCGCGCCAGGCTGTTCGGCATTGACCGCAGGGAAGCGCCGGTGAAGGCGAGTCTTTCCAACAAGGAGATGCGCGACCTGTCGGAGAAGATGGAGGGGATCGCCGTCCACGGGAAGAAGCTGCCCACCGGCGTCCTGTTCCATTTCTCCAAGGCGGTCGATACCGAGATCGGCGGCATGGCGTGGTGGGCCGGCTACCACCAGGCCATGAGCGGCGACGCCGGCTTCGACACCGCCGGCCTCACCGGCGCGCAGATCGAGGCCAAGGC
>JAIRTL010000044.1 GCA_031254915.1 Planctomycetota bacterium
CGAGCGCCGCCTGCAACGCCAATCGCGCCAGATAGCCCCTGGCCGATTGTTCCGCCTGCGGTTGCGATGCAGACGCTTCGGGATGCGCCATTTCCCCTTGGCAGGTGAAAAAGACGCTGTAGAGCATGCTGAACCCGAATACGAGAAAAAGAATGCCTGAGGCGATTCTGACGTACCTGGGATCGGGAATGAGCTTTTCGAACAGCCAGCCGCCGAGAAAGACGGCGATGGCGGTCGAGGCGACGAGCGCGGTCGAAGCGCCGAGGAACACGACCCAGCGGGCCGTCCATCCAGCCGGCCCGCCGCCGGCGCGGGCCATGGCCGCGAGTTGCGTCTTGTCGCCGAGTTCTGCGAGGAAAATAAGCCAAAACGTGCCGGCGAACAAACGTCCCCAATCCATACCCGTTCCTTCCGAAATCAATCAAACAAGACCCAGCCCGCGCAACCTGCCCTCCAGGTCGCCAGCGCCGGCGAACACGACGCCGGTCATTCCCGCCTTTTCGGCGCCGCGCACATTCACGGGCAAGTCGTCAATAAACACGCACTCGTGTGCGGCGAAGCCGATGTTTCTTGCCGCGGCTTGATACATCTCCGGGGCAGGCTTGAGAAAACCGGTCTCAAAGGAGAGCGTGGGCTTCGAGACGGTCGCGAGCCAGGGAAGCACCTCCAGCGCCCTCGCCCAATGCAACGGATCGGTGTCCGAAAGAATGCCGACCGGCACCCGGTCGCGAACGGCGGCGAACACTTCGGCCATGCCGGGCATCGGCGCGAAAAGGTCGTTCCAGGCGGCGACGAAGCGCGGGTACGGCATGTCGAGCCGACGCTTGCGACATAGCGCTTGATGAAAATCACCCGGAGACAGGTTGCCGGTCATGTGGGCGACCACTTCCGGTTCCTTCCAGTGAACCGAAAACGCTTCCTCCGGTTTGACGCCCAGGGAGCGCATCAGCTCCGCGAATCCGGGGCGCGCCGGATCAATGGCGAGGAGAACCCGACCGAGGTCGAAGATTGCCGCTTTTGGCGTGCGCACGCGTTCACTCCATGTAGGTGTCTTCGGGATCGCCCGATTCGCGGAGATAGACGCTTCCCGGATCGGAACCGATTCCGACGGGGAGAATGGGGCCGGGAACTGTTTTTGCCGATCCGTCGAAAAACAGTACGTTGATGAAATGATGATCGTGGTTGGCGCTTGGCGCGTAGGGGCCGCGCGCTTTGTCGCTTTTGTCGGCGACGATCACCTTGTTTGGCGCATCGGTGGGATAGAGGCGGCCGGTCATGGAGTAGGACAGCTGCCCGGGCGAGGTGAAGTCCTCGCCCGGCTTGGGAGGCGGCTCGAGAAAACGGTCCGCCGGACAGCGGAAGACCTCGACGTCCTTGATGACGCCGTTCCCCTTGTCCCATAGCGCGTTCAAGCCGGGTTCGATCGCGTATACGTTGCCGGAAAGCGGTTCGCCGTCACGGGAATTCGCGTATCCGGACATCCCCTTCCCCGGCGGCAACGCGAAATCGTGGAGCCGCGACCATTCAGCGATCCCCTCGCCGATAATACGGAGATTGTCGAGACACTTGAGCCGGTTGGCGTTGTCGCGGTGACGGATATACAGGGGAACGAACGTCCCGCAAAGAACAAAGGGGACGGCGACGGCGAGGATCGCCTCCATGACGAACGCGCCGGAGCGCGCTCTGCTCCGCGCCGGCATCTCCCGTTCCTCCGGCAATCCCGGCATTTTCCGCAGATTCCGCATCCCCATTGCCCGCTTGCTCCTTTGCCGCCGATTATAGCGGCGGCGGCGGCGATGGTCAAAACAACTCCCGGCCGCCGCTACCCGCTTTTCAACACGGGTCGTTCCTGGTATACTCTTCGTTCGGCGGCACCGAGAGGCGGTTCCGCCGAACGGAGCGACGCCGAAAAGATTGGGATCATGTTGGAATTCAGTAAATTCCTCTCGCGCGAGCGGGTTGCGGTTCTCGATGTCAAAAACAAGCGCCAGGCCATAGACGGCACCCTGGAACTGCTGCGCGACTCGCCTAACATCTCCGATTTCTCGCGCGTCGCTTCGGCGATCTGGCAGCGCGAGGAAGCGCTCGCCACCGGCCTCGGCCTCGGGATCGGCACGCCGCACGTGCGCATCTCCGCGGTCCGTTATCCGACGGCGGCGCTGACCGTTCTCCGAAAAGGCGTTGACTACGGCAGTCTCGACAACGCGCCGGTGCGGCTGCTCCTCCTCGTCGCCATGCCGGAGGAAAGCCAGACGGATTGGCTGCGCTACCTGGCGCGGGCGTCTTCCCTGTTCCGCGACGACGGCATACGCCGCAAACTGTTCACCGCTCCCGACGCGGACGCCCTGTGGGACATCGTGAAGGACCGCTGACATGGCCGACTGGTACTTCCGCAACCGGCAGACGGATTCCATCAAAGCCTGTCCCGGATGCGGCAACCTGGTTCGAAAGGATCAGGAATACTGTCCCTATTGCGCCAAAAGGCTCGCCCCGGAAAAAGGCGTTCGCGGCCTGGTGCGGCAAGCCTCCGCCATCCCCTATCTGGCGACCAAGATCGTCCTCGGCGCGCTTGTCCTCTTTTTTATCCTTCAGTTCGTCACCGACCTGCTCCTTCCGCCGACAGAGAGGAAGGACGCGTTCGGCGGCGGCTTTTTCTCCCTCCTCACCTCCTACCCCGTCACCTACCGGCTTCTGGGGGCGGCCATTCCCTATTTCGTGCTCGAATACGGCCAGGTATGGCGCTTCTTCATGAGTTGCCTCCTCCACTTCGGCCTTATCCACATCCTCTTCAACGGCTACGCGCTCTGGAACCTCGGGCGTCTGGTCGAGAAGTTCTGGGGCATGCGCCAGGTGTACGCGATCTTCATCATCACCGGCGCACTCGGCGCGGTCGCGAGCTTCCTTTGGAGCGCGTTTGTGACGAAAAACCTCTTCGTTCACGCCGCCGGAGCATCGGGCGGCATCTGCGGCCTTCTCGGACTCCTCCTCGGCAGGTTTTACCGGAACCGCTACCATATCGGCGAATTTCTCGGTTCGCAGCTTGTCCGCTGGGCGGTCTATCTCATCGTGTTCGGGGTCGCCTTCGGCGCCGACAACGCGGCGCATATCGGCGGCATGCTTTCCGGGGCGGCGCTCGGCTATTTCCTGCCGCCGACGGCTCATTCGCGCAAGCCGCGCCGCGATTCGACGATCTGGGCTGCGCTCACGATCCTCGCGGGCGCCGTCGCGCTCGTCTCCCTTGGGTTCATGCTGCAATTTTACTTCGTCGCGCTCACGGAATTGCGGTCGGCATAGCGCCGGCTCCGCTTCATCCCCCGGCGCCGCGATAACCGCCCCGGGCAAAACGCGTTCGCGCCGGATTCTTTTTTTCCGCGTTCGGTAATAATCGGATCCGGCGCGACACATACTTTAAAGAAGGCGTGGTCGCCGCGACCGCGCGCCGAAGGGGAAATCCGGCGGACGCGGGTCCGGCCGGCTTTTCTGCAGCGTTTGTGCGAAAAGTTGGACCATGCCCTCTTTCGCGTTTTATCAGGTGCGGTTGCGCCTGAAACGCAATGGGGGGGGGCAAACCCTCCCCGAAAACACGCTAGAGAACGAGGAGCCGACCATGCGCCTATTTGCCTCGCTCGCCGTGACCATTCTTCTGGCCTGCGGCAACCTGTATGCGGCGATGTTCGGACCGTTCGCCGTCCCGGAAGCCCTGCGTCCGACCCTCCACCCCACGCCCGGCCACGGCGACCGGATGGCGGTCATCGTTCCCCTGTCAACCGGATTGAGCATGGTCCTGTATCTGCCCGACCACGGAGAACCCGTCCATGACGGCAGGGTCCTCCAGGCGATCGGATCCAGGCTGGACCACACCGAGGACATTCACGTCTTCGATCTCGGCGGCCGTCCCTGGTTCGGGACCTGGTCCAGGGCGTCAAACAACGTGCAGTTTTTCGACGGCTATGTCCACAAGGACGGATCCATCTACGCGGTCGCGTTTTCGCTCGACGATCCGGGAACGGTCACCGCCGAGGTTCGGGACTTCATTTCCCGAATCGGCCTATACCCCGGCCTCCGCTATTCGCCGGCCGCGCCGGCACTGGCAAACGCCCGCGACAGTCTGCTGATGGGCGATTACGAACAGGCCGAAGAGTATATGCGCCACGCCGAATCCGTCGATCCGGACCGGGCCACGCTTCATCTTCTGAAAGGCGAGCTTCTCGAAGCCGACGAGGAGTACGACGAGGCGCTCGGCGAATTCGCCAGGGCATCCATCCTCGACCCAAGCGACATTGACGTCACAGCCCGATACTATGGAATCAGCGCCGTTCTCGGCGACGCCAACGCCGCCATCACGCAGCTTGGCGCGCTGGCGGCACAACGTCCCGACGAGGCCGCGCCGTGGGAGGAACTGGGCGCCATCTACCTTTACGCCAACCAGATCGATGTCGCCATTTCCTATTACGAGCAGGCGCTGATGGTCGATCCGACCTCGGAAACCGCCTTGTTCAACCTCGCGTACGTCTTCGCCGACCGGGGAGATTACGCGAACTCGTATCGCCGCGCGCTGCAACTCCAGCACTACCGGCCGTGGATCGGGGACGACCAGCTTCCCGATCACATCAATCTTTTCGGTGCGCTTGCGATGTGGGAGATCATCCAGGAGCCGCTGCCGATCGGGTACATATCCGCATACGGCCCGAACGCGACCGCCATCCACACGCCGCAGGAAATCCAGATCCAGACCGTAACCCGGTACGTCGATCCATACATCGTCATTACCCGTCCGCAACCGAGGCCGATCGTTTCGCTTCAGGCTGTCCTCGGAGGCATTTTCGACCGCTTCCCCAGCTTTGGACATCGTCCGCACCGTCCCCGCCCGCCGTCCAGGCCGGGAGCGGGAGGTAAACCGCCGAATCGTCCAGGCAGCCGGCCGCCCTCCGGCGGGCATGGCAAACCTCCCTCCGGAGGCGGTCCGAATAGACCGCGTCCTCCGTCTGAAGGCGGCATCGGTCAGCCCAGACCTCCGTCAGGCGGCGGATCAGAGAGACCCCGTCCTCCATCAGGCGGTGGATCAGAAAGGCCCCGTCCTCCATCTGAAGGCGGCATCGGTCAGCCCCGTCCTCCGTCAGGCGGCGGATCAGAAAGGCCCCGTCCTCCGTCAGGCGGTGGATCAGAGAGACCCAGTCCTCCGCCCGGAGGCGAATCGGAAAGACCGGGGCCTCCGTCCGGCGGGGACAACGAAAGGCCGCGTCCCGAACCGCCCGCGATGACAGAGCCAACGCCGCCGCAGACGCCGACTACGCGTCCAACGCCGACGCGCCCTGAACGGCCAAGCCAGGAGCGCCCGCAAACGCGCCCGACCCAGGAAGAACAGCCCGCTCCCGAAAGGCGGCCGGCCGAACGGCCGCAGGCGCGTCCGGCGCAACCGCAACGCCAGCCCCAGCAGGAAGAACGGCCCGCTCCCGAAAGGCGGCCGACCGAACGGCCGCAAGCGCGTCCGGCGCAACCGCAACGCCAACCCCAGCAGGGAGGGCGGCCCGCTCCCGAAAGGCGGCCGGCCGAACAACCGCAGGCGCGTCCGGCGCAACCGCAACGCCAACCCCAGCAAGGAGGGCGGCCCGTTCCCGAAAAGCGGCCGGCCGAACAACCGCAGGCGCGTCCGGCACAACCGCAACGCCAACCCCAACAGGGAGGGCGGCCCGTTCCCGAAAGGCGGCCGGCCGAACAACCGCAGGCGCGTCCGGCGCAACCGCAACGCCAGCCCCAGCGGCAGGCGAGACCTGCGGAACGCCAGCCTGAAAAACGCGAAGCTCGGGCAGCCCCGCAACCCATTGAAAAGCCGAAGCAGGAGCAATTGGAAGCAAACGGATGAATAGGGCGACGACGGCAATTCGGGTGGGAGAAACCGTCGCAGTCGATAGTCCGCTCCTACCGGGCGATGTGCGACACGCTCAGCGGGGAACAGTCGACGGCGCGCCTGCGGATCGCGGCGCTGTCGCGCGACCAACAGGAAATCGCCGATATCGCCATCGGTCTGTTTGAACTTTCGCGACAGATTGAAAGTAATTGGGTGACGGCGGATATCCCCACGAAGCGGACGCTTCTCGAATTACTCTGTTTGAACTTTTCCGCAACCGACGCAAATCTTTGTGTAACAACGAATAAGCCCTTCGACATCATCGCCGAAGGGCTTACTGTTCAATTTGGTCGGGCCGAGTGGATTCGAACCACCGATCTCTTGACCCCCAGTCAAGCGCTCTACCAAGCTGAGCCACGGCCCGAATGATGCAGGTCATTAGTTGGGACCACCCACTATGGTCAAATCCGGGCGAAAGTCAAGGACTTTCTCAATTCGCCGACATCGAACTCAGCATCGACGTGATCTGGTTGCCCTGGTTCTGCAGCTGCGACAAAGCCTTTTCCATGGCGGTGAACTGCCGCCAGAGGGACGCTTCCTTCATGTCCAGCTTTTCCTGCATCCGCGCCATCTGGTCTTCGAGTTCCTTGAGCTTCTCGTCGACATCGGTCTGGCGCTCGGCCATGAAGCCGGTGGTCACGTCGCCGAGGCTGGTGGTCAGGTGATTGAGCCTGCCGGCCAGGCCGCTGTCCTCGATCGCCTGAACGTCCAGAAGGCGGAATTTGCCGTCGTCGGCGTTCGTCTTCGTCGCCGTGATCCTGATGGCGGACACCGCGGTCGGCATGGGAAGACCGAGATGGCTGGCGTCGCCGCTGTTGGCCTCGACCTCGCGCAGCGTTTCCCACTTGCCGGTGTTGGCGTCGAGATACTCGACCTTGAAATCGCGCAGCGAGCCGTTCGAGGACTTGCCGTCTATCGTCACGACGCCGGCGTGGTAGATCGACAGGCGCGAGATCGTGGAGGCCTGCTGGAGCCAGACCGTGTACTGGTTTTCGCCATCCTCGATCGTCTTGTTCGCCTGGAAGCCGTTGACGCCGTTGGCGAGAGCCGACGAATAGTCGCCGTTGATGGCGTTGTTCACGTTCCAGTTGTTTTCCGGATAGATGATGTCGCCGTTCCCGTCGCGGTCGTACTGATAGTTGAAGCTCGCCGACGCGGCCATGTTTTTCGACAGGCCGCTGTTGCTGACGTTGCGCTGCGACGCGAGGGAGTCATAGAGCTGGTCCCAGTTCGCCGACACCATCTCCTGGAGGAGATCCTCGTCCAGCTCCATCGAGGAGTACCAAGTGCTCGACGAACTGCCGCTGGAGGACTCCTTGGCGGCGAACGAGATGCCCAGGTCCATCCAGCTCCAGGTCTTCTTCCGCTCGCCCGTGATCTCGTCGTAGGAGACGCCTTCCGGGTTGTAAATCATGTAGAACATGTCGTCGATGGACTTCATCAGGTTGCGGATCGAAGTGTCGCCGAACAGGACGCCCGGTTCGTTCGTCTCCGGATCGTATCCGTCGAGGAAGGAGACGAAGTCGTTCAGCTCGTTGTACGCCCCGACCATGGCCTTGATCTCGTCCGCGACTTTCGACTTGTCCGTGTCGACGGTGATCGTGGTGTAGGTGTCGGAGACGCTCTTGATGTCCAGCGTCAGGCCGAGAATGGCATTGCTGTTCGAGTTCGTCGCCGACGACAGCATCATCGGCGAAACGCCGGAGTTCGGGTCGCCGTAGAGGATCTTCGCGTCCTTGCCCCTCGATTTCTGGGTAAGCCCGAGCGCGTCGACGTCCGAGTCCATGATGAAATCGGAAGCCCCGCCGGTCGTGGAGGAGCTGATCGTCAGGCGGAACGGCTTGGCGCTGCCGTCGTTGACGATGGCGGTCTTGTACCCCTCCTGCGCAACGCGGTTCATCAGCGTGGTGAGGGTGTCGTTGGAGTAGACGTCGATCGTCTTTTTCATGCTGCCGTTGATGACCGAGCGCTGCCCGCCCGCGCCGTCCGTGCCTTCGCCGAGCAGGCCGAGCTGCTTGGCCGTGTTTGAACCGGCCTGGTCGGCGATCTTGATTTTGCCGTCCGGCGGGGGGCTGGGCTCTTCGCCCGGCTCGTAGTATTCCTCGACCATGATGCCGTCGCCGGCTTCGTTGACCCGGGCGCGAATGCCGAGGTTGGTGATGCTGTTGAGCGCGTCGACGATGTCGCCGATGGTTTTCGCTTCGCTGACGTCGATGTTGACGGTCTGCCCGCGGGGGTTGGTGACGACGAGGACGTTGGGTTCGACGCCGAGGGCGGAAAGCCCGGCGGCGCGGCTGATGTAGCGCTTGGCGAGCCCTTTGGCCTCGGACAGGGTATAGGCGTCCACCTCCTTCGCGGCGCCTGTTTCACGGTTGATGAAGCCGAGATCGGCGGCGAGGGTGTTGACGTCGCCCTTGTCGATGAATTTCACCGTCTGGTTCGAATTGTTGTCGAGCGCGAGCGCGGTGCCGCTGGCGTTCATGGTGAAGGCGATGTCGGTGCGGCCGGTTTTCGCCTGCAGCTCTTCGTTGAGCGTTTCGATAAGTTCGCGCAGGGTGCTTTCGCCGGCGAGGCCCGCGGTGGACAGCTCGTATTCCGCGCCGCCGACCTCGACAAAGACGCTGCCGATGCCCTGAACCGCCTGCTGGTGGTATTCGATCGCGCCCAGATTGTCGCCGAGGACCTTGCCTCCCGGGGGGAAGCCGGAGCCGGAGGCGACCTGCGAGGACCCGAATCCCCAGCCGGCCGCGGCGTGGTTGGCCAGTTCGCCGGAGAAGGACATGAGGTCGTTGTCGTTGAGGCCGACCGCCCTGGTTACGCCAAACGCGCCGTTGATGATTCCGAGCTCCGCTTCCACGCCGGCGAGGGCGGGATCGGCGGCGATCTTCTGGGCGATCACGTTGTTGAGCGTATCCAGGTAGTCCTCGACCGAGAGGTCGGACAGCTTGCCGCCGCCGGCCTTCGCCCCGAGCGCGGCCATAAGGTCCGATTTGGTGATTTCGATGCCGTACTCGTCGGCGGTGTCCTCGAGGAAGAGAATTTTGAACGAATCCGCATCCTCTCCCGTAAAGGCGAGGCCGCGCCCGTTGTACAGCTGGCCGAGCGTGATCCGGTCCGCGTTCTGGCCAGTGACGGTGACGGGCTTCGTATAGCCGGAGACGGTGGGATTGAGCTGCTTCTTGACGGAATCCTGGACGGTTCCGAAATCGGCCGTCGATTTGCCGGTCCAATCCTTGTCGAGCCCGAAGTCCCCGGCGACGCCGCCCTCGGCCTTGAAATCCCCGGACAGATCGAGATTGCGCCACTGGAAGCCCATGCCCTCGATGCCGACGAGAAGCTGCGGCGCGCCGCCGCCGAACTCCGCCTTCATCGCCGCGTTGACGGCGCCAAGGAACGATTCGACGGTCGCGTTCCCGTCGAGCGTCTTGAGGACGTCGGTCAGGTCGAAAGCCTGCCCGTCCACCGTAACGACGAACGAGCCGGCGGCGAGAGCCGCCCAGCCGTCGGCCCCGAGTGGATCGCCGTCGACGTTCAGCAGTTCGGAGAGCTTGGTCTGGCCTTCGACGATCTGCACGCCGACGCCGTCCGTGACCTTGGCCGCCTTGTACAGGTCTTCGAGATCGGTTTCGTACGGATTGACGCCGCCCATCTTTTCCCGCACCAGGCCGAGTTCCTGCGCGAACAGGCTGTTCTGAACGGCGTAGCCGTGCGCCTGCGACATGCCGGTGAGGACGATGCCGCCGCCGCCAAGCTCGAATTTGAGGTCGTCGAGGCCGTTGATGTTGTTCGCGGCCTGGTAGTCGGCGAGACCGCCGTTCAGGACGTCGAGGAGATCGTCCATGTCCGAGTCCGGGTCGTTGGCGATCCGAAGAAGCCGGGCCTGATCGACGATGTTGCCGGTGGAGAAGTAGTTGGCGCCGTTGCCTTCGAAGAAGACGAGGTGGAGGCCGGAACTGAAGGCGCCGGCGTCGAGACCCTTGCCGTTGTTGAGCGAGGAAAGCTTTGTTGAGCCGGTGAGAGGGACCGGAACCTGGGGGGTGGAGCCGCTCGAACTGCCGACGCCTCCGCCGAAGGCGCCGTTGATGTTTTTGAGCATGGGGGAGTCGATGTCGCCAAGCACGCGCTTCCCGCCGAAGGAATCGTCGCCGGCGGCGATATAGTGGGATCCGAAGAGGCCCAGCTGCTTCGCCGTTTCCGGATTGGTCATCATCCCGGCGACCGAGAGGTCGCCGATTTCGTAGATATAGCCGTCTTTCGCGCCGACGAACTCGAAGCCGTTCCTCGCCTCGTTGAGCTGGAACTTGAGCCCCTCGAGATGACTGCCTTTGGAACCCGCGTCCACGACCGCCTTGGCGATCGCCGCGTTCATGGCGTCAAGCACGTCGCCGACCGTCTTCGCGTTGGAGAGGTCGGCCTGGAAAAAGACGCCGTCGCCGGCGCCGTCGTCGACGTCGATGGAGATGCGTCCCTGTTCGATGCCGAGGCCGTCGTTGAGCGTGCCCAAGTCGGTCTCGCGCCCCAAATAAAAGAGATTGCGCCCGGTTATCGGCCCGCCCACGTTTTCCGCCGTGCCGGCGATTCCGAGATCCGTGGCCGTCGTCCCCTGCCCGACGTTCTGGATTTTCATCTTGCCGGCGCCTTCGCTCTGGTCCTCGATGACGAGAAAGCTGCCTCCCTGGTTGTCGCGGCCGATGGACGCCTTGGCGAGAATGCCTGAAGCGTTGTTGATGGCGGAGACGATGTCGTTGATCGTTTCCGCGCCGGAAAGATCGACCGTCGTCGAGGTTCCCCTGGCGTCGGTGATGCGGATGGAGCCGCGATAGACGCCGTTTCCGCCGTTGAATGATTCCAGCCTCGCGGACTGGTCGATCCGCGCGCCGGCGTTGTTGAGGTTGATGACGCCGAGCTTGTTGACGGTGCCGTCGGCGTTCGACTGGCCGATCTGGTCCGTCTTGCTGGAAAATCCCTTGCTGGAGAACTGCGCGGAACTTGCTGTCTGGGTGACGCGGAAGGAATAGCTGCCGTTTACGGCGTACTGGTTCGCCGTCGCGATGAGGGAATCTTCGTTGGTGGAACCGGCGGACTTGCTGTTCCACAATTTCTGGCCGGCCAGGTTCGACACGCTGTCGCGGAATTTCTTGATGAAGGTGTTGACGCCCTGGTAAGCCTGGAGCTTCAGCTGTTCCGTCTGCTTTTTGACGTCCAGCTTGTTGTATCCCGCCTTTTCGACTTCCATCAGCTGCTTGACGATGGACTGGGTGTCAAAACCGGAAGCGAGACCGGTGATTTGTTGCGCTGGGCCAGCCATGGTGATTCCTTTCGCCGTTTATGTTCTCGTTATCGTCCGTGTCTTTGCTCGTAAATGCCTGCCCGCGTCCGGGACGCGTTGATAGTATACTTATCGGAAGCGCATCGCATAACTTGAGGCCGAGCCGAAAAATACGCGATCAGTCATCGGCATGTCCGCGTGGCGATACCCGTCATGTCGACCACCGCCATAATGCCATGCCGATTATAATGTTATATCATAAGATACGTGATGCTGATGCGGCATTTTTTGCCGGCAAGGCATTCTCTTCCCACACCTCCGTGGGAATAAAGCAAAAAAAATGCCATTGTTGCTCGGAAATTTCAGCGACCAGCCAACACGTCGCGGGCATGCCGCGCCGCGGCAAGCAGGCGGCCTTCCTCGTCGATGGAGGAAAAGACCAGGTTGAACTCCTTGGCCGGATATGGGTAGTAGCATTGGTCGCGGATCGCCTGCTCGACTTCCTTTATGGGAAAATCGGGCATGCTCGGCACAGTGCCGCCGAGGACGATGACGTCGGGGTCGAGAATGTTCGTCTCCGCCGCGATCGGATACGCCATCATGCGGAGGAAATCCTTCAGCAGCGGATGTTCACGGTGCTGAACGAAGATCTCTTCATAGGGGATGTCCGGGAAAATGAGGGAATGCATCTGTTTGAGCCTGACGCCGGTTCCATAGAGTTCTATGCAACCGAACT
This sequence comes from Planctomycetota bacterium, assembly GCA_031254915.1. Taxonomy (GTDB): domain Bacteria; phylum Planctomycetota; class SZUA-567; order SZUA-567; family SZUA-567; genus JAIRTL01. The sequence goes on from JAIRTL010000044.1 coordinate 11,914, forward strand.
TGCCGCAGTGGCAATTGTCCTCGCGGCCATGCACCGGCATATGGCCGATGTTGCCGGCCGCGCCGGAATGCCCGCGCAGTATGCGGCCGCCGCACCAAATGGCGTTGTCGTAGACGTCGTCGACGTAACAGCCGACCAGAACGCCGTCCTGCGGAAGATCGAGGCATGCCCGATCGTAGGAAAGGAAGGCCGCTCCACGGCGCTCCATGACGACCGGCCTGCCCATGGCGCTCTCGAGCGCGTCGGCGAGATTCTTGCCGTTGAGCCAAATCGCCCCCGGGTAGTCGAGCACCGTCCGCCCGTCTGCGGATATGTCGCAACCCATGGCGAGGGCAAGAAGGGTCGCCTCCCCCGGAGCGGTTCGGAGCTTCGCGGCGAGAAGCGAAATCAGCTTCTCCATCGGCGTTTCCGAGCCGGCGAGAAAATCGGCCAGATCAAGGCGCGACACGCCGGTCAGCGCATCGCCGTCGGCGACGAAGCCCGCGGTCAGCGTCTCCCCGCTGAAATCCATGGCCAAGGTGATGTCGTCTGCCATATGCGTTCCCGTTTCGGTCGCGGAATGCGCGCACCTCCGAGACAGGGAGGATGCCGAGGAGGATTCCAACCGTCAAGCGGACCGGATTCGGGCTGTGAACGCGGCTTCATGATGCCGCCGTCGGAGCGCCTTACGCCGAGGGAATGATGAACACCTGCACGAGATAGGTGAATCCATCGGACGGATCGAACAGCGCCGCGACGCCGGTTTGGCTGAAATCGGGGCGGAACATGTTGTCGCGATGTCGAGGCGACTCGATCCAGCCCCGGACAGCCTCGATCGTCGGATTGTCGAAGCCCTTGTTCCTGGCCAGGTTTTCGCCCGCCCAGACCCAATCGAGCCCGACGAGACGATGCTCCAATTGCCTGCCGTCCGAACTGATGTGGCTGAGCCGGTCCATTTCGGCAAGATCGCGCGCATGCTGGTAGGCGACTTCGTCCAGGTCGGCGCGCCTCGCGAGGGGGAGAAGGCCGACCCTGATCCGTTCCCGGTTGACTGCCCGGAAGGCCTTGTCCGATTCGTCGCGGTTGGGAATGGGTCGGCTCGACATGCCGCCGACGGACGAAATCCGTTCGCGGAGCTGCGGACAGCCGGAAAGGAACATGAGACATGCCGCCGCCGCGATCAGGGCGGTCCATACCCGATAAGCCATGTGCCGTGCGTCGCCCGTCATAAAATACCCCGGCCGGAGCCTCCACGCGGGGACTCCGGCGGCGCGAAGACACAGTATACGCAATTTATGCGCCGCAAATCCAAATATCGTCGAAAAACCCAAAGCGCTAAAACGGAAAATCGGTCAATCCGCCCTCGCCGGCGTCGACCTCGAGCCCTTCCCCCTCTTCCCGCATGGGAAGCGCGCGTTCATGAACGGCGAGGCCGGAGATCGCAAACGCCCTCGGCGTCGCCGGACAGACATGATAGCACGCCCCGCAGCCGATGCAATGGCCGGGGTAAAGAACAGGCCGCGTCGGCGTGCCGTCGCCGGGGTCCTCCATCGTCGCCGCGTGGGTCGGACAGACCTCGGCGCAGGCTCCGCAGGCGGTTCCTTCCGTCAGGACGACGCAGCGGTCGGGCATCAGCCTTGTGTCGGCGATGCGGGTCGTTTGTTTATCGGCGACGGAAAGCGGCGCGAGCGCGCCAGTCGGACAGGCCAGCGTGCACTGGGTGCAACTGTATTGGCAGTAGCCAAGGTCGTAATTCAATTCCGGCTGCGCGATAAGGGATTCGCGCGGCTTGACGATCCCGACCGGACAGGCGACGACGCACGACTGGCAGCCGACGCATTCCTGATAGTAGCGCGACCTCCGGCCGGCGCCGGGGGGAATCACGCCCGCACTTCCCTTGCCGCTCGCGCCGACCGCCCCGGAGAAGGCGCGGGCGACGAAAAAGACGGCGGCGCCGAAGAGGGAAACGCCGCCCGCCAACAGATCGCGGCGCTGGGGGGATGTTTCGGCGGAATACGACAAAGCGCGCGTCGGACAAGAGGGAACACACGCGAAGCAAAGAACGCAGCGCCCGGACTCCACCCGCTTTCCCTTGGAATCGATGCACTGCGCCGGACACACGGACTCGCATTTACCGCACGAAACGCAAGCGGAATCGTCCAGACGGATGCGGCGAAGCGAAAGCGCCCCGGCAAGGCCGAGCCCCATTCCGGCCAGACAGAAATGCGAACAAAAGCGCCGCCCGAAAAACAGCGGCACGACGACCAGCAGCCCGACGGCGACGACAAGCCCCGTTCCCACAGCCCCGAACGAACCGAGAATGTTCTGGGTCCCAAGAACAATGTCCTTCCCCGCCCCGAGGAGCGGCGCCGTCAACCGCCCGAACCAGCCGATCGGTTCGAAAAGAACGAGCGCATGGGCGTATCCGGCAACGACCAGGACCGCGGCGAGAACCATGACGGGCGCATAGCCGACGGCATTGCCGACGCGCATGTAGCGGCTCCGAACCAATTTCAAGCGCCGCCCGAGCCGGAAGAAGATGTCCTGCAATGTTCCCGCCGGGCAAAGGACCGCGCAATACACCCTGCCGAAAAGCGCGGTGACGGCGAACAGAACGACGGCGGTCGCGGCCGCGCCATGAAACAGCTTGATGAAGGCGGGCGAGACCTGCGCCGTGAGGACGGCTGCGCGAAGCCCGGGCGCGTCCAACGCATAGACGGCGACGAAGACGAGGAGAACAAGAAGCGCGGCAAGCCGCCGAATGCGGTACATCCTCATGCCGTAATGCGCCTCGCGACCAGCCTGGACGGATCGATTTCGCCGAAACCCATTTCGTGGGCGATTTTGACATGGCCGAAGGAGTCCGGGCTCCGCCCGAAAAGCCGCGCGCCGGCGGCGTCGGCGGCGACGATGTCGGTGGAGAGGATCTGCATTTTCATGACCGCGACGTCGGCGGCGCTGCCGCCGCGCGGCCCGTTCTGGGTAATGACCCGGTACGCGTCGACGATATTGAGGTCCGGCTTGCGGACGGCGAAAAAGTCGGCGATGCATTGCTGGAGGTTGTTGCGGTGGTAGTAGCGCCTGTCCCAGACGGCGCCCATGAAGTTCTTCAGCGAGCCGCTCATGCCGGCGCCGCCGTGGTGCTTGAGGACGGGGAGGCTGACGAGGACGTCCGCGCCGAGGATGGTCTCGTGCACCTTCGCCCCGGTCAGGATTTTTCCGGCAACCGGGACGGATTGGTAATACCGCTCCGCCTCGGCGGGGGCGATCATCGCGCCCGCGCTCCTGGCGGCGTCGCCGATGCCGCTTGTCTGGTAGCAGCGTTGCCCGTTTTCGATGTTGTGGTCGACGACATACACCCGCGAAGCCCCTGCCTCGAGACAGCGCCTGACGACGCGGTCCACAAGCCCCGGATGCGTGTTGCCGGCCAATTCCGGGCGCACGTCCCAGGATACGTTCACCTTGAGGGTCACGGTCTGCCCGGGCTTCACGAAGCGGCCGATGCCGCCCATCGCGGCGATCCCCAGGTCGAACATCGCCTCGGGTTCGCCGTTGCGGACCGCGACGATGTCGGCGGGAGCGTCCGGGCGCGCCGGCGCTTCACCAGCGGCGGCGCGCCGGTTCCGAATTCCCGGGGCGCCCGCCATATCGCCCGCAAAGGCGAGCCCAAGCCCGGCCGCGGCGGCCGCTTTGAGAAAGTCGCGTCTGTCCATGGTGCGTTCCTCCGTATACGGGTGGTCGGTGGGCATGAATGCGCCCGGAGAAGACTGTCATGGGAAATGTTAGGAACCCGTGCCCTCCATGGGGGATTTTTCTTGAACCACCGTGGTATGGCTCGGGGGATTGACGAAAACGGAAAGATCCTCGGGGAGCGGTTGGAATCTGGTTTGATTGCGCCCATTTTCCTTGGCGCCGTACAGCGCCAGGTCGGCGGAGGCTGTGGCGGCCTGGAGGAGGCGCTGGATGTCCACCCCGCGCAGGTCGTTGCGTTGCGGATCGATGTGGACGACGCCGATGCTGACGGTGAGGCGGCGCGGGCGGTCGTTGACGGTGATCGGGTGCTCGGCGATGGTTTTACGAACGCGCTCGGCGGCGGCGACCCCCTGGTCGCCATCGGCGTTCGAAAAGATGAAGATGAATTCCTCGCCGCCGTATCGTCCCATGCAGTCGTCGCTTCGCAGCACGTTGCGCCCGAATTCGGTGACGTGGCGGATGGCGTTGTCGCCTTCGAGGTGGCCGAAGGTGTCGTTGAAGCGCTTGAAATAGTCGATATCCAGAAGCGCGAGGCAGCAGTGAACGCCTTCGTTTCGGCTCCTGTCCAGGCTAGCCTCCGCGAACTGCATGAAGGAGCGGCGGTTCAATGCGCCGGTGAGGGGATCGTGATCGGCGAGGTATTTGAACTTCGCCTCGCTCACGCGCAGCCGGTTCAACGCGGCGCCGCGTTGTTCGACCTCGAACTCGAGCATCTTGGTGAGCGAGGTCAGCTCCTCCTCCTTCTTTCGCAGCTCGGTAAGCGCTTCGTCGAGCTGGACGACCATGCTGTTGAAAGAGGAGGAGAATTCCCCGAGAAATTCGACGCGCTGGGTGAAATCGCCGGCGGCGATCTGGCTTATCTGCCAGGTGAGGTGGTTCATGTTCGCCTGAAAGGCTTTCAGCCGCCCCGCCACCACGCCGCGTAATTTGATCGGCCTGGAAAAATTCCCCTTGGCGTAGTCTTCCAGAAGAAATCGCAGCTCGAGCAGGTACTCCTGCACATCCTTCATGCCTTCGACGGCGTCCAATTCGGCGGACAAATCAGGCGGTTTGGCATCGTGAAGCAGACGCTTTACGTGCCCGGCAACAACGCTTTCCACCGAATTGGACCCGTCGGAGTCGGTCATAGGCTCTCAGCCGGCAACTTGCGCGTTGAACCGGCAGGTCCGCGCGCCGGAGCACCAGCAGTCAACTTCGTTCACCTTGAAATCGAACCCGGTAAAGCTGTCAAGAATGCCCTTGATGAAGCCTTCGTCGTAAATGCAAATCTGATCGGAGGAGTCGGGCAGTCCGGAGCAGTCGAGATCCTCGTCCACGGTAAGCTGGAAATAGTTCTTTTCGGCGTCCGTGATTTCGAAGCGCACGATGCCGATGCCGAGCTCGCGGAATTTTTCCTGCACCTGGCGGGTAAGCTCCTGCAACGTTTTCGCTTCCGAACAGAATTTTTCGAAAAAGGCCTTGCCCGCCACCACGCCGGCGGCGCGGAACAGTTCATCGGTGACCTCGGTGCCGTAGCGTTGTTCGATGACGTCCCGCATGGTGAATTGCAGTAAACGGTAGACAGCAACCAATGTCGAGTCCCCGAGACTGGGCCGCGCGTCGGCCATGTCGGCGCCGATCACATCCCAACTGAACTTGTACTTTCTGTTTCCGTCCATATGGTTCTCCGAATCCATTCTCAAAAAGAGACACCCATCGGCGCGACCGAACGGCCGGCGCCGGTGCGGCGAAAAAAATCCGAAAGAAAACCGGCCGTTTCCCTCTGAATCCGCAAGTCCGCAATATAGCACAGAAAGCGACGGCAGCGCAACGTGAATTTTTCCTCCCGTGCCTTCATGGCATCCCGCCATGCGTCCGGAAGCTTCGTGAAAGGCGGGGCGGCGGAGGGACGCCCGCCGACGGCGGTCTCCTCCCCGTAACGCCCCTTCCGGTCAAAAGCTTCCGTCCCCCCGCTTCCGGAGGGCCGGAGGGGGCGGAGCGAAGGAAAACCGGGGAACCCCAAGGGCGCCGTACTTGTTTGCGCCTTGAAATCGCGTTTCCCGGACCATGGATGGTATAATCGTATTGCCTGTTGATTCTACGGATATCACCGCGAAGAGAAACAAAAACGCGGGACAGCGTTTCCGCGTCCCGCGAAAAAAGGGTATGCAACTATGCCGCCTCAAGCATTCGCCCACAAGCCGTGGAGATTGCAATACTCGCGCGCGACGACCTTTTCCGCCTTGGCGTGGAAAATCGCCTCGGGTCGATCGGTTGGAGTCAGGTTTTGGCGCAGAATCTGGCCGTCCGCGAGCAGTTCGATCGCGACGATCCAGTGTTCGGGGGTCATCGGATGCGGAACCGAACCGACCTTGACCCTGTAGCCGCCGTCGATCTTTTCAACGACGGGGACATGCTTCTCCTTGGCGGCGTCGACCGCGTTCTGAACCAGCTTCCGCATCGGCTTTCCGCAGCACGACGGTTCACAGTCCGGTCCGCAATCGCAGGGGACCGCGACCTCGAGCACGGATCCGCATTCGCATTTGTACATCGCATTGACGTCCATGTGCGCACCTTTACATTCAAAAATCCGGCGATCAATAGTTTTCGCACAGCACCTCGAAATGCGCCCGCGGATGCGCGCAGGCCGGGCAGATCGCCGGCGCTTCCCCGCCCTGGTGCTGATACCCGCAGTTGCGGCACTTCCACTTGATAGGCTGTGGCTTCTTGAACACCGTTCCTTCAAGAAGATTCTTTTTCAGCGCGAGATACCGCCGTTCGTGATACTCTTCCGCGACGGCGATATGGCGCATCGCGTCCGCGATTTCATGGAAACCCTCCTCATCGGCGATGTTCGCGAATTCCGGGTACATGACGGTGTATTCGTGTTTTTCGCCGTTCGCGCTTTCCTGCAGGTTGTCGACGGTCGATCCGACGATCCCGAAAGGATAGGCGGCCGCGATCTCCTGCTGCGCGCCGGTCATGAACTTGAACAACCGCTTGGCATGCTCGCGCTCGTGTCCCGCCGTTTCCTCGAAAATATCGGCGATCTGGACATAACCCTCGGCACGCGCCTTGGATGAAAAGAAGGTGTAGCGGTTGCGCGCCTGCGACTCGCCGGCGAAGGCGGTCAGTACATTTTTCGCCGTTCTCGAACCTTTCATCTCCATCGCTTCTCCTTGGTCTAAAACTTGATACGTTTACGTAAACTCGTAACGCGTCACAAATGCACGCCCATTACCCATACTGCATGATTTTTTGGCCGCATTTGTCCTCGTGGACTTTTTGCGGCGATCGGGCCAACCGCCGCCCGGCTTCCCCAAAAGATGGCGCCGCTTGCGGGCAAGGGATTGATTTTCGTCGGATCGGGCGATGCCGCCGACCGGACAATAATTCCCGGCGAAAAACTGGACCCCGGGAAGCGGTGGAGAGAATCGAACGGCGGGTTGTTCGCTTTTCTCCAACAGTCCACCCGAACAGCGCGCATAAAAAAGGTTCCCGCCCCTAGCCGCTCGGCTAGAATCAGACGGGAACCAGGGTGAGGGGCGAGTTGAACGCGGAACGGGCGATTGCGGAGGGATTGGATCGAAAATACCCTACGCGCGTTCCGCTATGCATTGCATGACGCTGAAAACCAGTAGTATACCGTTCCCGGTCCGGAATTGTGATTCCCTCAACTGTGCGCGGCCAGGAATGCCCCGGGGAACAGGTGTGGAACAACGCAACCCCGTCCCCGTTTTCATAATTCCGGCCGCGCCCGGCATAAATGCCCGATTTGCAAGACTCCAGTTATTAACCGCCATTGCCCGCATGTCAAGTGTTTTTATTTTGCCAGGCCCAATTTCCCCGCGGTAGAGCGGCGAATTTTCACGTAACCCGGTGTCGGAAACCACCGGCGATCATGGATGGGGAATGCAATTCCTGTTTCGGACGTTCCTCGGAATACCGCAATCGCGGGCGTTGCGGCCAGGACAACGCCATGCCGGTCCCGGCGCGAGCGGAGCGACGCGCCGCGACGACCGCGCGCGGCGTGTTCTCCACGCTCCAGCGAGTTGAACAGGCTTCCGATTCTCGCCGGGCGCCCCGCCCTTCCGTCCGCTGTTCGCGGTCGCCGTTTTTGACCGGGAGAGAGCATATAAACGAAACGCATTTTTCTTGCCTTCTTCCGCAACATATTTGGATATCCCGACGCGCGGTGCCGGGCCGCGTTTCTCCGCCCTGCGGCGACGGCTTGCGTTTCGTTTCGAGCCACTTTATAGTATCGTATGACATGGATCGGGGGCGGGATGGCCGAGAATAACGATACCGACGATATCGACGATTTTTTCGCCGCCGCCGACAGCGCCGACTCCGCCGCGCTCCGGCGCGCCGCGGACAACTTCAGCATTCCCTCCGCCGACGCCGCCGACGCCGACTCCGATCTCACCGAAGACGATTTCCTCAGATACATCGCCGTCGACGTCGACGAAAACGGCGAATCGGGCGCTCCCTTCAAGGTCGTTCCCGTCCATATTCCGTCGGCGTTGCCATGGTGGGCATGGGCGGCGATGTCGTTCATTCTCGTCGG
>JAIRTL010000008.1 GCA_031254915.1 Planctomycetota bacterium
TTCGCTTCCGGCGGGAGGCGCATGCGGCTGTCGAGAATGACGCGACGGGGCTGTGGATGACGCTCCGCGCCGCCGCGCCGTTCCAGCGCCTCCCCGCGGACGTTCAGGAGCGGATCGTCGATAAGGGCGGTGCCGACGCCGACCATGATCGCGTCGGCGCGCGAACGCATGTCCTGGACGGCCTCGCGGCTTTTCGGCCCGGAAACCCACCGGCTGTCGCCTGACGCGGCGGCGGTTTTGCCGTCGAGGGTCATGGCGTATTTCAGGATCACGTGCGGAAGGCCGCGGCGTATGCGCTTGAAAAAGCCGCGCGCGAGGAATTCGGCCTCTTCCGCGAGCAACCCGACCCGCACCGGAACGCCGAGTTCGCGCAGGCGTTCGATCCCGGACGCGTTTTTCGGGTTCGGATCGCGAACGGCGGCGACGACCTCGGCGACCTCCGCGTGGGCGAGCGCGCCGGCGCAGGGCGGTTGCCTGCCCCGGCTCGCGCAAGGGCTGAGGGTCACGTAGGCGACCGTTCCCTTCGCCCTGCCGCCGGCGTTCTCCAGCGCCATCGCCTCGGCGTGCGGACCTCCGTAACGGTCGTGCCAGCCTTCGCCGACGACGGCTCCGTCCCGGACGAGAACGCATCCGACCGGCGGATTGGGCGCGACCCGGCCCTCGCCGTTACGCGCGAGTTCGATCGCCCTCGCCATATGGGCGGTTTCGTCCGGGCGGAAAACATCCATTCGGCTACGCCTTGGGCGGAACGACGCCGACGGTGAGGAGAAGGTTCGCGAACACCCGCTGTTCGCCGGAGGCGATGACGAGGCAGGTGTCGGGACTTTGCGCTTCCTCGTAGAATTCGAACCTGCCGCGCGATTCGAACGGCGCCGCGCCGTCGATCAGCTTGCGGTATTCGGCGACGATTTCGGGCATCTTTCCGTCGGGCGGGGTCATGTAGATGGCGGATTCGATCGGCACCGTTTCCGCGAGCGCCCCGATGATGTCGACGCCGCCGATCTGGCCGGGGACGAAGTTGAGAAACACAAGGCGCGCCTCCGGCGGAGCCTTCACCGTGACGGGGTAGTTGGAGTCGGCGAGGAGAATGCGCGCGCCATGGCCCGCTTCCGCAAGCGCTTGAATCAGTTCCGGATGGATGATGGTTGTCTTGAGCATTTGATTCCCCTTTTTTCTGTTGTTTGCCGTGCCCGGCCGGCGATTGCGGTGTCCGCCCCACAACGGGACTTGAGTACAACGCAGGATCGGCGATGAGTCGGCAAAACGCGTGGATGACCGCCGAATGTCACGGCAGGGACGCGCGTTTTTCCAGTTCCCGCACCGCTTCCGGGTCCATCACCCGGCATTCGCGGTCGATCGAGTTCTTTTCGCCGCCGCCGCGCCAACGCCTGACGACCGCCCTGCCGGATTCGCGCGTCTTGGAGAAGTGCACGGCGAGACCGGCGGCGATCGCATCGCATTCCGGCGACGCGTCGCCCCTGAGCATGACGATCGCCCCGTTCCGTTCGGCGTTGATGTACAGGAAATCCTCCGGGCGGGCAAGTTCCTCCAGGCGGGCGTTTTCCGCCTCGCGGCGGCTGGCTACGATGCGAACGCCGGGCGCGGGCAGGAAATGGCGTCCAACCTTGAGGAGTTCGACGTCCCCGGCTCCCCAATCCGGCGTCGCGCGCATCAGGCCGCCGAGACGCCGCGAGAACGCGGCGTCCGTGAGCAGGCAGCCGCCGGCGGGCGAGGGATAGACGTCGAGCCCGACCTCCTTCGCCAGCATCATCTGCGTCGTCCGCGATCTGCCGACAATCCCGTACAGGTATTTCGGGTCTATCCAGCCCTCGAGTTCGGGCGTCGTCTTGTCCAGCGCCCTCGCCGACAGCGGCCGCAGGTACAGCCCCTTGAAGCCCCAGTCTTCGACCATGCGGTCCGCGAGACGAATGGCGTCGCGGCGCTGGCTCATCGGGCGCTGCCCGACGACTTCGCCGGAGGCGACGAAGTCCAATCCCATCTCCGTCATGACGTCGAAGCCGCTGCGCACGGTGAGGAGACGGCAGTCGATGCAGGGATTGAGGTTGCGCCCGTAGCCGTGCCGCGGGTGTTTGACCGCTTCGATGACCGCTTGCGCCAGGTCGGGAAACACGACCTCCGCCGCCCCGAGGCGACGCGCCGATTCGCCGATCCTTTCCCTGACCCGCTCGGCCTTTTCCGAGCCGTGAAACGAGTTCTCGGCGTGGAGCGCGACGACGCGCAGCCCCTGAATGGCCATGAGCCGCAGCGCGAGCAGCGAATCGAGCCCGCCGGACAGGAGGACGACGCAGGATCTGGTCATAGGCTGTCTCCCGACGGTTCGTATGAGGCGTTGACCGCCAGGTTCTCGAACCTGAGATGCTGGTTGATGAAGGTGAGGTTGACGGTTCCCGTGGGGCCGTTTCTCTGCTTGGCGATGATGACTTCAGCCTCGCCCGGGTGGTCCTCCCTGTTGTAGTAGTCGGGGCGGTGGAGCATGAGGACGACGTCGGCGTCCTGTTCGATCGCGCCGGATTCGCGGAGGTCGGAGAGGATGGGCCTGCTGTCCTGACGCCCTTCCGGCTTGCGGGAAAGCTGGGACAGGGCGATCACCGGGATATGGAGCTCCTTGGCGAGCGCCTTGAGGCTGCGCGAAATTTCGGACACCTCCTGCTCGCGGCTGCGGCCGCGAGCGAGGTTCGACGCGGTCATGAGCTGGAGATAGTCGATCACGATCAGTTCGATGCCGTGGCGAACCTTGAGATGCCGGGCTTTGCCGCGCAATTCGGGGAGGGAAATCGCCGGCGTCTCGTCTATCCAGATCGGGGCTTCGTTGAGCTCCCCGGAGGCGGCGCCGAGCTTTTCCATTTCCTCGCGCGACAGGCGGAGGTTGCGCATGCGCTGGCCCTCGACCTTCGCCTGCGCCGCCAGCATGTTCCTGACGATGTTCTCGGCGCTCATTTCGAGGGTGAAGAGGACGCAGGGACGCGCGGTCTTCGCGGCGACGTTCCTGAGAATGTTGAGGGCGAAGGTGCTTTTGCCCATGGCGGGACGCCCGGCGATGATGATGAGTTCGTCCTCGTGAAGGCCGGTGAGGAGTTCGTCGAGATGCGCGAAGCCGGTCGCGAGTCCGCTGATGACCTCGCCGCCGGCGAGGTATTTATCCATGTTGTCCCAGGTCTTTTTCAGAATCTCGTCCATGGGCAAAATTTTGCCGTGGAAATTGCGCGTCGTTACGGCCTGAATGTTCGTTTCCGCTTCGCCCAGGATGTCGATGGCCGACGCCCCGGGCCGCGAGGCGGCGCGGATCGAGTCGGAGCAGACGCGGATGAGGCGGCGCAGGGACGAGAGTTCCTGGACGATGGCGGCGTAATGTTCGACGTGCGCGCCGCTCGTGGCGGCGTCGGTGAGGACCGCGAGACCGGTCACGCCGCCGATTTCGTCGAGTCGGCCGGCGGATTTGAGTTCGTTCCTGAGCAGCACCGGGTCGATCGGCTGCTGGCGCTTTCGCAGGGCGAGCATGGCGGCGAACACGACGCCGTGGGCGGGCGAGAAGAAGTCCTCCTCGTTGATTGCGCCTTCGATGAAGTCGAACTGATCGGGATCGAGAATAAGTCCGCCCAAAAGCGCCTGTTCCGCGTCGAGATTGTACGGCAGGCCCCGCGCCCCCAGATGCAGGGACGCCTCCGGAGTGATCGTTTCCGTCTGGTCCTCGTCGGGTGAGAATTCTTCGTCCAAAATTGTGGTACCCCCGGCCGGCGACGCGGCTCAGTCAGTCGACCGCCATCGCGGCGGCTGAGTCGGCGGTTTTCTGCCGCGACTCCCCGAGCCGGCCCATGCGCATCTGGATGAAGGCGCATCCAATCTCGTATTCCACTTCGCGGGGAATCACCCGGCACACCTGGACGGTGCCGACGAGGTCGCCTCTCGAACCGCCGCCGCCCATGAGGCGCACGGTGAATTTATCCGCGGTGTCGAAGGGTTCCTTCGCCATCATCTGGCAGCCGCCCTGACTGATGTCCTTGACCTGTCCCTGGGCCATGATCTCGCTGCCGTCGCGTTGATAATAGGCGCGCATATCGCATTTGTAGCGCCGGAACCGCCTGCGGTTGGCTCCCTTGCCGGCGTTGCGGTTGACGAAGCGCAGGCCGACGTCGAAGGTGTCGTCCGTATTTTTCGTGACGCGCCGGACCTCGGCCGTTCCTTGCAGAATGTTCGCAAGGGCGGGGGGGAGCGGCGGCTTCCAGTCGAACTGGACGATCTGCCCCTTGTCGAGCTGGCGGCGGGTGTTGATCTTGATGCCGTTCTGGGACAGATCGCGGACGATTCCTTCGTGGACGACGTCGTCCCTGACCAGGCTGAAGTTCACGGTCAGTTCGATCTTGCGGCGCTCGTGGGCGCGAATCCTGCCCACGCGTTCCGTCGTCTGCCTGAGGTTGCGCAGCGCTTCGAGCAGGCCGGCGGCGTTTTTGATCGGATCGCCGGCGGCGACCGGGATGTCCACTCCCGGCTTGTCGGCAAGCGCCATCGCCGAATCGTCGACGGCGATCTTCGCCGCCGTCACCAGATCGACGTCGACTCCCCTTCCCGAACAGGCGCGGCAGATCGACACCCAGCGGTTGTCCTTGTTCCGGACCAACTCGAGATCGTTGGGATCGTCGTAAAAATTCCCGCACGAATCGCACTTGGGCATTGGGACGGCCTTTGACTCGATCGCTTGCCGAGAGCGCGGCAGTATACCCGAACATTTCCGAAAAAACGAATAAATATCGACGGGATCAACGATCCCGTCGATGAAGTCATGCTATCCCGGCGCGGCAGGCATGCGCGAAAATTTCTGGACGCGTACGGTCGATCGTGCTCCGGCCCCCTTACTGCCGGATGACCGGAGTCAATTCCTTTTCGTTGATGTAGACATACCCCGAAGGCAGCTGCTGCGTCGTGCTGATGCGGCCGGAACTCTGAGCGACGGTCGTCTGCTGCCCGGGTCCCTGGGCCGGGGTCGCCATGGCGGAGAATTCCTCGGGCGCGTTTCTCTGCGGGGCGGCCTGCCTTTCGGCAACCGCCGGCCCGACCTCGACCGGAGCCGACGACTGGTACATATCATCGCATCCCGCCACGAAAAGTACGGTTGCCACCATGAACGTGGCCATCAACAGCGTACGCATGGGCGATCCTTTCAAAAAATCAATCCCCTGTTTTCGATACATCCGTATATCCCTGCGCCAACGGACCGCGCGTTGCGCGCCCCCGCCCGTTTCTCGCGGTACCCACCGTTTAATCTTGCATTTTTACGACCGATCGACATTATACGTACCAATGTCGTATGCCGTCAATACGGAAAATCTGGAGTTTTCAATGGACATGGAAGACGCATTCAGGCTGGCTCAGTCCGATACGCAGTTCCTCCGGACGCGCAAGAACCTTCTTTACACCTTCGGATCCACCAGGCTCCCCTATATTTGCCTTTCAAAAGACGCTTCCGGCGGCGACGGCACAATCGTCCGGGTCGGCGAGGTCATGGCGGACAAGCCGCAAATCGCCATCCCGGGAGAGCAGATTTCCTTCGAAGGCTTCGGCGATTTTCCCGAATCCGAATTCGAGGAGACGGACAGCATAGCCGTCATCCTCGCCAGGCGCATCTCCATGCCGCCGTCGAAATACGTCAACAAAGCCGAGCCCGAAAGACGCGAATCCGGACCGCTTTCCGAGACGATCGAACGCATCATGAACCGCCTCGACGGGGAAAACGACGTCCGAACCGGCGTCATCATGGCTCCAGGGCTGGTTTGGGGTCTTTCCGTCCTCCTGTATGTGGGGAGCCAGGTCGCCCGTTCCGCTCCGTCCAACGTGCGGGAGCATTTCGAACGCCTTCGCTTCCGTCGCGGATGACAGTGCGGCGTCGTCAAACAGCGCCCCCGATGCACAGGCCGCTTCAAGCGCCGATACCCAATCGCATCCCGATCGGGCGTCATTTCCGTTTATCGGCGAAAGGACGCCCATTCTTGAGGCAAAACGTGTAAACCTTTGGCGAACAATCGGTTGCTTCCCGCTTCCCCCCGCGCGTCCCCGGCCATGTGGCCGGCGGCACAGGGTCGCTATCAGTAATTTGCCGCCGCCGGTCAGGTTCTTTCAAAAAAATCCCGCACTCGTCGCGGGTCTCGCGCGTGGCTCCCGCGGCTCTTCGGTTCGCCGTTCTCCCTGGTAAGCGCGGACCGCCGCTTGACAAGGGATGAAAATCATTTATCACCTTTGGGAGGGAATCTCCATTCCATGCCAGAACTGAAGGAGCGCGGTATGCCGGAAAACAGGAAACCCGTCGAGGCGAGCTTTCTCCAGCTCCTCGGGGGAATGGCTGTGCAAACCCTTGTCCATCTTGGACAGATGCCCAACCCCATGACCAAGGAAATGGGCGTCGATCTCCCGAACGCGAAATACTCCATCGACATCCTCGCCGTGTTGCAGGAGAAAACGAAAGGGAACCTTACGCCGGAGGAAACGGATTACCTGCAAAACATCCTCCGCGATCTGCGTTTGCAATATGTGTCCGTCGCGGGCAGGAATACCGAAGGCGAAGCGGATCCCGGCGAGCGGACGGAAAACCCGGAGCCGGAAGCGGACTAGACAGAGGGAGAGGAGGCGCACCCATGGCATTCTGGATCGGCGTTGACAGCGGCGGCACCTTCATCAAGGCTGGGATTTACGACGAAAAAGGCAAGGAGCACGCCATCGCGCGGCATATCGTCACCGTGGCGAGCCGGAATCCGGGCTGGGCGGAGCGCGATATGGATCAGCTCTATATCGACGCCTGCCAGGTGGTGAAGGATGTCTTGTCCAAAACCAAAATCCCGGCGAGCGAGATCAAGGGACTGGCGATTTCGGCGCAGGGGAAGGGCTTGTACGCCATCGGCGACGACCTGAAACCGGTGTATCCGGGCGTTCTTTCCTCCGACCAGCGTTCGCTCGACGTCGTCCGCGCCTGGGAACGGGAAGACGTGCATCGCGAAGTGTACAAAACTTCCCTCCACACCATCTGGACCGGCCATCCCGTGTCGATCCTGCGCTGGATCAGGGACAATGAACCGGCGGTCTACAAGCGGATCCGCCATTTCATGATGTCCCACGACTATCTTCGCTTCCGCATGACCGGGCATCTCGGGTGCGAGATCACCAACATCTCCGAATCCGATCTGTACAATATGAGGGAAGCGCGCTACGACCAGCGCCTCGCCGATCTGTTGGGCATTCCCGAGGCGATCGGCTGGCTGCCGCCGACGGTGGGCTCGGCCGAGCTTACCGGCGGCATCAACGCCGAGACGTCGAGGGCGACCGGCCTTCCCGAGGGCGTGCCGGTCGCGGGCGGGCTCTTCGACGTCATGTCCACGGCGTTGTGCGCCGGCATCGTCGACGACCGCCGCCTCAATGCGGTCATGGGCACTTGGTCGATCACCACCGGCATCACGACGGAACTGGGAAAAGGGGACGAATTCCCCCGCACCTACGGCGTGCACGCCGAAAAAGGATATTACCAGACCCACGAGGGCAGCCCGACGTCGGCCGGCAACCTCGACTGGTTCGCGCCGTATCTGTCGGTGAACGGCAAGTTCGATCTCGCCAGGCTTGACGACGAGGTCGCCTCAGTGCCGAAGGCGTCCACGGACATCCTGTTCCTGCCTTTCCTCTACGGCGCCAATGCCGGCCTCGGCATGAAGAGCGGCCTGTACGGGTTGCAGGCGCTGCATGAACCCCGCCACCTCG
Organism: Planctomycetota bacterium; assembly: GCA_031254915.1. Taxonomy (GTDB): domain Bacteria; phylum Planctomycetota; class SZUA-567; order SZUA-567; family SZUA-567; genus JAIRTL01. Next base: position 7,756 of record JAIRTL010000008.1, read on the forward strand.
CGCAGGCGGTTTACGAAGGCGTCATCTTCTGCCATAACATGCACCTCGTCCCGATGCTCGAATATTTCCCGCGCACCGAGGCGCTCCGCGTCACCGGCGGTCCCGTCAAGTCCGGCGCCTGGATGCGGATGCTCGCGGACGTTTCCGGCCTTCCGGTTGAAATTCCCGAGGTCGAGGAAACGGGCTGCGTCGGTTCGGCCATGGCGGCGGCGGTCGGGACAGGCGCGTTCCCGAATTTCCGCGCCGCCATCGACGCCTTCAACCCGCCCTTGCGGGTTGTGGAACCGGATAAATCCGCATATGACGCCTACCAGGCCAAGTACCGGCGCTACGTCGACCTGATCAAGGCGCTTCGCGTTTACGAGGGGATCGACTGACGCGACCCATGCCGCGGGCATGGCATGACGGGGGAGGGCCTGCATTCCGGGCTCTCCCCGTTTTTTGGGCGTTCCGTGGAAAAAACGCGCGCGAAATGCGTGTCTGGAAAAGGTGCGCGACATCCGATTCGCGGTGCGAAAACGCTTGCGTTTTTCCCGCGATGTGATAATAAAGTGCAAAGGCGCAACAAAGAATACGTCAAGCCGTCCAAGACGTTATCGCGGGTTGTTCGATCCGTGGGTGGAGCGACCTGGATTGCGTCCGGCGGACTCGAACCCGCGAAAAGACGGACCCGCCATTTCCGAAAAACGCGCGTTGCGGCCGCTCTCTATCGATTGGAGACAGATTGTCCGAGCATATTCTTGAACTGCGGAACATCACGAAAATTTTCCCTGGGGTCAAGGCGCTCGACAACGTGCGGTTTCAGCTCAAAAAGGGAGAAGTCCACGCCCTGATGGGCGAAAACGGCGCCGGGAAATCAACGTTCATCAAGATCATCACCGGCGTCCATCAACCCGACGGCGGCGACATGCTCCTCGACGGCAAGCCCGTCTTCTTCTCCTCCCCGAACGACGCCCAGGCCGCCGGCATCGCCGCCATCTATCAGCACGTCACCTGTTATCCGGATCTGAGCGTCACCGAAAACATCTTCATGGGGCACGAGAGGATCGGCGGCTTCGGCCGCCTCAAATGGAACGAAATGCACGCCGAGGCGAAAACCCTCCTCGAGCGTCTCGACGCGACGTTTTCCCCGAAGGCGCTCATGGGCAGCCTCTCGGTGGCGCAACAGCAGATCGTCGAGATCGCCAAGGCGTTTTCGCAAAACGCGCGCATCATCATCATGGACGAACCCACCGCCGCCTTGACCAAGCGCGAAAGCGAAGATCTCTACCGCGTCACCGAGCAATTGCGGGACGAAGGGGTGTCCATCATCTTCATTTCCCATCGCTTCGAGGACATGTACCGGGTGGCCTCGCGCGTGACCGTGTTCCGCGACGCGCAGTACATCGGCAGCTGGAACGTCAAGGACATTTCGCCCAAGGACATGATCATCGCCATGGTCGGACGCGAGATCACCCAACTCTTTCCCGAAAAGAACCACTCGGCCGGAAAGGAGCTTTTCCGCGTCGAGAACCTCGGCAAGGCGGGATATTTCGCCGACATCAGCTTCACGTTGCGCGAAGGCGAGGTCCTCGGCTTCACCGGGCTCGTTGGCGCGGGGCGGAGCGAACTGTTCCAGTCGATTTTCGGGATCATGCCCTACGACAGGGGGCGCATCTTCGTGGAAGGCCGCGAAGTCAGCCTTCGGAGCCCGGGCCAGTCGATGCGCGAGGGCGTCGCCTACCTCCCGGAGGACAGGCAGAAGCAGGGGCTTGTCCTGACCTGGTCGATCGGCCGAAACATCAGCCTGCCGTCGCTGAAAGACTATTCCCGCCGCGGCTGGATCCGCGAAAAGGAGGAGATTCGCCGGTCGCATTCCCTTTCGGAAAGGCTGACCGTCAAGGCGCCCTCGGTGCACGATCCGGCGGGTTCGCTGTCCGGCGGCAACCAGCAGAAGGTGGTGATGGCGAAGCTCCTCAACACCAACGCGAGGATCCTCATTCTCGACGAGCCGACGAAAGGCGTCGATATCGGCGCGAAATCGGCGATGTACGGGATCATCGACGATTTGGCGAAAAAAGGCTACGGCATCATCCTCATCGCATCGGAAATGCCGGAGGTTCTCGGGATGTGCGACCGCATCATCGTGATGAAGGGCGGGCGCATGACGGCCGAGTTCGGCCGCGACGACGCCTCCCAGGAGGCGATCCTCGAGGCGGCGATGGCCAATCGTCCGGCGGGATGACGGCGTCCGGCATGGATTTCGACCTGACGGTCATCGGCGGCGGCGCGGTGGGCCTGGCGACGGCGATGCGGGCGGCGGAACGCGGGAAAAGCGCGCTTCTCCTCGAACGCCATCCCGCCTTCGGCCGCGAGACCTCCAGCCGCAACAGCGAAGTCGTCCACGGCGGCGCGTATTACGCGCCTGGATCGCTCAAGGCCCGGTTGTGCGTGCGCGGCCGCCGGGAATTGTACGCGTTCGCCGAGGCGCATGGCGTTCCCTGCGTCAAGGCGGGAAAGATCATCGTCGCGGTCGAGGAATCCGAAATTGCCGCGCTGGAACGGATCCTCGAAAACGGTCGTGAAAACGGGGTCGAGGGGCTGGCCTTTCTTGAAAAGGGGGAGCTTCGCGGACGCTGGCCGGAGGTGGCGGCCGTTGGCGCGCTGTGGTCGCCGGAAACGGGCGTGGTGAACGCGCACCGTTTCATGGACGCGATGCGGTCGGTGGCGGAAGGGGCGGGCGCGGTCCTTCTGCCCGGGGCGGAGGCGCTCGCCCTGGAAACGGTCGCCGGCGGCTGGCGGGCGTCGTTTCGCGACGCCGAGGGCGTGCAATCCGTCGATTCCGCGTTTGTCGTGAACGCCGCCGGCCTTGGCGCGCAGGCGGTCATGGCGATGGCCGGACTCGATCCCGACGCGTTGGGATTGGCGCTTCACCCCTGTAAAGGCTCCTATTGGTCGGTTCAAGGCGAGGCGAGAAGGCGGATACCCGGTCTCGTGTATCCGGCTCCCGAGGAACACCTCGTCGGCCTCGGCGTGCATACCGTGGTGGACGTCTCCGGCGGGGTCAAACTGGGTCCCGACGCCGAATACGTGCCGCCGGCTCGGGAGTACGACTACGCGGTCGACGAACGCCGCAAGGAAGCCTTCTGGCGGAGCGCCAGGCGGTATTTGCCGTTTCTCGAACCGGGGGACATCCACCCCGACATGGCGGGAATCAGGCCGAAGTTGTCGGGTTCCGGGGAACGGGAGCGGGATTTTCACATACGCGAGGAAACGGAAGTCGGCGCGCCGGGCTTCGTCAATCTGGCGGGAATCGAATCGCCGGGATTGACGGCGTGTCTGGCCATCGGATCGATGGCGGTGGAAGCGGCATTTTTCTAGAAAAAGGGACGGTACGCATATGACCTTTGGCGACAGCCCCGCCGCGAAAGCGGAAGCGGGCGAAACGCTGCTGACCAAGGTGGGCAAGTTCCGCGAGGTCGGCCTTTTCGCGTTCATCGTGCTTGTCATGCTGTTCACGCAATGGAAGAACAGGAATTTCTTCACCTTCGAAAATTTCGACGACCTTCTCGCCAACGCCTCCATTCTGGGGATTCTGGCGCTCGGGATGATGCTGGTGATCGTCACGCGCGGAATCGATCTTTCGATCGGCGCGAACCTGGCCCTGTCGGGGATGATCGCGGCGCTGACGGTGGCGGAGTACCGGGGCCTCAATCCGGTCTTCGCGCTTCTTTTCGGCACGGTGATCGGCATCGCCTGCGGCGCGGTTGTGGGGTTGATCGTATCCTATTGCGGCGTCCTGCCGATCATCGCGTCCCTGGGCATGATGTACGTCTATCGCGGCCTCACCTACATCGTCAGCGGCCGGCGCTGGGTGAGCGCGTCGCAGATGCCCGACGCATTCAAGGATTTCGCCACCACCCGCCTTTTCGACATCCGCGTCTACATCTTCATCGCGGCGGCGTTTTACCTCGTGTTCTATTATTTCACCAACCACACCCGCACGGGAAGGCGCATTTACGCGGTCGGTTCGAGTCCCGAGTCGGCGGCGATCAGCGGCCTTTCCGCCAAGCGGATCACCTGGCTCGTCTACGTCATCATGGGCGGCCTGTCGGGTTTCTGCGGCGTGTTGTGGGTGGCGAAATTCGCCTCGGCGCAGGGCGACACGGCGAGCGGCTACGAGATGAACGTCATCGCCGCCTGCGTGCTTGGAGGCGTCGGCATCAACGGCGGATCGGGCAAGGTCGGCGGGGTGCTGCTGGGGACGCTGCTTCTTGGCGCTCTCAATAACGCGCTGCCGATGATCAACATGTCCGTGTTCTGGCAGAACGCCATTCAGGGCGCCGTCATCCTCGTCGCCATCATCGTCAACACCCTGGTCAAAAGGAACGTCGACCGGACCAATCTCATGCGGAGGCCCATCTGATGCCGGAAGCCAGGACAATATCGGCGGAAAAGCCGTTTTCGCTGAAGGCGTTCTTCCTCCAGTGGGAGTGGATGCTCCTGACCGTCTTCATCCTCATCCAGATCGTGAATTCGCAGTTGAGTCCGTACTATCTGGACGCCGAGAACCTGGTCTACACCACCACCACCTTCCTCGACAAGGCGTTTATCGTCCTGCCGATGGTTTTCGTCATCATCATGGGCGAAATCGACATTTCCGTCGGCTCGACGGTGGCGCTGTCGGCGGTTCTCATGGGCATGTCGAACAAGGCCGGCCTGCCGATGTCCCTGGCGATGTGCGTCTGCCTTCTCGTCGGCCTCGCCTGCGGCATGTTCAACGGCCTCATCCTCACCCGCTTCAAGGAACTCGCGCCGATGATCGTCACCCTCTCGACGATGATCATCTACCGCGGCATCGCCCTGATCCTCCTCGAGGACCGGGCGGTGGGCAAGTTCCCCTCCTGGTTCAAGGAATTCGGCTACGGCTATCTCGGCCCCATCCCGTACATGCTCGCCATCTTCGCCGCGTTCGCGGTATTGTTCGGGCTGCTGCTGCACAAGACGTCGTTCGGCCGGCAGGTGTACGCGATCGGCTCCAACCGCACCGCGAGCCTGTTTTCGGGCGTGCCGGTGGACAGGATCAGGTTCATCGTCTACGCGCTGATCGGCCTCATGTCCGGGGTCACGGCGATATTCCTCACCGCGAAAATGGGGAGCACCCGCCCCAACGTCGCGCAGGGCTACGAACTGGACGTCATCGCCATGACCGTGCTCGGCGGCGTCTCCACGGCGGGCGGCAAGGGCAGGATGATCGGCGCCGTCGTCTCGGTGTTCACGGTCGGATATCTGCGCTTCGGCCTGGGCCTCAGGAACGTTCCCGCCGAGAATCTGCTCATCGTCATCGGCGTGCTGCTCATCGTGGCGGTGATGCTTCCCAACATCAGGACCATGATCGAGGGGCGGCTGGCGAAGGCGGAGAACAGGCGGCGGGCGCGATGACAGTGACAGTGTAACGGCGTCCGGCGCATGCCTGCCGCCGTTTTGAATGCCGTATGGTTTTTCTTAGAGGAGAGCACCATGGTCAAACGCATGACGGTTCTGGCAACACTGCTCCTGGCGGTGTGCATGCTGGCGGCGTCCGCCGGCGAGAAGAAGCGCTTCGCCTTCATCTTCAAGTCGACCGGCAATCCGTTCGGCGAGAAGCTGATGGACGGCTTCAAGGCGGCGGTCGAGGAGAACGGCCACGAAGCGATTCTCCGCGCCCCCGACCTGCCCACCGCCGAAGCGCAAATCATGATCATCGAAGAACTCATCGCCCAGCGCGTGAACGGCATCGGTCTCGCCGCCAACGACCCCGACGCCCTGCAGCCCGTTCTCGAACGGGCGATGCGCGCCGACATCAGGATCGTCACCGCCGATTCGGCCGTGAACGAGGAAAGCCGCCTCGTCCACATCAACCAGGCCGACCCGGAACTGATCGGCAGGGTGCAGATCCAGGCGGCGTACGACATGGCCGGCGGCAAGGGCGACATCGCCATCCTCTCCGCCACCTCGCAGGCCACCAACCAGAACACCTGGATCCAGTGGATGCAGGAAGAGCTCAAGGATCCCAAGTACAAGGACATGAAGCTGGTCAAGGTCGCTTACGGCGACGACCTCCGCGACAAGTCCACCTCGGAAGCGGAAGCCCTGCTCCAGACGTTCCCCGACCTCAAGGTCATCATCGCGCCCACCACGGTTGGCATCGCCGCTGCCGGCAAGGTGCTCACCGACAAGAGCCTTCAGGGCAAGGTGTTCCTCACCGGTCTCGGCCTCCCCAGCGAAATGGCCGAGTATATAAAGAACGGCGTCTGCCCCTGGATGTACCTGTGGAACCCAATTGATCTCGGTTACCTCGCGGGCTACGCGCTTCTGGGCGCGGACGAGGGCGTCATGACCGGGACCCTCGGCGAATACATCAACGCCGGCAAGCTCGGCCCCAAGACCGTCGTCTCGGCCGGCGACGGCGGCACCGAGATCATGCTTGGCGCGCCCTTCAAATTCGATCCTGAAAACATCGACGACTGGAAGGACGTATACTAGCGCGCTTTCGGGTTCAACTGCGCCAACCGGAAACGCGCCGGGGAACGGTTGACTATGCCGTTCCGGCCCGGAGTTGCGATTCCCCCGGCTGTGCGCGGCAAGCGATGCCCCGGGAAGCGAATGTGGAATGGGGCGACCCCCAGCCCCCATTTTCGCAATTTCGGGCCGCGGGCGGCATATTTGCGAAAGCGCAGTAGACCGCCACGCGCGTCTTGAAACGGGCGCGCGACGACGCCGGCGGCGGAGCTTCGACTCCGCCGCCGGTTTTTCATTCTTTCATGGCTTGGCGTTCCGGCTCCGATCAATCGTCCTGAATGATCACCCAGGCCTTGTCGGGAAGCGCGGTGAAGATTTCCTCCATCTGCGGCGCCTCGAGGGCGAACCCGCCTTCGGTGAATTCCACCCACCGGCGCAACCCGGTGATGCCCACGCCGCCGCCGGCGTCCGTATCCTGCGGCGGCAGTTCCCGCCGCCGCCAGGCGTTTTCGACCTCCATCTGGCGCATCGGGTCGAGGCCGATGCGGCGGGCGTCCTCGGGCGACGGCCAGGAAAGGAAGAGACGCGGCCCGTCCGCGTCGCGATACCGGTCGGCGATATAGTAGCGGCCGTGGGGAACGCGGCCGTCTTGCGCCGACATTTTGCCGCCTTCGGGGAATTCGGGAACCCCGACCTCGTGATAGCTGCGTATATATCCCTGGCCAGGCAGGCACAGGCCGATGAATTTCAATTTGGGGTAGATGGTCAGGAACGCGCCATCGATGGGTCCGGTGATTTCGCGGTTTTTCCAGTCGATCGCGTCCCCTTCGGCCGTCCCGGTCGCGCCGGGGACTGGCCTGGCCGGCGCATCGCCAAGGAGTACCGGCCCGGTCGGCGCGTCGCGCCGCGCTTCAGCCGGCGCCGGTGTTTCCGCCCTCGCGAGCGGGGCGGGCAGGGCGGGGAGGCCGGGTAGACCGGAAAGGCCGGGAGTCCCCGGAGGGGCGGCGGGGAGGGACGGAACGGGCGTCGACGCGGGCGAGCCGGTTCGCGGCGGTTCGACGACGGGAATGGCGCGGAAGACGTCCGGTTCCCGCGCCTCTTCGGCGACGGGCCTCGGCCAGTCGACGAGATCGCCGGCGCGGAAGGAGGTCATGGGCAGTTGCGCCGGTTGACCCGGACTCCGCTTCCGGAACCGGAAGGGGACGTCGTCCTCCCACGACCAGGCGTTGTTCGTCTCCCGGGGCCACTGCGCATCGACGATCGACTTCGTGGTCAGATCGATCCGCGTTCTGGCGTAACGCGGATTGTGCCAGTTTGTGAAATGATCGGCGGCGAGCCGCCATTCCGGCGGCGGCGGCGATCCCGGCGCCGGCGTTTTCATGAGCGGCGGATCGTCCTCCGCCTTCCAGGCCAGGCGTTCGCCGCGGCTGGGCCCCCCGAAAGAGAATACGAAACTGAGCCGGGACGCGCCGGAACGCCAGGCAACCATGACGATCAACCCGGTTACGAGGAGAAGGAACATGGCGCGCAGCGCCGCCTCCCAGGAAAAGCGGCGGTGCGCGAGGGCTTCGCCTCCCATCAACGCCGATTCCAGGGGGAAGTCGGTCTCGCGATTTCTCGCCTGCGCCCCGTCTTGGTGGTGGTTTTCCATATAGCCCCTCGCGTATAATTGCCTACGGCGTTATCGGACAGCGGATCGCGAAAGCGCCATCCGCCTTCCGCGTGCGCTCGTCCAGCGGACGGCGTTCCGATAGCGGCATACCCGTTCTATCGTCCATTCCGGCTGGAGAATTGACGCCGGATTGAAGATAATGGCGAAGGCGGGAGGATGAAATCCCCGGGGCGGAGGAGAACGCCGCCCCGGCCGCGAACGTTTAGGTTAAAGTACGGCCCGCGCCGCCGTCGATAACAGGACGGGAAGTCTTCTTTCATACCGGCTGCGTGTCCGGGAACGCCGTGCGTTCCCGAGTCCCCCGCAGGCGGCGAGGAAACGCCAATGCGCTTGAAAGCCAGAGACAGCAATATCGGTTCCGCCCTGGCGGCCGGATCCTTCGCGTTCCTCTTGATCTGCGTGATCGGCTCCTCGGCCGCCCTGTCCGGCGAGTTGCCGTCGGAACGGCTGGACCGGATACGCCGCATCATCGGCGAACGCGGCGAGTACGATCTCGCCGCGAGCCAGTTGACCGCCTTCATCGAGGAGTTCGGAAGCAGGCCGGCCGCGGCCGAGGCGCTGCTCCTGCTCGGCTTCTGCCAGGACAAGCTCGGGAAAAGCCAGGAAGCGGCGGGGGCCTATTCCAGGATTTTGAGCGAATATCCCAACGCCCCGGCCAATCTGCGCGCCGACGCCGC
>JAIRTL010000011.1 GCA_031254915.1 Planctomycetota bacterium
TAAACATCGTGTGGAGGCTCTTGACGCTGGGAATACTCTCGTGCCCACTGATTCCAACATCCCGTCCGGATATGTAATTCGCCCGGCGGAAACGCATCATTTAGCCTGTTTAAACGAAACCGAAAGGGCGGCTGCCGGTATTTTTCCCACGGAAATACTCCCGCCATCAATGCGCGACGGCGCGGTTCCTGTGGAGATCCTTACCGAAGCAATGGCGTTGGGTCGGTTGTGGGTGGTTCTCGACGGGGACTGGGTTCCAGTGGGCTATGCGCTCCTGCGGCTCTGTGACGGGTTTGCGCTGCTGGCGCAGATGGATGTCCATCCAGCCCACGGCCGAAAAGGTCTCGACAAGGCGCTTGTTGAAACGGTTCTCGATGCGGTTGACCGCATGGGCTTGCCCGCGCTCTACCTTACCACCTTCGAGAATGTCCCCTGGAACGCGCCCTTCTACAATCGGCTTGGTTTTAGAAAGCTCTGTCCCGACACGAAACCGGCATGTATCCAGACAATTTTGCGGGAAGAGCGCGGGGCCGGTGTTTCCAACCGGATTGCGATGGAGCGAATAATTTCCAACAGCACCAGGCAATAAGTCACAATTTCACTTTTCAATGCGACAGGCCCGGAAACAATCTTTCGGGCCTGTTTAAACATGCTCCCGGCTTTCGGTTTTCTTGCGGCCGCTCGATTTCATTGTTATGGAGATCACTATATCGCCCCGTTCCGGGTGGGACATGGCCCGCTCAAGGCGATTGAAAAAGGTTTGCACATCCCCGGCTTCCAGCGCCACATCCAGTTTGCGAACGCCGCTCTCGTCATCGTCGTGGAAATCATGCTTATCGCGTAGCCACTGCGCGGTGGTACCGAACAACTCGGCGATTTTTTCAAGCCAGCCGTCGCTCGGCATTCTTTTTCCCAACTCCCACTGCGACCACTGCTGTTGCGTGATGCCAAGCGCGTCGGCGCACTTTTTGCTGCCTCCTTTACCGGGAAAGCGCTTCTCCCGGCAGTACAACAGATTCTCCGCCACAAGCAAACGAAGCCTATCAGGTATTCTTTTCATTGTTTCCCGTCATCACGTTCATCACTCGGGCGCAAAAAAAGGACAGCGAACCGAGTGAGGAACCCAGGCCCGCCAAGGCCGCGTATCCCACCCTGAACGCTGCCCAAATGCAGCATTCAGCCGGATACGCAGGAGAGAAAACTTTGGCGGTTCGGGTTCCTGGCTAATTATTTTTTTTACTCGACAGTATGCAATTTGCTTTACATGGCAAACCTTTCAATGGAGAGTATGTCCAGTTGCCACATAGGGTAAAGTCACTTCACATCAAAGTCAAGGCCGGGTTTTCCATTGTCAGGTAAATCACCGGAGTCATGAAAATGAACATTTTCCACGCTTTTAATAATTTATGCGCTTGACTTTAATTCGTCGAAAAGTATATTTCCTGCTGAACGGTTTAGGTTTATTTTTGTCCAGCGAGGGGATTTATTGATTCCAGGTAAGGAGGGGGAATGCCGATTCTCACCAAAAGGCGGAAAAAACATGTGGCGAAGGTTATTCAAACCAAAAGAAAGGAATTATTCGGTTATCCGGGGGGAAACCGGATTCTGGCCGAAAAGATTGGCGTCTCGGCGCAACTCGTCTCCATGTGGGCGTGCAATAAACGGATACCAAAGGACAGGGAGCTTCTTGCGCTGGCGGAGGTGTTCAAAATTCCCCTTGATGAATTGTATCCGGCCGGCGGCGACCGCGCGTGCGCCGCGCCAGCCGCCGCAAAACGGGAGACGACTTCCGCCGCCGTTTTGGCCGACGCGCGTACCAGCATGCTCGAAATTTGCGATATTACGACAGAACTCGTGAAGTTTCAAAAGCAAATGCTTACGGGAAAACGCAGCTTCAAAAACCATAGGGATTGGCTCAAGCGTATAAAGAAATATGTCGATGCACTTTAAGGAAATGTTTTCCTTGAAAGCGGATTTTTAGACTTTCCATTATTTGCTTTCTTGACCTTGCTAATCCTTTATGTAGTATTTGGTGAATCATTCGGGTTTTACCCGTTATTATTTCGAAAAATCCGCCTTTTTTTATTCATTGGCAATACAAGAGCGCACAATCCTGCAAACTACCAATGGTATGTGCTCAATCAGAAAAGCCTTGTCCATGTCGCCGAAGATGCTGTGCGAAGCCTGTCTCGCATCCCAACTCAAGCGGGGGTAATGTGGATCGCTCCTTCGCCGTGCATGAACGGGTTTTTCGAGGAGATGAACATGCGTAAAGGGACAGAATCCCGTCCGCCGGAAAGAGAGTTTTTAATTGCATACCATATAAAAGAGCTTCGGGAAAAGAAATTCCCCGGCAGAGGGGGACCGCAGAAATGCGCCGAAGCCTTGTCCGTCTCGAAGTACCAGTTCTATAATTGGGAAAACGGCACTCGGACTCCCCGTCCCGGCAACCTCAAAAAAATGGCCGAGTTTTTTGGGGTGAAGCTGGACTACTTCGCCATCGTTCCTAAGGATTGGAACGTTATTCATCGGAAAATGCTGGACAAGTGGCATGAAAGAACCGGCATTGAGCGTAACCACGATGAAAATATGGAGGGGACGGCCGACAATGAATCGGGTGCGGAGGTAGCCGCTTCCACTTTGCCGACAGAGCAGCAGGCGGTCGACAGCATGGAGCAGATGAATTCGATCATCAAGCTGTTGATGAAAAAACAGGTCATGGTTGAAAACGGGCAGATGGACCCCAAAAAATTCATAAAGGCGCTTGAAGAACTGCACAATTACACGCGGTTTCGACTCCAGGATTGAATCAAGGCGTGGCTGAATCAAAAGCCACACCTGATTTTTGACGTTGGGCGGCGCCTCCCATCCTATTGTACTTCCGCGACAGCGCTTGACTTCATAGCATCATGAAGGTATAATATGGTCAGAATATGACTATGGGAGATTGTCGCTATGAATATCAAACCATCGGCCACAATCCGTCAGAACTACAACGAGATAGCCGATCTGTGCCGTTCCACCAGGGAGCCGGTGTACCTTACCAAGAACGGCGAGGGCGATCTCGTCGTCATGGATGTGGAATCGTTCGCCCGCCGCGAAAAAATGCTGCAACTGCGGGAGGAGTTGTTGGCGGTGGAGGAAGATCGCGCCGCCGGCCGCGCGGGATGCGCCGTGGACGACCTGGACGCCTATCTCGACGACATTATAAGCAGGGTGGAACATGGCAGAGACGCCGAAGTATAATGTCGTGGTGTCGGAGCGCGCACGGCAAATGCTGGGAATGCATATTCGTTTTTTGGCACAGGTAAGCCCGCCCGCCGCCCGCAAAGCCAAAACCGCCATCATCAAGGCGATACGCTCCCTTGCCGTCATGCCTGGGCGCTATCCCTTTTTCAACGAGGAATACATCCCGCCCAACAAGTATCACCGGATGTTTGTGGAAAAATGGTACCTGATACTTTATCAGGTCAGGGACGACACGGTCTTTGTGGAGTATATCGTGGACTGCCGGCAGGATTACGGCTGGCTGGTACGATAACCCTGCACGACAGCACTTTCACAAAAAAACCCTCGCCGCATTGCACGGCGAGGGTTTTCATCTGTACGGCAATCACTCTATGAATCCGGCAGTCCGACTTTACCGGGGTCGAAGTTTTTGATGGCGTTGTCCCATTCACTACCCCACGGGGAACCCTCGTCGCCGGAACTGATCGCGCCCGCTCCGAAATCAGGTTCGCCGCCATTGTCCGCACCGCCGAAAGCGCTTCCCACGGCACTGCCAGCCGATTGATCGGCGCCCCCTGAACCGCCGCCGTCACCGCCCCCATCCATTCCCCCCGCTCCAGTCGGGTCGCCTCCGCTATCGCCGCCCGAGCCGCCGTCCCCATCGTCGCCCTGGTTGTCGTCACCCCCTTGCGTCTGCTGATTTGCCTCGATCATGGCCGACATTCTTCCCCCAACTGTACTTTTCTGCAGGTCATCCTTTACCGCGCCGGCAGCGCCGGAGGCGAGATTCGCGGCCATGTTGTAAGCGAACGACAAGCCGCTGGACATTGCTCCCGCCAGTCCTCCCATGCCGGCCTCTCCTTTGGAGTCGCCACCATCGGAACCGCCAGCGTCGCTCTCGGCTTCGTCACCTCCTCCCCCCGACGACAGACCGGAAACGGACGCCTTGTACGCGCTCGCCAGGGCGAGGCCGGCTCCGGCGGCCTGACTCGCCATCATCGCACCGCCGGTTACGATGCCGGACGCGGAATTCATCGCGCCGCCGACGCCGCCGAAGGCCATCGCCGTAATCGACGACCCGGTGATGACGCCGGCCACCAGCCCCGGCACCCGCGACACGAGAATGACCAGAATAACCGCGAAGACCAGACAGACGCACATACCCGACAGGGTGAGCGTCTCCGACTGCACCACCTTCGTCGCATCGCCGCCGAGCCCGAACAGCCACCAATAATTCGCCACAGCCACACTTTTCGTCGTTCGCAACCCAACGGTGATAGTGCGTATCTCCGTCTGCCCGATGCCAATCAGCAGGCAGAAAGTAAACACTTGCATGGCTTGGGCGAGAACCGTCTTGAAGTAATTCTTCGCGATCTCCGAAGTCCAGTTGCCGCCACCGAACCCGAGATAAAACACGCCACCGTAGATAAGTATCCACGAGGAACACAACAGCACCACCATCTGCGCGGCGATAACGCCGAAAACGACGGCGATGATAAGGGCGACGACAATGACCATTATACCGGTGCTCACGTCGCTTTTTCCGAACTCCGCGACGGCGTCGTAGAGCAGCCCGAATCCCTGGGTGCAGATGTCCGACGGCGTCAGCTTGACGTTGTAGGTCGAGGAAGCCCGTTGTCCCATCAGGGTCATCGAATCGATGATCGCCTTCGCCATTGTTGGGCCGTTTTCAAGCAGCCAGTAGAATATTCCCATAGTGATGCCGAACTTGACGAACTCGGAGAAAAAATCGCCGATGCCCATGTTGCCGCGAAGGAATCCCCAGCCGGCGGTGAATACCAGACTGATGACGCAGAGAACGAGAAACAGTCGGCGGGCATAGCCCTTGAGTACAGGTTCCCATCCCTTCGCCGCGTCACGATACTTTTCAACTGTCGAATCCAGTATCTTTTTCGGTTCGCCCGCGTGCGCCGGCGCGGCCAAAGGACACAGGGCCGCCCCGAGCGCGAACACCAACGCGATAATCGCCATTCGCATACGTGATCCCCTCAGTCGGTGAAGCCGAAGGACACGCCGGCACCTTCGCGCTCCTGTTTAAACGCCTCCGTTTCCCCCAGTTGTATGGCGCTGCCCATGCGGTCGCGGGCTTCGCGATTGTTGCGATCCTGGGTAATGACGGCCAGCATGTTGTTCTGCGCCATCATGAGAGCGTGTATCTGCGTCAAAAGCTGCACTTGCATACTGGCGAATTGATTGGTCGCCTGTATCGCCTCCTGCTGGCCTTCGGCGGACGCGGCGTTGCTTTTCAGCCGTTCAAATTCAGCCTGGTAGGCGTCAAGCTGCTCCTCTTGCTCCTTGACGATGCGGAGGAGATCGTCGGAAGTGTTCTTGACCATCTTGGATCCGAGATAATCGCCGGCGGTGAGTTGCTGCGACGACTGCGAGTATCCGCCGCCGTAACCGGCGCCGGTCGTGTACGAATCGTAGCTCCCGAACTGTGACAACATCTGGTCGAAGCCGCCTGCCATCGAACTGTAGTCCTTGATGGAATTCATGGAGTGTTTGAGTTGGTTGATGGTTTGCTGAATGTCGCCCCATACCCAATCGCCGGGATTCATGGCGTCCTGGAGCATTCGTTTGTATGCGTTGAGTTGGGTTTGGAGCTGCTGAATCTGCTGTTGAGTCTGGACTATCGCCTCCTGGGCGGCGACAATGTTTTGCGCGAGGTTGGAGCTGTCGATAACATGGAGAGCGTGACCGTTGGCGCAATACAAACTCGCGGACAGTATGATGGCGAAACACATTTTTTGCATGTCAATCCTTTCGCTGGCATGTGATGGGAGACTGGCGTCACCTTGACAATTCAGAGGTTTGCGAGTCGTGTTTTGGAGTCTGAATCTCCGATATCCGCTCCTGGAGTTCCTGTTGACGTTCGGCTTGTGCGGCCTGTTTTTCCGGGGCGAGCGCCTTTTGGTGGTTATGTTCAATTCGGGTATTTGTCTTTTACGACGTCCTTTGCATGTTTGACGGCGTCCGGATGCGATGGGCCGGTGGCGACGACATTCTCACCGTGAGACGTAATCGAAACTTCTATAAGGGCCGGGAAGAACCAGATCCTTGACCAGCATGACGTTTAAACGGTATCCGGGTCGTATCTCGATGGTCGGGGCGATGGACATGTTCTTGCTGAGCATTTCACCCATGACGCCGCCCAGCACCTGACCGAGTGATTCGGAAAGCGCGTCCGACATGCGCTGCGTGTTGCCGGAATCATTGTTGTCGGCCTGCGTCATTTCGACGCCGGCCAGGATGGCGGACATCATGATGGCGCTGCCGAAGATGCGGACATAGTGATTGTTGACCCGGTCGCGGAAGCCGGCGTATCCGGCCCCGCTGCTGCCCGGCATGCTCCCGATGTCCAGAGCCTTGCCGTCCGGGAAGATGATGCGCTGCCAGACGGCGAACACGCGGGATTGGCCGTATTGCACCTGGGACGAGTATTCGCCCACCAGACGCGATCCCTGTGGAATCAGGATGTTTTTGCCTGTGGGAGTGTCGTAGACGTTTTGCGACACCTGGCCGATGATTTGGCCCGGCAGATCGGAATTGATGCCGCTGACAAGAGTCGCGGGAATGACAGACCCGGTGCGGATGATATGGAGCGGCGAAGGAACCTCGACCGCGGAGGGATTTTGCCAGCCCTCCGTGCCGGATTCGAATTGCTGCGCCCGCGACAGATCGTTACGGCCGGAGTAGTCGACATTGCCGCCGCTCCCGCCGCCGGCTTGCATGGCGGCAAGACGTTGCTCGTAGGAGAGTCCGTCGCGATTGTCCAGCATTGCGATCTGCCGCTCAATCCCGGCAAGCTCGGCGTTTCGGCTCCCGCCGGTTGTCTTGATTTCTTCGTGCTGCACCTTGATGGGACTGTTCAAGGCCGCTTCCCACTGACGGAAGCGAAGCTCGCGGATTCTCCGGGCATTTTCGTTTTCCCGGATGGCGGGTTTTTCCACCTCCCGCTCCCGGTTCGGCAACGTCGGCGCGGCCGGCGGTGGCGGCGTGTTGATTGGCAACTGCGGGATGGCGGGAGGCTCCGGCTCCTCCCGCACCGGAGCCTCCACAACGCCGCCTCTCTCCGGCGCCATGACGTTACGCGCCAAATCGGTGGCCGGTGCGGCCCTTTCCTCCGCCGCGTCCGATTCGGCACTCCCACTGCGATTGACCACCACGCCGACAAGCGCGGCAAGAATGACCCCAATCACGATCATGGCGATAACGAGCGGCCAGTTATTGATGGTTCGCGCCCGCTTCTTCCGCATGACGACCGTGTTCGGGGAGTTTTTTGCTGAAAGGTGTTCCTGTGCGTTTTCCACTGACATAATGCTCCTTCCGTAAAGTCCGCAAAATCCCCGCCTCCGTGCCCGAAGTGCGGAGTTGATGGGCAGAGACGGGGTTTTGGGTGATTACGATGCCGCTTCAGTCGTTACGGCCTCTATCGCCGCCGCGACCACTGACCCAGGCCGACAAACACTTTCGAGTCGTTGGAGCCGCGAAGGGCGTAGGAACGGCTAACGATGTCGTTGCCGATGAAAAGAGTGAGGTTGTATTCCTTCTCGGGCCGGTATTCGTCGAGGATAAAGGCAAAATCCACACCCGTTTCGGCGTACTTGTCCTTTTCCTTCGGTTTGTCGGAGTATTCCGCCATCGCATACCCATGAGTTCGCAGAACGCGGACGAGCTTCGATCCCCAGGCATCGTTCGGCTCATGGAGCATGTTTAAACGGATCTGCGCCGGCGGGTAGGTCGCCAGCATCATGGCGACGGCGTCGTTCACCAGGCTCTGCGAATCCACTTTGGTGAAATTGCCGTATTTTGGCTGGGGGCCGCAGCCGATGACCAGGGTGAGAAAGGACACGGCGGCGGCGAACATAAAGACCTTCATCATTCTTCACCTGCTTTCGGTTTACGGGTTATGGTGACACGTTCCTGGTTGCCGCCGACGCCGACAATCATAACGGCCTCGTCGAACACGGCGTCGACGATGTAGCGGCTGCCCTGGACGCGGTAGTTCACTATGGTCAGTTCGCGCTTCTTGAACACGCGGCCCATGCGGCGGGAAATCATCAGAGTGGGCGCTTCGGTCTGTCTCATGGCCTTGGGCATTTCGAGAATGGTCTTGACCGAATCGTTGTAGACGCGAACCGGCTTCCATCGGGCCTTGCCCTTGAGGGTGTAGCCGAAATACAAGTCGCCCAGGTATTCGTTCGTTTCCGGGATGGTGTCGGCCTTGCGTTTCGCCGCCGACTCGGTTTTAACGGCGTCCCATTTGGCAAGGGCGTCCTCGATATAGGAAAAACGAACGCGGGGCATGTATTCGGTTCGATGCGAACGAAGACGCATGTGATACGTACGTCTGTCCGTGGTGACGACCATTGACGTGTCCAGCCCGATTTCGCGGGGCCGGACGATGATATGCGTCGTGTCGCCGGCGGATACTGCCGGCTGCACCACCCAGCGCACGGTGTCGCCCAGGTTGATGCTCACCACCTTTTCGGCCGGTTGCAGCTCGATGTCGGTTATCTGCATGACCGCGCAGACGATGGACGGCCGCTCGGCCCCGTACAGGAACTCGATGGAGCCATCCTGGCCGACAACCGGGTTGTGGGCGATGATTTCGCCATGCTGCCACGCCTCCGCGATGCGGACAGCCTGTTTTTCCTTCTCCGTCAGAACGTTGTCCGGACCGGAAAAGAACATATCGTCCAGCACCAAGTCCCGACCCCAATCGTCGTTGTTCGGCGCGTCCAGCCCCACGGCCGCGCCAATCATGACAACGGATAGGAACGCAACTGATAGTATTTGTTTGAACACGTAGCCTCCTCCTGAATGCGTTTAAACAACCCCCGACTACTGCTCAACCACCTTTGCCCAGGTGACATCCCTGAAAAAGATGCCCAGCGGGTTTCTCCAGATTTCCTCCTCCCTGGTCGAACTCGTCGGGGGCGACACGTATATGGTGAGCAATCCACGCATGCGGTACTGATCCACCTGGACGCCCTTCCTGTCCCACACCCGCTCCGTCCAGTTCACCTCCCAAGTCGAATCCGTCTGTTGCAGCACGGAGGAAACTTCGACGCCGACGGAGTATTCCTCCGCCTTCCTGGTGGGGCTGGTGACGGGATCGGTCATGTAGACCGTTATCTTGGTGGTGGCCGGTTCGCCGGATTGAAGATGGGAATAGACGCGCCAGATGGCGTCATTCTGCTGGTTGCGATCAAAAGACACGCTTCTGGAATCAACGATGAATGAAGCGAGCGTCGCCTTGACGACGCGATCATCCACCCGGCCGGCGCGGTCGACGACACGGCCGGCGACCGCCCGACCCAGCTTGTCGACTTCAACGACGTAGGGAACGTATTTCGACTGCAAACCGATGTGGACAAGACCACCGACGGCGCCGACCGTGACGAGAAGGGAAACCAGCGCCACAGCTTGCCAAATCTGGCGGGAAGCGATGATGGCGCCGGTCGCTTCGTTCATGGTGCGGCGGGCGTTGAGATAGGGGTTGCCGTCCAAAACAACGTCGTCCTTCCGGCTGGCGCGGAACATAGACAGTAGTTTCATGCTTGACCTTTCTGTGCCGCTAAAACCGAGGGATTCACGCGCCGCAGCCTGAGCCATTCCGTCAACCAGGAATCTCCGTGCCGCAGTTCCAGTTCCTTCACCCTGGCGACCGAGTCCTTGTCCGATACGGCGATGACCGCAAGCTGCAAGGGGCCAAGGGCGAGTTCGAAAAGGCGGCTGCCTTCCTCGGAGACGTAGTAGTATTGGCGCTTCGGGATGGCATTGGCGATAATTTGAATCTGACGGTTGTTCAGGCCCATTTTCTTGTAGACCGCCGCCGCGTCCTCCGAGGTGGCGTTGGCATTGGGCAGATAAATCTTCGATGCGGTGGAGTCGCGGATAATATCGAGAATGTCCGACTTGACCGCCTCGGACATGGATTGGGTGGCGAGTATGACGGCGCAGTTGTTTTTCCGCATGATGCGCAGCCACTCGTTTATCTTGTCGCGGAACGCCGGATGGGCCAGCATCAGCCACGCTTCGTCCATGAAGATGGCGGCGGGCTGGCCCTTGAGGGATCGTTCGACGCGTCGGAAAAGGTAGAGAAGGACGGGCATGACGATCTTCGGGTCGCCCATCGCCATGAGGTCTTCGATTTCAAAGACCGCAAGCCCGCCCTCGCGGAGATCCAGGCCGTCCTCGTCGGCGTCCAGCATGTAGCCCATCATGCCTTCTCGGGTATACATGTGGAGGGCGGCGCGCATTTCGTGATCCATGAGGCCGGCGACAAAGGAGAGAAGGGATTTCTCCCCGGTCCGGCTGAACGTTTCCATGCGCTGCATGATTTCGTTGCGCTGTTTGGGTGTAATCTGAACCCCGTTGAGATTGATAAGCGTTTCAATCCAGGCGCAGGCCCAGGCTATGTCCGCCTGTGTTTCCAGCCATTGCAACGGACAGAAGGCGTATTTCGCGTGCATCTGCCCGGCTTCGTCCCGCCCGTCCTCGCCACAGATGTTGTAATGGCGACCACCGACCGCCTTGCAGAGGGTATAGAGGCTCTGTCCCTTGTCGAAACAGAACAGCGTCATGTCCTTGTAACGCAGGAATTGCGAGACGAGCGTGGCGAGCAAAACGCTTTTGCCGGCGCCGGTGGGACCAAAAATTACCGTATGGCCCAGATCGCGTACATGCACGTTTAAACGGAACGGCGTCGAGCCGGTGGTAACGCAGTGCATGAGCGCCGGCGACATCGGTGGATAAAACTCGCAAGGCGCGAGTTCGCGGCCGGTCCAGATGGAGCTTGTCGGCATGAGGTCGGCGAGATGACGGGTGTTGAGCATGGCGCGGCGGACGTTTTCGGTCCCGTGTCCGGGCAGCGTGCCGAAAAAGGCGTCCATGCAGTTGACATCCTCGATGCGGGCGGGGAAGCCCATGACGCCAAGGGTCTTTTGAACATAGTCCGCCGCGCGATCCAGCTCCTCCAGGTTCTCGCCCATCAGGACAACGTTCGAGGTGTACAGTCCCATTGCGACCACGCCGCTGTTCACTTCCATCAAGGCCATTTCGCAATCCTGAAACATGGCCTGGGCGTCGAGGTCGATGGAACCGTTGTTGGTTTTGAGTACCTGATCCTTGATGCTGCGGATACGCTGTTTCCATTTGCGCTTGAATTTATTGATAAGCGACACCGATTCGTGGGCGTCGAGGAAGATGAAGCGGGTCGACCAACGATAATCCACCGGCAATTCGGCGAGTCGCGCCAGCAAACCCGGCGAGGATTCGAACGGAAAGTTGTCGATGCCGACCACCTTGATATATTTGTTCCCGATTATCGGGGTTATGCCGCCCGTCAAATCCTGCCCACCGACCAGGCAGTCGATATAAGCGGGATCGCGGGGGAGAAAAATAGGCTGGTTGATTCCCGTCAGGCAGTAGTGGAGCCAGCGGAGGAAATCGTCGTGGGTGACGGGCCGTTTAAACTCGTCCTTGAAGGTCGACGCCTTGAGACGTTCCAGGAACAGAACCGACGACAGCCGGCCTTGCAGGGAATTGATTTCCTTCTGGAATTCGGCGATTATCTTGGCGCTTCGTTCGGTGGCGTTTGTCGATTTGCCGTCCGGATCGTCGAACATCAATTCCACGAATTTCGCCTGGGTGAGCGCCGGCGGGAAATAGGTTGCGGTCAGAACGTAGCAGCCTTCGTATAGTGCCTGATGACGATTGAAATACTCCCGGCGTTCGTCGTCGATTGCCTGCGATACCGGATCGGGGAAGTGCGACATCGCCCTTGGACTGTAGCTTGGCGACGGCCGGCGTATGGCGTCGATATGAAGCATCCAGCCGCTTCCGAGCTGGTTGAGGGCGGCGTTGATGACGCGGGACACCGTGTTCCTGTCGGCGTTGGTGGCGCTGGCGTTGTCGTTCCCCCGATACAGCCACGCCGCCATCAGGGAACCGTTCTTGTTGGCGATGACGCCGTCCTCGACGATTGCCGCCCAATTGAGCAAATCAGCCACACCGGCATCGCCGGAGCGATGCCGGTGTAGCTTCGAGAGGGCGTTTCGCCGCGCCTGCGCGATCAGCACCGCCAACAGGCCCAGCCCGAGGACGCATATGGCGATCAGAACCGCGTGCGGCGGGACTTTCATTACTATGTCTTGCAGATATTCCGTCATGGTCATGGCCGGGCCTTTACGTGATCTTCCAGGGGTCGCGATACTGTCGACCTTGGGTGGCGGTGTTGTCGCGCCAGGGGGTGGATTTCGGCGGGTAATACCCACGGTAGAGACGGTGCCGCATGTAGGTTTGCCGCATTTTGGGATCGTGTTTCGCCATCATCCGGAGCACCCACAGGGCGAACGACCAGAAGATGATTCCCACCAGCGCCGCCTTGACTTCCCATGTATAGAACACAAGCGTCCCCGCAATCAGACCGGCGAACATCACCAGTTCCCGGTCGCCCCCGAGTACAAGATTGGTGCGAATCAAACCGCGATGAATAGGAACCTTTTCAAGTTCGACATCGTCGTTCATGCCGCCGCTCCGATGACATTGGGTGTTGCGGCACAGGCAATTTCTGCGCTGGTCTTGAAAAGGTCGGTCATGATGGTGTTAGCGGTTACCAGAAGGGCCATGACCAGAACGATGACGCACATGGTTCGGAAAAAGCCGTTGAGATCGCCGCCGAAGATCAGGATGCCGCCGGCGACGACGATGCCGATGATGCCGAAAGCATAGGCGACGGGGCCGGTGGCGCTGTTGCGCAGTGACGTGAGCCAATCCTCGTAAGGCAACTTGCCGCCGGTGCCGGGGCCGGCGAAGGCGTCCGGCATAAGAACGGCGCAGACGCACAGGGTAAAAAGCAGGATGTGGAGCCATTTTTTCGTCATTCAAC
>JAIRTL010000043.1 GCA_031254915.1 Planctomycetota bacterium
ATCTATTTGCAGGGGCAGACACCGCCACAGTTGAAATTATTGACATGCATACGCAACTGGGCAAAGTGACTCGCAATGGCCAAGTGCTGCGCGAACGCGAAGACAAGCAACAACCCGACACTTCTCAATTTCATGATTTTTCTCCTCACGCTTCGAACAATCCCATTGCCGATGGCGATCGAGACGGAATCCGTCGAGCCCCTCGGCGCGATCACGATCAGAAAACAGTCATCCTCCTTTCCATTCTCAATAAGATTCCATGCCTGAAAGTCGCCGCGTCCGCCGCGCCCTTGTGGCGCGTCCGGACCGGTTGCGCGTTCGCTCACTCCCTGACGATGACGCCGACGCCGTCCGGGATGACGGTCACGGACGCCCCGGGGTCGCCGAGAATCTCCCCGGCGCGGCGCATGGCGTCCGCGACTGTCGGCGCCCATTCCATGTTGAGGCGCTCCACCATCCCGCGGGGGGCGTTGGGGCCGGTGACCATGACGACGCGGCATTTCATGAGCACGCGACAGAAGATCTGCGTCTGCCATTGGTCCGGTTCCGTCTCGTTTCTGCCCCGGGACATGATCTCCCGCATGACCGCTTCCGGCGTCGGATGGACGGAAAACGCGTTATGGAAGTCATCGCCGCCGTGTCCGTCGGAGCATTCGGCGGCGATGACGATCACGCCGCCCGGCCGGCAGCTCGCCTCGGCGCCGGTCATGCCCTTCACCGCCTGGTAGATGTTCTGGTCGAGGGGATAGCCGCCGTTCGAGGTGACGACGATGTCGGCGGGCGCGGCATCGACTTCGCAGTGGCGGCGCAGGAAGTCGCACCCGGCGCGGTGGGCGTCGTCCATGTCGCCGGCGAAGGCGGCGACGATCCTCTTGTCGGCGTCGAGGATGACGTTGAGGATGAAGGCGAGCGACGCCCGCCGCGCGGCGTGGACCATGTCGGCGTGGATCGGGTTGCCGTCGAGAATGCCGGTGCGCGAACGGTCGTTGGCGATGAATTCCGCGCAGTGGTTGGCGAGGACCGTGATCCGGTTCGCGCAACCCGGCATGACCGCCTTTCGGCCGCCGGAAAAGCCGGCGAAAAAGTGCGGTTCGATAAAGCCCTCCGCCACCAGGAGGTCGGCGTCGAGGACCGCCTTGTTGACGATGCAGTCGCCCCCGGAGGGGAGGACGCCGATCTTTTCGAAGCAGTCGTCGGCGGTCGCGTCGTGAACCAGGAATCTCTCCCGCTCGCAGACGTCCCCGCCGAACCGGTCGCGCATTTCGTCGTCGGTCATGGCGCGGTGGCAGCCGGTGGCGACGACGACGGTGATGTCGGCGTCCGGCGACGTCGAACGGATTTCATGGAGGAGAAGCGGCAGCGTGACGCGGCTCGGGACCGGGCGCGGGTGGTCGCTGGTGATGATCGCGACGCGCTTTTTCCCCGCCGCCAATTCGGACAGTGGAGGCGAAGCGATGGGGCGCGCCAGCGCGTTTTCCACCAGCTCCCTTTCGCCCAGCGACTTTTCCAGGGTATGAAGCCGCGATTCGAGGATCCCCTTCAACCTGGTTCCCGGCACGTCCAGATCCTGAAAAGTCCTGCCAAACGGGATGGGGATTTTCATGCGCCTCCCTTTCGATCTCCATCGCCCTCCCGCCCGTGTCCGCGATGCGCGGGATTACGCTTCGCCTTCGATGATGTGAAGCGTCATGTTGACGTCGTCGAGGTGGTTCGTCATCATGCGCTGCGCCCGCCCGGCGTCGCGGTCGGCGAGCGCCTTGACGATTTCGACGTGGTAGACGTGGGCGCGGTTGATCGCGCCGTCAAGCCTTTGAACGATGTTCTGTTGGTGGAGCATGATGTCCCTGACCGCGTTGTAGAGCCGCATCAGGGCCTGGTTGCCGCACATGCCGGCGATGGCGCAATGGAACTCCATGTCGAGTTCGGAAAACTTTTCGTATTCCTTGGCGGCGACCAGGGGAATCATGCGGTCGACGAGCCTCCGCAGCTCCTCCACGTCGTCGTCGTCGCGGCGCAGGGCCGCCATCATCGCGATGCCGGGTTCGAGGAGACGCCTGGCTTCGACCGTGTCCTTTTCCGTGATCATGTTGTCGGCGACGAAGGTTCCATGGCCGTGGCGGCTGACGATGATGCCGCGGTAGGACAGTTCCTTCAACGCTTCGCGGAGCGACGTGCGGCTGATCCCGAGCACCCTGGCGAGTTCGTCCTGGGCGGGGAGCTTTTCGCCGTGCTTGAGCTTGCCCGACCGGATAAGGCCGATGATGGCGTCGATGCTTTTCGCGCTCAGGTTGTTTGGAAGCGTTAGTTTGTCGAAGTGGTCGCGCATGACACCCTCTTGCCCAAAGGCGTTCATTTTCGGCACGCTCACCCGCCATATACCGTGCACGGTCCGGAGTTGCGATTCCCTCAACTGCGCCCGGCATGAAGCGACCAAGGAAAGCAGATGTGGAACATAGAACCGCCGGGAACACAGCGGGGCGCTGACACGCATTTTCGATCCATGGCGAGATCAGGTCGTAATACGTATGAAAGAATGAAGATATGAAGATATTATCTTTACCATACCACAACTTTTCCCAAATGCAACCGGAAAAAGCGTTTTTTTACAAACGTGCATACTGGGCGCGGTCCGAAATTATGCAAATGGGGATTGGGGATCGCCCTGTTTCACATGCGCTTCCCGGGCGCATCGCTTGCCGCGCACAGCCCGGGGAATCGCAATTTCAAGACGCAAACAGTTATGCCATGCGACCGTCCGCGGCGCCTGTCGTGATTCCAAAAAAGCCGGTCCCGCATGCGGGACCGGCTTTGGCATTTCGAACTCGAACCGCATCCGTCGCGGCGCCGATCGCGTTACTTCTTGTCGTCGTCGACGACCGTGTAATCCGCGTCCACGACGCCGTCGTCGCCGCGCTTGTCCGCTTCCTGGTGCGGCGGAGTCTCGGCCCGGGCTTCCGCCTGGCCGGTCTGCTGGGTTTTCTCGTACATCTTCTGCGCCATCGTGTGCGAAGCGGCCTCGACGTCCTTGAGGGCCGCCTCGATCGCCGCCGCGTCGTCCGTCTTCGCCGCTTCCTCGAGCTTGGCCAGGGCGGCCTCGACCGCTTCCCTGTCGGAATCGCCGATCTTGTCGGCGTTGTCCTGGAGGGTCTTCCTGATCTGGTACACTGTCTGGTCCGCCTGGTTGCGGGCCTGGACGATCTTTTCGCGCTCCTCGTCATCCTTCGCGTGTTCGGCCGCGTCCTTCACCATGCGGCTGATCTCCTCCTCGGACAGGCCGGAGGCGGACTTGATGGTGATGGACTGCTCCTTGTTGGTCGCCTTGTCCTTCGCCGACACCGAGAGGATGCCGTTGTTGTCGAGCGAGAAGGCGACCTCGACCTGCGGCACGCCGCGCGGCGCGGGCGGAATGCCGTCGAGCTGGAACTTGCCGAGCGTCCGGTTGCCGGAGGCGAGTTTGCGCTCGCCCTGGAGGACGTGGATGTCCACCGCCGGCTGGTTGTCGGTGGCGGTGGAGAAGGTCTCCGACTTCGACACCGGGATGGTCGTGTTGCGGGGGATCAGCGGGGTCATGACGCCGCCCAGCGTTTCGATCCCGAGGGTGAGCGGGGTAACGTCGAGAAGCAGAACGTCGGTCACTTCGCCGCCGATGACGCCCGCCTGGATGGCGGCGCCGATCGCGACCACCTCGTCCGGGTTGACGCCGCGGTGCGGTTCGCGCCCGAAAATCTCCTTGCAGATCGCCTGCACGGCCGGCATGCGCGTCGAGCCGCCGACAAGCACGACCTCGTCGATATCCTTGGGCGACAGCTGCGCATCCTTGAGACACTGGGTGCATGGCTGCCGGCAGCGCTCGATCAGCGGATCGACCAGTTCCTCGAGCTTGGCGCGCTTGAGGTTGAGCTGCAGGTGCTTCGGGCCGGCGGCGTCCGCCGTGATGTACGGGATGTTGATGTCGGTGGACACCGCCGCGGACAGCTCGCACTTCGCCTTTTCCGCCGCTTCCTTGAGTCGCTGCAGGGCCATCTTGTCCTGGCGCAGATCGATGCCCTGGTCCTTCCTGAATTCCTCGCAGATCCAGTTGATGATCGCGTCGTCGAAGTCGTCGCCGCCGAGGTGGGTGTCGCCGTTGGTGGCGAGCACCTCGAAGACGCCGTCGCCGACGTCGAGGATGGAAATGTCGAAGGTGCCGCCGCCGAGGTCGAAGACGGCGATCTTTTCGTTCTTCTTCTTCTCGAGCCCGTAGGCGAGGGACGCCGCCGTCGGCTCGTTGACGATGCGCTTGACGTCGAGCCCGGCGATGCGGCCCGCGTCCTTCGTCGCTTGGCGCTGGGAGTCGTTGAAGTAGGCGGGAACGGTGATGACCGCTTCCGTCACCTTTTCACCGAGGTAGTCCTCGGCGCACTGCTTAAGGTATTGGAGAATCATGGCGCTGACTTCCGGCGGGGTGTATTTCTTGCCCAGCGCCTCGACGCTCACCAGTTCGTCCGCGCCGCCGACGATCTTGTACGGAACCGACTTTTCCTCGGCCGCGACCTCGGAATGTCTGCGCCCCATGAAGCGCTTGATGCTGTATACGGTGTTCTGGGGGTTGGTTACCGCCTGACGCTTGGCGAGCTGACCGACCAGCCTGCCGTCATTGGTGAACGCCACGACCGACGGGGTGGTGCGGTTACCCTCCTTGTTTGGGATGATCTTGGGCTCGCTGCCTTCCATGACCGCGACACAGGAATTGGTCGTGCCCAAATCGATGCCGATAATCTTTCCCATAGTGGCGCTCCTCCATATATGAAGTGAATTCGCATTGACGTAATACCCACATCCCGACCGTCCGTCCCCGGTCGTGGGCAGAAAACCGACAACTTATGCGCATCCTGCAAGTATGATGCCTATTTTCGAAGAATGTGCCGAAGTAAATGTCGAGGAAATAAGCCGATTATTGGTATCACGTTACAATGAAAATGGTTGCCGAGTTCTTTGCTCGCGGTCGAGGTATCCGCGCACTCGATCCGAGGTTTTGTCAAAATGACAGTGCGTCGAGAAGTTTTGGGGCGGGAGGCGTCTTCCCGACTTGCGGCGATTTTTGATTTTGTTGTGGAAGATAACCAACGTTTCTCGTAAATTCATGTCGTTTCCCTTGACTATGGCGTTGGACCGCGGCGGACCGGAAGGATGCGTGCCATGATGCTGGTTGCCGACAACCTCCACAAATTCTATGGCGCCTTCCCGGCGCTGAACGGGCTCAGCTTTTCCGTCGAGCCGGGAGAGACGGTCGGTTTTCTCGGCGTGAACGGCGCCGGGAAATCGACCGCCATGCGCATCCTCACCGGGTTTTTCGCCCCCACCTCCGGCGCGGCAAGAATCGACGGCCGCGATCCGATGCTGCCCGAAACGCGGCGGAGCTTCGGCTATCTGCCGGAGAACAACCCGCTGCCGGCGCGCATGCGCGTCGGCGAATACCTGTCTTTTCGCGCCGGCCTGAAAGGGCTTTCCGGCGCCAAGGCGAGGGAAGCGGTCAAAACGGCCGCCCGCGCCTGCCGCATCGACGCCATCAAGGGAAGCCTGATTTCCAGCCTGTCGAAGGGGTACCGTCAACGGGTCGGGCTGGCGGAAAGCATCCTGTCCCGTCCGCCGGCGCTCATTCTCGACGAACCGACAAGCGGCCTCGATCCGGCGCAGGCCGAGGAGGCGCGCGAACTCATCCGCGAACTCGGCCGCGATACGACGATCCTCCTTTCCAGCCACATTCTTCACGACGTGGAAACGCTGTGCCGGAGAGTCGTGATCATAGACGAGGGAAGGGTGGTCGCGGACGACTCGGTGGAGACGATTTCCGCCGCCAACGTCGAGGAGCGCACCATCGCACTGGAGATACTCGCTTCCGAACCGGTTCGCGAGGCGCTTCGCGGCGTGCCGGGAATCAAGTCCATCGCGATCGCCGAAGGCGCTGGAGGAGAAGCGCCGTATTCGGTGCGCGTCACCATGCCGCCCGGCGTGGATCTGCGCCGGGAAATCGCCGCCCTCGCGTCGCGCCGGGGCTGGCTGGTTACGGAAATGCATCTCGAACCCGCCCGCCTGGAGGACATTTTCCGGGTTCTCGCCCGGGCCGGCAGGATGGGCAGGCTTCACGGGGAAAAGGACGCGGACTGACGCCATGAAAACGTTTCTGAACCTGGCCCGGAAGGAAACGCGGACGATGCTCCTGCACCCGTCCCTGCTGTTTGCGGCCGCGTTCTTCGTGCTGCTCGATTCCTTCGCGTTTTTCATCATCGTCAGCCGCCCCGGCGGCGGCTACGCCGTCTTCGACGAAATGGCGATGTTCCTCCTTTTCACCTCCATTTTCCTCCATCCCTTCGTGTCGATGAACTCATTCGCGGAGGAAAACGCCGAAGGCACCCTCGAGACGCTGCTCACGGCGCCGGTCGGGCATTCGGCGGCGGTCGTGGCCAAGTTCGCCGCCTGCATGGTTTTCGTCCTGCTTTCACTCATCCCCGCGTTCGTCTACGCCGCGCTTCTCGACTACGGCGGCAATCTCGACTGGCGCGCGGCCGGGACCGCCTTCGTCGCCTTGTTCGCGCTTGGCGCCCTCGCCATGGCGATCGGCCTCTTCGTGTCCGCGCTGACGATCTCACCCGCCGCCGCCGCCGCCGGGTCGGGCGGGGTCCTCATCTTTCTCGCCGTCTGCGCCGACATCGATCCCTACGCCGGAAAAGCGGCCAATTTCTTCAACAGCCTCAGCTTCATCCCGCACGCGAAGCGCTGGATCGCCGGCGAACTCGACACGCGCGGCCTCGCCTATTTCGCGTCCTCGACAGCCCTGTTCCTGTTTTACGCCTGGCTTTCCCTGGGCGCGCGCGGCCTGGGCAGACGGGTCGCGACCCGCACCTCGCGCCGCCGGATGTTCTTCACCTACATCCTGGTCTGCGCCGGTTTCGTCGCCGTCCTCGGGCAGGCGGCGCTGTTTCACATCAAGGGCGTGTGGGAAAGCGGGACTCCCCTTCTCGGGCCGGCCCTGCGGCGGCTGCCGTGGTTCTGGTTCCTGCCCGCCGCCGTCGCGGTGGTCGCCTTCGTCTGGTCGGTGTTCACCTATCGCGCGGCGCGGCGCGCCGAACGCAGGCGCCGTCCGACGAAGACGCGCAAGTACGCCACCCTGTCGGACAACCAGGTCTCCGGAGCGCCGAAGCTCTATTACCGCGAGGCGCAGCGCACGCAGCGCGGCATCGTCCTCGCCGCCGTCGCCGCCCTGGTCGTCGTCCTCAACCTCAATTGGCTTTCGCACTACCCGTTCCGCACCTTCCAGAACTCGGCCGGCTTTTCCTTTCTGTCCATCCTTCGCGGACGGAGTTGGGACGTAACCCAGGAAGGCAGGAATTCGCTGTCTCCGGATACGCAGCGCGTCCTGGACGGCCTCCAGGGCAGGGCGCACGTCTACGCTTTCTTCCCGGCCGACAAGGAATATCAGGGCGTGCCGCTCGCGGAGGAACTCCGCCGCCTTCTTGCCCGCTACTCGGACTACAACGGCATGGTCGCCTCCGCCTTCTCGGATCCGGTGAACGATCCGGACCGGACCCGCACGCTCGCGCGCGAACTCGACCTGCCGCTGCAGGGCCTCGAGGACAAGCTGGTCATCGAATACCAGGGGCGCCGGCTTGAGGTTCCCGCCTCCGGCCTCGCGTCGCCGCCCGATTGGCGGGCGCAGATGGCGGGGGACGTCAAGTGGGTGTTCGACGGCGAGCGCGGGGTGACGCAGGCGTTGATGCGTCTCCTGGACCCGAGGGTGCCGACCGTGTTCTTCACCTACGGCCATCGCGAGCTGTCGCTTGTCGAGGGGACGTACCCCGACCGCTCGGCGTCGCGCTTCACGCGCGCCGTCGCCCAGAACAACATGCGCGTCCGCCAGCACGTTTTCTCCGCGCTTCAGCCGCCGCCGCCGGAGTGCGACATCCTCGTCGTCGCCGCGCCGCGGACGCCTTTCGCGATGCACGAGGTCGAGGCGCTTTCCGAATACCTCGACCGCGGCGGCAGGCTTCTCCTCCTCGCTCCCCCGCCCGACGACGAGCGCGCGATCGAGGAGGGGGATCCCCTGAACGACCTCGCCTTCGCCATGGGCGGCTCGTGTCGGGACGACCTCGTCCGCGACAGGACGCACAACGACAACGACGTGCAGGTGCGGCCGCTGGCGCGCGTCAAGGGCTCCGGCGACGAAAGCCTGGCCTTCGTCTTTCCCGCCGCCAGGTCGATCCGCGACAACCCTCTGTCGACCGAAAACGGGTGGAATTGCGAGCGCCTGGTGGAAACATACCCCACCTCTCTCGCCTACCCCGCCGCCGGCGGCGACCCGAGGCCGGGACCGTTTACCATGGTGTATCGTTCGGTGAAGGAAACGGAGGGGCGCGAGTCCCGGGTGGCGGTGGTGGCCAGCGGCCGCGTCGCGGCGGATTCCGACATTCGCCGGGGCGGGAACGAGGCGCTTCTCGTCGGCCTGGTGCAGTGGCTGGCCGGCAGGGAGGAGGCGTACCTGACGTCGCCCCGGCCGTGGGTCAACCGGCGGCTGAATCTGGTCGACTCGGAACTGCGGGGCATCCTTTGGCTGGCTCTCGTCGGCCTGCCCCTGGCGTGGCTGCTGGCGGGCCTCTCCGTGTGGTGGATAAGAAAAGAATAACACCAACCTGATTGCTACGGGAACGGCGCTTCATCATGTCCAAACGCAGTGTGGTGATTCTGGCGGCGCTGGCGGCGCTTTTGACCGCCTTCTCGCTCGCCCTGTCGCGGCGCGACTCGAGCGACTGGCGCGCGAGCCGCGCCCGGCGTCTGTTTCCCTTTCCGTGGCTGGCCGTGAACTCGATCATCATCGACCGGCCGGGCGAGGAACAGATCGCGTTCGAAAAAACCTGGGCCGGCGAATGGCTGGTCGTGCTCGACGGCGGCAACATGGACAGCCTCAATCCGCAGGCGGTGGAGGAGCTTTCCGCGCTCGTCATGCTGCCGTGGCGCGAAACCGTCCCCGGGCTTTCGGCGCCGGAGCCGGACGGCGCCGTATCCGTGACCGCCGCCGCGGGCGGCGAAACGGTGCGGATCGCCTTCGGCGAAACGCGGCAAAACCTCCGCGCCGCCATCGTGGACGGCCACGCCGCCGCCGTGTACGGCGTGAACCAGGACTTCGCCAAGGTCCTCGATTGGCCCCGCGAACGCTTCCGCAACCTCAACCTGCTCGCCGCGCCGGCGGGCAAGCGGCCGGTGCGGATCACGATCGCTCCCGGCCCGGAAGTGCGGACCGTCCTGGAGCGCCGTGACGCGGGATGGGCGATGGCGGAGCCGGTCGAGTGGCCTGTGGAGGCGGCGAGGCTCGATACGCTCCTCAGGTGGATGGAAAACCTGCGCGCGGACTCGATTGCCGCGGAGACGACCGGCGACGCCGAATGGTTCGGCTTCACCGCCGACTCCGTCTTTGTCGAGGCGGTGTTCGCGGACGACGAGGGCGTCCAGACGGTGCGCCGGGTGGAAATCGGCAGGGAGTCGGTCGAAAACGATTCCGAGTCCTACGCCAGGGCGATCGGCCGCAATCCGGTGTTCACCGTGTCGCGGATGACGCTGGACGAAATATCCCTGGAGCTTGGACGCCTGCATCCCGGCGACTGGGCGAACTTCTACCGGCAGCGGACGCTGAACCTGCTCGGCTCCGAAATGCCGCGCCGGATCGTTGTGGAGCGGCTTCTCCCGACGCCCGCAAAATTGTCCATGGAAATGTACTATGAACTGGACGAGGTCCGCTGGCGCGGCACGCTCGAGAAGGACGGCGTCGTCCAGTCGTTCCCTGTCGATCCGCCGGCGGCGGAGGATCCGTCTCGGCCGCTGAACGCGCTCATCGCCGGACTCTCGCGCCTGCGCATCAAATACTTCCTCGCCGACCAGAATCCGGGGCCCGAGACCGCCCGCTGGACAGCGCACCCGGCGTGGAAATTCACCACCTGGAGCGCCGGCGGAGCGCAAAACCCCACCCTCACGCTTTATGCGGCCGACGCCGAGGGGAACCTTCCCCCCGGATCGCCGTACGCCGAGGGGACGCCGGGGCCGGTCGAACTGCGACCGCTGCAGGGCATGCCGGAATTCGTCGGCGTCGCCGCCTCCACGGGCGACCGCGCGGCGGTTCTGGAACTATATTCCGACTCCCTCTACCTTTTGTGCCAGCCGCTCTATCGCTTCCACACCAGGCATGTGGTCGACAGCGACACCGCCGGTTGGGCGAGCGTCGCGATCGAGTCGGCGGACGGCGTCCGCACCTATGTCCGCGAGCCGAGAGGCGTGAGCGAACAGTGGTGGCTCGAGGATGGGACGCCGCTCATGGACGACAACAACCGCTTCGTGATCACGGCGATGGGTTTGTCGCAGTTGCACGCGCTCGCATTCGCCGCCGAGGACGCGTCCGGCGATAAATTTGGGCTTGACCGACCGGTGATTACCGCGATAGTTTATGGGGCTCCCGGGGGGGGGGGGGCGGCGCGGGGCGGATAAATCCGACGAAACGCTGTTGCGCCTCGCGATCGGCGACGAGGTCCCCGGCACGGGGGCGAGGTACGCGCAACTCGACGGCGAGGGGGCGGTGTTCATCGTGCCCAACGCGATCGCGGACGCCTTGAGGGAGGAATATCGCTGACGGGCGGGGCGCTCGCCCCGGCGTCAGGCCTGGAGAAGGACATTCGTCCGGCCGACACAATCATATGCCGACCGACGGCGATCCCGCCTTTGGGCGCCTGCGGGTAAAAGGGGGCGTGGCGGCGCGGAAGCGGGATCGCGCCCTTCGAAGGGAATGACTGCACCAACGGGATGAAGAAATGACGAAAGCGAAGAAACCAGCCGAGGCCGAAGTCGAAAAAGCGAAGAAAGCCAAGGCCAGGTCCCCCAGCCGGTCGAAAGCCGCGCCGAAAGCGAAGGCCGCGTCCAAGCCCGCGTCCGCCAAGGCAAAAACGGCGGCGAAGGCGAAGCCGGCCGAGGCGAAAAAACCGGCCGCCAAGGTGAAAACCGCGGCGGAGGCGAAGAAGCGGGAAAAACCGGAGAAAGCGGAAAAAACGGCCGCCAGGGCGAAGCCCGCCAAGTCCGCCGAAACGTCGAAACAGATCAAGAGGGCCAAGACCGCTTCGGATGCGGCGGTTGCCGCGCCGGAACGCGCATCCGAAAAGGCGGAGAAGCCGGAAAAAGCCGAAAAACCGATCCAGCCCGCGCCGGAGCGCCGCGAGCGCAAGATTCCTCCCTTCGCCAACGCCGGTCTCGCCGTGATGACGGCGTCGAAAAAGCCCGCCCTTTCCGTGGCGCCGGCGGTCATGATTCTCGGCAAGACCAACAACGCCAAGGTCGATCAGCCGGAAAGGGCGATCGAGCGCAAACTGTCCAAGAAGGAACTTGCGGAAATCCAGAACGCGCTTATTGAAAAACGCGAACGGCTGCTCGCCGGCATGCGCAGGGAGCTCGCCGTCCAACGCGAGCGCGCCGAAAGCAAGGCGGCTGACGAGGTCGACAAGGCCACCGACGCCTACGACGAGGATCTGTCCTTCGAAATCGCCACCGCCAACGACCAGGAACTGTCCGAGATCCAGATCGCGCTGGAGAAAATCGAAAAAGGCACCTACGGCGAATGCGAGGTCTGCGGTTGCACCATCTCCCCGTCGCGGCTGAAAATCCTTCCCTCCGCCACCACCTGCGTGTCCTGTCGCGGCCAGGAAGAGATGTCCCGCCGGCGCGACGACAGCAATCTCATCTTCAGCATGATGAACGGCGAAGACGGCGATCCCGAGGCGGGCGACATGTAGACGCCGCGTGTCGGGGACGACGCGACCCTCCGCGGAGGCAGGATCATGCCCGCCACAGCGAAAGAAGAGTACGCCTCCGCCCCGGACGGCCGCGGAAAGGCGGCGACGTACGGCGCCGTGATGGTCTGGACGCTGTGCGCCGCCGGCTTTGTGTGGCTCGCCGCCATCGACCTCGACTGGAAGCGGAACCACGACCTCGCCCTCGAGCAGGGCGACATCGCGAAATACGCGCGCCATTACGACCTTTCGCGCCGGCATTACGAAGAGGCGGTCCGGATCAACCCCTACAGCGCCGACGCGCATCTTCTTCTCGCCCTCCTCTACGACCGGCGCCTGGCCGACAACGAACAGGCGCTCAAACATTATCTTTACGCCCGGAAGTACGCGCCGGACCATGAATATACCGGGATGATCGACAGCTCCATCGAGGTGCTGGAACGTATCCGCTCCGGCGTGATCGAGGATCCGGTGGACGCGCTCGCCGACATGGAGGATGCCGCGCTCGACGGCTATCCCGAAATCTTCCGCCTGCGGCTTGATCCGGCGCTCGCGGCGGATGCGGATTCCTACTATCGGGGCTGGGCGGCGCGCGGGCGGGGAACGCTTGCCTATCGGCGCATGGTCCGCGAGGGGGACGGCGGCTGGCGGGCGGTTTTGGATCTGGCCTACGCGGACGGCTCGGTCATGTCCGCGCATTTTCGCGCCGTTCCCGGCAGGCCGTGGCGCATGATGCTGGCTTTCCCGTGACGCAATCCGGAGGAAAGACGCGTGTCGCTCGATGAACTTCGCGAACAGATCGATTCGATGGACGGCGAAATCGCCCGGTTGCTGCGCGACCGGGCGGCCGCCGCCAGAAAAATCGCCGCCGAAAAAGCCGCCTCCGGCCTGCCGGTGCGCGATCCGGCCCGCGAGGAGGCGGTCATCGCCGATCGCGTCCGGCGGGCGGAAGGAGGCTATCCCGCCCATTCGGTCATGAACATTTTTCGGGCGATCGTCGCCGAGACGGTCGCGCTCCAGGAAGGGGAACTGCGCCGGAGGATGTGCGCGCCCGCGTGTCCCGGCCCGTCCGGCAAGCGCGACGAACTGGCGCGCATCGTCGAAAACCGGGAACTCCGCCCCGGCTTCAACCGCATGCGGCTCGCCGCGCCCGGGGCCGACCGCTTGTTCCGGCCGGGCCAGTTCTTCCAAATCGCGCCGCGTCCCCGCGAAGGCTCGCCGTTCCTTCGCCGGCCTTTCGCGCCGTCGGAACTGACTCCGGACGGCCTCGCCTTCGTCTACGCCGTCGTCGGCGGCGGGACGGAACTCATGACCCGCCTGCGGCCGGGAGACGACGCCGGACTCCTCTTCCCCCTCGGTCGCGGCTATACGCTTCCCGCCCCCGGTTCGCGCGCCGTCCTCGTCGGCGGCGGCTGCGGCGGGCCAAGCCTCGGACCGCTCGCCGCCGCGCTCGCGGCCGCATCAGTCGAGACGGTCGCGGTGCTGGGCGCGCGCACGGCGGAAAAACTGGTCGGCGACGACTGTCTCGGCGCCCACGTCGGCCGGCTGCTGTCCTGCACCGACGACGGCAGCGCCGGCATGGCGGGAACCGCAGCCGACGCCCTCCTCTCCCTCCTCGACGCCGGCCCGGCCGACGCGATATACGCCTGCGGGCCGACGCCGATGCTCCGCGCCGTCGCCAAAATCGCGGCGGAGCGCAACGTATTCTGCGAAGTGTCCCTGGAAGAACGAATGGCCTGCGGCTTCGGCGCCTGCGTGGGCTGCGCGGTGGAAATGCTCACCCGGGACGGCGCCGCGAAATATGGCCGCGTCTGCCGCGACGGTCCGGTCTTCGACGCCAAAACCCTCGCCTGGCGCGCGTGACGGCGAATCCGTTTGCATCCGCCGGTATCGTTTTCGGGGAGGAGAACCTTTCCGCGGAAAGGCTCTCCTCCTCCCCCCTCTCCAAAGATTTCCGCGGCGTTTCCGCAAATAGTCGACCTTTTCCCGGCGCGTTTTTGGTTGGCGCGGTCGAACCGGAAAACGCGACGGCGGGGCCGATCATTTCCGAAAACGCGCTAGGCGGGGGGCGGAGCGTTGCCGGCGGAATCGGCGTCGTAGTCGAAGAGGTTGGCGAGGGCTGTTTCCGTCTCGCGCAGTTCCTCGGCCGTCGCCTCGGGGGCGCACAGTTCGGTGGTTTCCCGGGTTCGTTTGTCGTAGAGGACGAGCACTTCGCCTTCCGGGGTGCGTCGTGTCGCGTCGAGGCGCAGTATCCGCCGCCGCGCCAGGATGAGTGCGAGGACATAGCGGAACAGGAGCCGGCGCGGTTCCGTGACCGGCGCCAAGTCGTCGTAGAAGGCGAGGAGGCGGTCGTAATCGATTTTCCGTTTCGCGGGACCGTCCTTTCCGGATCGCGGCTTGTTTTTCCAGTATGAGAAAAACCCGGTTTTGTCCACGTCGGGCCATGCCGCCGCAGCGTAGTCGCGACGCTCGAAATCGTCGCCCCGCTCGACGAGGGCGGAGTAGAACGTTTCGCCCGGGGCGATTCCCTCGCCCGTCGCCGCGCATGTCCGGCTGCCCCTGCCTATCCGCCATTGTTCCGCCATTTGGTCCCGGGTTTCCTTCGCGATCGGGTACGGCATCTCGAGAAATTCACGAAGAGTGCAAAAATGCGCGAGTCCGTCAATATGCCTGGAAGATGCGCTGGTCGGTGCCTTCGCCGCCCTGGCCGACCTTGAGCTCGATTTTTCGCGCACAGCGCGGGCACCAGCCGACATAGGCTTTGCCGGCGGCGTTCTTGTAGATGCGCCCGTAGACGTTGCAGCACGTGAAATGGATGCCTATATGGTCGCGTTTTTGCGCGGGTTTTTCAGCCCCCATGTCTTCGTCCCCGCTTCGTTGTGCGCTTCCCCGGGTCCGCCGGGGCGTCGCCATTGTTGACTGTTCATTGCCGCCCGCGCTTCCTCCGCCAGGAAATCTCCGCGAAGGCGTTGTGGTCGTGGATGCTTTCGAGCGTTTCCGCCCGGACGGAAAGCCATTCTATCCGGTCGTCGCGGCGCAGGACGTCCGCGACGTGGCGCACCACGTCCTCGACGAAGGCCGGGTTTTCGTACATGCGCATGGTGACGGCGCGCTCATCCTCGCGTTTGAGGAGCGGCAGCACCGGGGACGATCCGGCGCTCTCGGCCACCTCCACCAGTTCCTCTATCCAGACCATTCTCGGGAGGCCGCTCTTTCGGCGCGCGGCGCGGATGTCGAGGTCGACGTAACCGCGCTGGTTGTGGGCGCCGTAGTCGGAGATCGCCTTGCTGCACGGGCAGAGGGTGGCGATGGGCGTGCGCACGCCGACGACGAAGTCGTCGCCGGCGCCGTTGACTTCGGCCGTATAGCGGCAGTCGTAGCACATGAGGGAGACGGATCCCGACGACGGCGCGGCGCGTTCCATGAAATAGGGGAAGCGCACCTCGACGCGCGCGCGTTCGGCCTCGAGCCGCTCGCGCAGGGCGCGGACGATGTCGGGGAGCGTTTCCATGTCGACGAGGTCGCGGTGTTCGTGGAGGACCTCGACGAAACGGCTCATGTGCGTGCCTTTGTAGTGTTGCGGCAGGCTGACGGACAGGGACAATTCCGCCGCCGTCCGCTGGCGCTCGCGCGCCTTGTCGCGCACCGCGATCGGATAGCGCAGGCCGCGCACCCCCACCAGGTCGATGGGGAGTTCGCGGTCGTCGCGCCCCGCCTGCACATCCGCCATGAGCATCGCTTTGGCCATAGGTCAGTTCCCGGACGCGCGCTTCGCGGTCTTCCTGTCCGTCGTCCCGATGAGCAGGTCCGCCGCCTCTTCGGGCGTTTGCGCCGCCACCACCTTGTCCACGAGTTCCCGGGTCCGGAGGTTCGCGGTGACGCTGGCGAGGAACTGCAGATGCGGGCCGGACGTGTTCTTGGGCGAGACGACGAGGATCATGAGCCTGACCGGGCTTTCGTCGAGGCAGACGAAGCCGAGGCCGTCGGGCGCGATGCCGACGGCGGCCATGGCGCCGTCGACCGCGTCCGTGCGGCCGTGGGGCATGGCGACGCCGAACTCGAGTTCCGTCGGCGCGATTTCCTCGCGCTCGATGATGGACTCCATGACCTGTTCGAGGTCGGTGATTTCGTGTTTGCTGCGTTCGAGCGCGGCGACGAGCTCGCGGATCGCGCCCATCTTGTCCCGCGAGCCGAGGCGCATGATCACCGTCTCCGGCGTGAGGATGTCCCGCTTTTCGCGCATCGGCATGGTGCGCACGGACGTGACCGACGAAAGCGTCCGCCGGTATTCGTCCGGCTTGGCGAGCTTGCGCATGTGTTCGAGCGCCTGGTGGAGCTGGACGATCGCCTCGTAGACGACGGTGTTGATCAGGTTGACGTCCTGGCGGTTCGAGGAGAAGGAGAGGTTGTTGCCGTCGCGCCACAGGGAAAAGGCGATGTTGTCGCGGCGAAGATGGTACATGCGACGGGTCTGATCGACGAGGGAGGTGAAGAAGCCTTCGTTGTGGAAGGCGAGGAGCACGTTGTCGATGGCTGCGTCGGCGGCGATCTCCGACGGGAAGGCGAAGTTCGTCTCGCGCCGGTCCGTCTCCACGATCTCGCGGCGGACGCCCTTGCCGGAGATGGAGAGGGCGAGCGTCAATATCGGAGGCGCCACCATGGTGGTGAGGAGGGTCATGATGATCGCGGCGCCGAACATGTCGCGGGAGATGATGCCGGCGGAAAGGCCGATGCCGGCGACGATCAACGCCACCTCGCCGCGCGGCACCATGCCGGCGCCGATGCGGAAGGCGCCCTTCATGGTGAAGTTGAGGAACAGCGCCGGCAACGCGCAGCCTGCGATCTTGGCGAGGACGGCGAAGGCCGTGTAGATAAGGCCGAATTTCATCACTTCCCATTGGAAGATGCGGCTGAGGTCGACGAGCATGCCCATGACGGCGAAGAACAGGGGCACGAAGAATTCGTAGAGAGCGTGGAGCCGTTCC
This sequence comes from Planctomycetota bacterium, assembly GCA_031254915.1. Classification (GTDB taxonomy): domain Bacteria; phylum Planctomycetota; class SZUA-567; order SZUA-567; family SZUA-567; genus JAIRTL01. The sequence continues at coordinate 16,784 of JAIRTL010000043.1, forward strand.
TGGAGGACGAAGGTGATGTCGGTCTTGCTCAGGGAGAGGCCGGTGACGTAGGCGCCGACGATCATCGCCAGGCCGGCCGATTCGAAGATCGCGCCGACGACCATCGCCATGCCGAGCGCGATGACGGCGAAGACGGTGGGGTTTTGGAACGACTTGAGGAAGCGGGCGATGCGGTTGGCGAAGGCGAGCCCGAGGCCGGCGAAGACGACGCAGACGGCGACCGTCTTGAGGGCGATGAGGCCGATATGGCCCCAGGGGAGGCCTTCGGCGCCGCCGGCGGTGAGAACGCCGATGACGGCGATGATGATGGCGAGGGCGATGATGCCCAGAACGTCGTCAATGATGGCGGCGGCGAGAATGGTGACGCCCTCGGGGCTGTCCATCTGTTTGCGTTCGGAAAGAATGCGCGCCGTGATGCCGACCGAGGTCGCGGTGCAGAGGACGCCGAGGAACAGGCTGGGCGGACTGAGGAAGGTGTGTCCGCCGCCGACGCCCCAGAAGATCGCCGACGCGTCGCCGGCGATGAAGGAGACGACCACGCCGCCGATGCCGATCACGGTGCCGGCGATCGAATATTTAAGGAACTGCTGGAGGTCCGTTTCAAGGCCGGCCATGAAGAGGAGGATGATGCTGGCGATCTGGCCGAGGCCGTAGAGCTCGGGCGTCACCGCGAGGGCGCCGGACTGGACCGGGAAAATGCCCGCCGGAAAGCCGAGCCACGACAGGGGAATCGCGCCCAGCAGGTACGGGCCTATGATGATGCCGGCGAGGAGTTCGCCGAGGACGGAAGGCAGGTTGAAGTTCTTGACGATGGCGCCGCCGAGGCGGACGGCGAAGAGGATCAAGGCCGCCTGCAGGACGAGGATCGTCATGCGGTGAACGATGTCGCCGTCCTCCGCGCCGTGGTTGTTCGCGATTGCTGCCTGCGCCGCCTGCGCGACGGCGGCGGCCGCTTCGGCGCCTGTTTCAACAATGTGGCTGGTGTCCATTTTCCCGGTCCGTTTCTTTTCCGGACGATGGCGTTTCGTCCGCCCGGCTTGCAATGCCTGGACGCCCCCCGGGGCAACCCGAAACAGGCAAGTATAATCCGGCGGGGGGCGAAGGCAAGAGGCGGAAATAAAAGCGGCCGGGTTTTTCTGAAAGAATCGCGAAAGCGACGGCAAGTATCGTTCGGGACGCCGTTTTTTCGCGCAAATCTGCCGACGGACTGATGTTATCGGTCATGAGAATATGATGGGGATTTTTCCTTGTTCTGAATATTGGTCGGTGGGCGGGGTTCATCGCCGACGAGGAGAAGGTATGGGTACGGGATCGAAAACTTGGGGATTGGCGCTTGTCATCGGCGCCCTCCTTTCTTGGGGAGCGACCGGCGCGGCGGCGTCGTGGCCGGCGGAGACGGGCGGCGCCATTGCGGTTCAAGACCAAACGTATACGCCCGGCACATATATCTCGAGCGGGGTGGGAGATCCGTCCAATCCCAAAGGCGGAGCCGCCGTTAGAAGCGGCGCCAATATTACCGGCGTCACCTTCACCGGAAACACGGTATCCAGCTTCGTCACGGAAATCACGTTTGACGATGCTGTCGCAAATGCCGGCGCATTCGGTCCGGTTCTGATAGTCGGCGATAGGGCGAGCCAAATGGTTTCCGGGACACAGACAATATCCGGACTGACTCTGAGCGACAACACGACGACATTGACCGCCGACAATTCGGCCGATTACCCCAGTGCTCTGGGCGGCGGCGCGCGGCTTGGCAACCTGCCCAACCTCAACCTGTCCGGCAGCACCGTTTCGGGGAATGCCTTGAACGCCGACATCACCAGCGGCGGGGCGAACGCGACGGTGAACGGCGGCGGCATGGCGATCGAGTCCGAGTGGTCGGCAAAGGCGGACATCGGCGGCACGACCTTCTCCGGAAATACCGCCTCTGTGGGAGGCGCGGGCGCGGGCGTCGGGTCGGCGGCGCGCGGCGGCGCTTTGTACCTTGCCGGCGCCAACAACGAACTCCGGGGCGACGCGAGCCCGAACACCGGGCTGAATGTCACCGTCTCCGGCGCATCGGTAATGCCGACCTTTATGGATAACAAGACTGAAAACCGTAACGGCGGCCTGGCCGGCGGCGGCGCGGTCAATGCCGAATTCGCCGTCAACGTTACGTTCAATCAGGCCAGTTTCGTCAATAACGCCGCAGCCTCCGCCGACGGCGACGCGGCCGGCGGCGCGGTGCGTTTGAACCTGTCCAATTACGATATGGATAGCGGGACGGTGACTTCGGGCACATTGAATCCGCTCAATTTCGCCTCCTCGACTTTGCCCGATTATTACGCCGCGTTCGTCGGAACCGAGTTTATCGGCAATTCCGCGACCGGCGCGACCACCGCCGAGGGCGGCGCGATCTGGACGAACAAAAACATCCTTGTGTCGGACAGCGTCTTCTCGGGCAACACGGCCAACGCCGGGAAAAACGCCATCCATCTTGGCTACGACGGCGCTTCCCATGCGGAGGTCGTCTTCCACGACGCCGCGGGGAAGAAATCGACCGACTACGACGGCATTTCCGGCGCCGGGAACATCATCAAGCGCGGCGCCGGCGGACTGGAATTATTCGGCGATTATACCGGTTTCACCGGCGGGTACTTGCTTGACGAAGGCACGACCCACTTCAACGCCGACGCCGTGACGGCGACGGGGGCGACGAGTCGTCTCGTTGTCGGCGACGGCGCGACCGTCGACCTGGCGGGAGCGAATACGACCGTCAACGTCGGCTCCATCAAAATGAATAATGGCGCGACCTACGTATTCGACGTCGACGGGACCAGCGCCTCCAAAATCTCGGCGGGGAGCGGATCCGCCGAAGTCGGCCAGGTCAACTTCGTCGTCAGGGGCGAACTCAGGAAAGGCGATTCCCACACGATTCTCGAAAGCGGAACGTTGACCTTTGCCGACCAGGAAGTGAATCTCGCCCTGGTGCAGTATTCATACAATAACGTTGCCGGTAACCGGATCGTCCTCAACGTGAAGGAATACAAGCGCATTCCGGAAATCGGCGTCACCAGGAACCAGCGAACCGTGGGCGAGTACGTTCAGAGCCGTCCCGCCCATCCCCTGTACGAGTACGCCTACAACGAGGGGGACCCCGCCAATGTCCGTCTCGCCCTCGACACCAACTCCGGCGACGTGTACGCCAGCACGGTGGCCAGCGTCTACCTTCACGATCGTCGCGGCGTCGACGCCATGATCGACCGCGCCCAGGCGCTGTTCCTCGGCGACGCCCCCGGTTCAGGCACGATTTCCTCGCGCTCGGCCTACGGCAGCTCCGCCGTCGCCCAGTCCGGCGGCCCCGGAATTTGGGCCGAGGCGGACGGCTACAAACACCGTTCCGACGACGGCCTGAACGCGGCCAGGGGCAAGACGACCGGCTACGGCCTGGCCGTCGGCGTCGACAACATGGCCGGCGACTGGCTGTTCGGCGCCGCCTTCCGCTACGGCGACAGCAGGCTGGAAGTGGACGACCGCCACGCCAAAAACAATTTCGACAGCTACACGCTCGCCCTTTACGGCGGCGCCCGCGCCTGCCTCGGTCCCGGCGTCCTCCACGTCATGGGCGGCATCAACGGCGCATACCATACCTTCGAAAGCAGGCGCACCTCAATCGTCGGCGCCGCGTACAACAACTCCGCCGCCGGATACGACGGCAAATCCGCGATCGCCTACGTTGACGCCGGCATGACTTTCGGCGATACCTCGGGCTTCGCCTTCCAGCCCTACGCCACCGCCATGTGGAACGGCTACTGGAACGACAAGGTCAAGGAAAAGGGCGTCAACCCCCTTTACGCCCTTACCGCCAAGAGCGACCAGAACGACTACTTCTCGACAATTCTCGGCGTCCGTCTCATGGCGCAGCTCGGCGACAACGTCAAGGTCGACGGCGCCCTCGGTTGGCGCCACACCTTCGGCGATCTCGAACCGCGCCAGAGCATGCGCTTCCTGAACGATCCGGCGCACGACCGCTTCACCATCCTCGGCACCCCCCTCAAGCGGGACGAAGGCGTCTTCGGCGTCGGCATGACGGTGAATTTCAACGAATGCGTGTCGCTGCGCGGCGGCTACGACTTCATCACCGGCGCCAATGGCTCGCTGAGCCACGAGGGCAGGGTGAATTTGGGCGTCAAGTTCTAAGTCAAAAGTAGCCGAAAGGGGTTTTTGGCGAGAGCGAAGCGGTTGCAAAAACTGCCGTATTGCACTGGGTGCGATCAAAATCGTGAAAATGGGGGATGTGGGTTGCCCTGTTCCACATCTGTTCCCCTTGGCCGTTTCATGGCCGCGCACGGTTGGGGGAATCACAACTCCGGGCAGTGAACGGCATGACGACACAAAGCCCGCATCGCGACGCGACGCGGGCTTTGTGTATTGCGGCGCCGCAAAAATTCTGATCCCCAACTTTTACTTGCGTCATATGACTTGTGACTCATTTCACATGCGTGTACGTTTCCTCGGCGATCCAGCCCTCCTCGTCGGTGGGGATGACGAGGATCTTGACTTTCGAGCCGGCCATGGAGATGTCCATTTCCTTGCCGCGCTGGCTTTCGTTCTTTTCGTTGTCCATGACGACGCCGAACAGGTCGAGGCCGTCCGTCGCCTGCTTGCGGATATGCGGGCTGTTTTCGCCGATGCCGCCGGTGAAGCAGATGGCGTCCGCCTTCCCGAGGACCGCCATGTACTGGCCGATGTACGACTTCACCCTGTAGCAGAACATGTCGATGGCGAGTTGGGCGCGCGAGTTCTCGCCGTCCTTCCGCGCCGCTTCCGTGAGGTTGCGCATGTCGTTTGAGGCGCCGCTGACGCCGAGGAGCCCGGACTTCTTGTTGAGCATCTTGTCGATTTCCGCGACCTTCGAGTATTCCGGCTTCGACATGAGGAAAGGAATGATCGCCGGGTCGATGTCGCCCGAACGGGTGCCCATGACGAGGCCGGCGAGGGGGGTGAAGCCCATCGTCGTGTCCACGGACTTGCCGCCGCGAACCGCCGCCATCGAACAGCCGTTGCCGAGGTGGCAGGTGACGAGGTTGACGCCGCCGACCGGCTTGCCCAGCATTTCCGCCGCGCGGTGGGTGATGTAGGCGTGGCTGGTGCCGTGGAAGCCGTATTTGCGGATGCGGTAGCGTTCGTAGGTCTCGTAGGGCAGGGCGTACATGTAGGCCCGCCGGGGGAGGGTCTGGTGGAAGGCGGTGTCGAAGACCGCCACCATCGGCACGCCGGGAAGTGCGTTGCGGCACTCGTGGATGCCGATGAGGTTCGGCGGGTTGTGCAGGGGCGCGAGGTCGCAGCATTCCTCGATGCAGGAAAGAACGTCCTGATCGATGCGCATGGCGTCGGAATAGCGTTCTCCGCCGTGGACGACGCGATGGCCGACGGCGCCGATTTCCTTCACGTTCTTGAGCACGCCCATGGACGCGTCCGTGAGGCAGGAAAGAATGAGTTCGATGCCGATCTTGTGGTTGGGAATCGGTTTGGCGATTTCGAATTTTTCGTCGTCCCGGCGATGGGTGAGAAAGCTCGATTCCTCGCCGACCTTTTCGGCCAGACCCCTGGCGAGAACCTTCTTCCCGGGCATTTCGTAAAGCTGGTACTTGATCGAGGACGATCCGCAGTTGATGACGAGTACTATCATGGTAAATGCTTCTCCTGCCGAAAAACAATCCTGCCTGTTCCACGAGACGGTGTGGTATAATCCACTATACCCGCGTCAACTCGCCGCCGCAATCGAAATCGCCCGGCGTGATTCGACTTCGCCTCAAAAAACGCCCGAAATCCGCGTCAGGACTTCACCAGCTCGACCGCCTGCCTGACGAGCTTTTCGATCCCGTCAAACTTGCCCTCGGCGATCAGCGCGTCCTTCACCATCCAGCTGCCGCCGCAGGCGATGATCTTGCCGAAGGCGAGATAGTCGAGGACGTTCTTTTCCGAAATGCCGCCTGTCGGCATGAAGCGCATCTTCGGGAACGGCGCGGCGAGCGCCTTGATCGTCTTGAGGCCGCCGTAGGCTTCCGCCGGGAAAAACTTCGCGACGCCGAGGTCGTATTCGAGCAGCCACATCAGTTCCGAAGGCGTGCAGACGCCGGGGTATACCGGCAACTTGTTGTCGACGCAGTGCGCCACGACCTTGTGGCTGAAGCCGGCGCTGACGATGAAGGCGGCGCCGGCGTCGACGGCGCGCTTGGCCTGATCGACGGTGGCGACGGTGCCGGCCCCGACAAGCATGTCCGGATGCTCCTTCGCCACCCGGCGAATCGATTCCTCGGCGGCGTCGGTGCGGAAGGTGATTTCGGCGACCGGCAGTCCGCCTTTCACCAACGCTCCGGCGAGGGGGAGGGCGTCATCGATCCGGTCGAGCTTGATGACGGGGACTATGCGCAACGCGGCTATTCTGGCTTCGATGTCGCTCATGATTTCTCCTCGGGGAAAAGGTGCCGGCGGTAATTTTACGGCGCCTTGCCGCGACCGTCCACAGCGACTTTTAAAATGAAACGGCATTCGGATGCGGACGGATCATATGTTTACGCCGTCATTTTACGGCATTTCCCGAAACGCCATGCCGGTTCACGCACCGCGAAAAGGGGAGGAAGCGGCGGCTTCCTCCCCTTCGCGCGGCGACGCGCGCCTCAAGACCGGTTACTGGATGGTGTAGCCGCCGTCGATGACGAAGTTCGCGCCGGTGACGAGGTTCGCGGCGTCGCTGGCGAGGTAGACGGCCATGGCCGCGACTTCTTCGGGATAGCCGAAGCGGCCGGCGGGAATCTTTTTCTTCATGGCTTCGCCGACTTCCCCCGCCCACGCCTTCTTGCCCAGTTCCGTGAGGATGACGGTGGGGGAGATGGCGTTGACCTGGATGTCGAACTCCGCCCATTCGCAGGCCAGGACCTGGGTCATGGCGACGATGCCGGCCTTGGACGAGTTGTAGGCGACATGGCGGTCGAGGGCGATGACGGCGGCCTGCGACGCCATGTTGATGATCTTGCCGCCGCCCTGTTTGATCATCCGGTTGCCGACCGCCTGGGACATGAAGAACGAGGCGCTCAGGTTGAGGTTGATGGTGCGGTTCCAGAAGTCGGCGGAGATCTTTTCCGCGTCTTCGAGGAGGGCGACGCCGGCGCAGTTGACGAGAATGTCGATCTTCCCGAGCTCTTTCACCGACTTTTCGACCACCTCGGCGATCTTCGCGTTGTCGGTGATGTCGGCGGCGAGCGCGAGGCCTTTTTTGCCGTAGCCCTTCACCTTGTCGACGACCGCCCCGGCGGCGTCGGCGTTGATGTCTACGGCGATGATGTCGGCGCCCTTGCGCGCGAACATGAGCGCTATCGCCTCGCCGATGCCGGCGCCGGCGCCGGTCACGAGGGCGACCCGCCCCGCGAGGGAGAAGTTTTCGTCAAATGGTTTGAATTCCCGCATTTGCTGTCCTTTCGAGAAAGTGCGCCGCCGCCCATTTGGCAGGGGCGGCGGCGCATCCGTTTGTGTCGGCGCTTCGGGATCGTTGCCGTCGCCTCTTTTTAGCGCGCGGTCAGGTCCTGGCGCTTTTCCCACTGCTCGTCCGCGTTTTGCTTGGTGATCGGGGTCCACGGAACGTCGTAGGTCTTGTCCTTGCCGCCGTTCCACTTCATTTCGGGGTAGTCCTTCCAGCAGTCGGACATGGGTTCGTAGCCGTCGATCAGGTAGCCGAGGGCGATGTCTATCGCGCCCTGGGCCTGGGAGACGGCGTCCTGGAGGATGGAGAGGTCCATCTCGCCGTTCTTGACCGCCGTGATCGCGTCGGAGACGCCGTCGATGCCGGCGATGGCGAAGTCCTTGACGTCGAGGCCGGCGGCCTTGATCGCCTGGACGGCGCCGAGCGCCATCTCGTCGTTCTGGCCGATGACGCCGTGGATCGTGCCGGGGTGCGCGGTAAGCCAGTTTTCCATGAGCGCGAGCGCTTCGGCGCGCGACCAGTTGGCGGTGCGCCTCTCAAGCACATTGACCTCCGGGTATTCGGCGATCGCCTTGAGATTGCCTTCGAGGCGTTCGATCTGGGCGGACTGGCCGATCGGGCCCTCGATGATGACGACGTTGCCCTTGCCGCCCATCTTCTCGATGACCGCCTTGGCTTCCATGTAGCCGGAGACGACGTCGTTCGACCCGATGTAGGCGGTGAGGAGGTCCGAATTCACGCGGGTGTTGGAGCCGACGACGATGACGTCGGCGGCGTGGGCGGTGGCGACGGCGGCGGCGCCGGCCTCGATGTCGATCGGGACGAAGAGGATGGCGTCGTAGCCCTGGGAGGACATGGTCTCGAACTGGCTCTGCTGCACCGAGGCGTCGTAGCGGCCGTCGAAGATGGTGAGGTCCACCAGTCCCTGCTGGACGGCGGGGTGGCGTTCGAGCGCGGTCGCCCACAGCTTCATGTATTCGCCGGCGAGGCCGTAGGTGGCGCCGCCGATGCGGTACTTTTGCCCGGCCTGGGCGAAGCCGATGGAGACGACGAAGACCAGCGCCGCCACGAACAATGCAGTTTTCCTCATGTTCTTTCTCCTCTGACTAGCGTCAATCCCGCGCCGAGACGGTCCGGCGACATGCCGCGCGCTTCGGCATCGCGGGAACAAAAAATCGTTTGGCCAAACTTCGCTTCCGACCACGCGCTTCCCGCCTCCCGCTTTTGATTTATGCCGTTTGACTTTTCTCAGCGCTCGCCGTCGGACTGGAAGTAGTCGAGCATGACGGCGCCGACGATGATGAGGCCCTTGCATACCTGCTGGTAGTACGACGATACGGACAGCTGGTCGAGGCCGCTATTGATGACGCCGATGAGGATGACGCCCAGAAGCGTGCCGATCAGGGGGCCTTTGCCGCCAGTCATGCTGGTGCCGCCGATGACGACGGCCGCGATGGCGTCGAGTTCGTACGAGACGCCCGCCTGCGGCAGTCCGGCGCTGGTGCGGGCTGTGAGGAGGACGCCGGCGAGGGCGCAGAGGAAGCCGCTGATGGCGTAGACCATGAAGATGATGAAGCCGACGTTGATGCCGGAGATTCTCGCGCTTCTCGCGTTGCCGCCGACGGCGTAGACGTAGCGGCCGAATTTCATCCTGTAGAGCACGACCCAGGCGATGGCGAAGGCGAGGAGGAAGATGACGACGGGCCAGGGCAGGAGGCGCACGCCCCAGGGCTCGAAGAACCCCTGTCCGATCTGGAGGAAGGTTTTGTCGAGGTCTGTGATGGGCATGCCGTTCGTGTAAATGTAGGTCATGCCGCGCGCGATCGAGAGCATGCCGAGGGTCATGATGAACGGCGTCACCCGCATCTTCGAAATGACGAGGCCGTTGACGGCGCCGAGGACGGTGCCGGCGAGCAGGCCGAGGCAGATGGCGTGGAAGGGGTTGATGCTCGGGACGTCCTTGTAGGCGTTGGAGACGAAGCTGGCGGTGACGACGCCGCCGAAGGCGAGCATTGAACCGACGGAAAGGTCGATGCCGCCGGTGAGGATGATGAAGGTCATGCCGATCGAGAGAAGGCCGTTCACCGATACCTGCCGGAGGACGTTGATGAGATTTCTGGTCGTCAGGAAGTGGTCTGTCGCCATGGAAAGGTAGACGCAGATGAGGACGAGCGCGATGGCGATCCGGAGTTCCCAGAGAATCGCCCGGAATTTGTTCGATTCTTGCATCGACGACGCGTCATCGGGCATGTTCGTTCCTTTCCGCGATGAGGTTTTCCCGTTCTGCCGGCCACGGCCCGAAATTGTGAAAACGGGGAATGGGGGACGCCCTGTTCCACATCCGCTTCCCTCGGGGCGTTTTGCGAGGTCGGATGGATGTCCCATCGCGCATTTCGGCTTGTCCCATCGCATCCCAAAACGCCAGGTCTTTCACAACGCTCGGTTACAAGGCGCCCGCCGTTTCATGGCCGCGCACAGTCGGGGGAATCACAACTCCGGACCGCGATACGGCGTCTTTTCCGCTCCCGATCATGTGGCCATCTGCATGAGGCGTTCTTCCGTCGCCTCGCCGCGCGCCGCTTCGCCGCTCAGGCGGCCGTCCTTGAAGACGAGGATGCGGTCCGCCATGCCGATGATTTCGGGGAGTTCGGACGAAACCATGATCACGCCGTTCCCGGCGGAGGCGAAATCGGACATGAACCTGTAGATCTCGCGCTTGGCGCCGACGTCGATGCCGCGCGTCGGCTCGTCCATGAGGAGGATCGTCGGCCGCGAGAGGAGCCAGCGGCCGAGCACCACCTTCTGCTGGTTGCCGCCGGAGAGATTGCGCACCAGTTGCCGTTCGGACGGCGTCTTGATGCTGAAAAAATCGATGGCGCGGGAGACGTCGTCGCGCTCGCGGCGGCGGTTGACGAACGGTCCCCGATGGTACTTGCGCACCGACGTGATCGTGGCGTTGTCCTTCACCGAAAGAATGAGGGCGAGGCCGGAATTCTTCCTGTCCTCGGTGACGAAGGCGACGCCGTTTTTGATCGAATCGTACGGCGTGCGGTGCGAAGCGCGCTTGCCGTTCAGGAGGATTTCGCCGCCGTCCGGCTTGACGACGCCGAACAGGCTTTCGAGAAATTCGCTTCTTCCGGCGCCGACCAGCCCGTAGATGCCCAGAATCTCCCCCCGCCGCAGTTCGAGCGAGATCGGTTCGTGCCGTCCGCGCTTGACCAGGTCCCGCACCTGAAGGAGCGGCGTAAGGGTCGGGACGTTTCCCTTTATGTACTGGCCTTCCAGTTTGCGGCTGATCATCAGGCTGACAAGCGTGTCCTGGTCGAGTCCGGAGGTGCGCCTGGTTGCGATGTATTCGCCGTCGCGGAGGATGGTGACGACGTCGGCGATGCGGAAGATTTCCTTGAGGCGATGGGAGATGTAGAAGATGCCCTTGCCCTGCTCCTTGAGGCTGTGGATGATCTCGAAAAGGATGTCCGTCTCCTTTTCCCCCAGCGCGGACGTGGGTTCGTCCATGATGAGGACCTGGGAGTCGTAGGACAGCGCCTTCGCGATCTCGACCAGCTGCACCTCGGCGACGGAGAGGGTCTTCATCTTGCGGTGCGGGTCGATGTTCACCTCGATCCGCGCCAGCACCTCCAGCGCCATGCGGTTCAGTTCGCGGTAGTTGACGAACAACCCCGCCACCATCGGCTCGCGGCCGAGGAAAATGTTCTCGGCGACGGTCATGTCCGGGATGGGGGTGAGTTCCTGTTCGATAATGGCGATGCCGGCGTCGAGCGCCTGCCTCGGCGACAGGAAATGCACCGGCTTGCCGTTCAGGTACATGGTCCCCGAATCGGCGCTGTACACGCCCATGAGAATTTTCATCAGCGTCGATTTTCCGGCGCCGTTTTCTCCGCAGATGGCATGCACTTCTCCGCGCCCGAGTTCGATGGAAACGCCCTTGAGGGCGTGGACGCCGTGGAAGCGCTTGTCGGCGTTGTCCATGCGCAGGATGACGTCGCGGCCGGTTTGTGTTGCGGTCATTCCATTGTCTCCGGCGCGGGCGCAAGACCTTTCCGCGCAGTGAAAACAGATGGGTGAAAACCGAAAATGGAGGAAAGATAGCCCGGAGGCGCGAACGCTGTGGGTTTTGGAATTTTTTCTGTATTTCTTCGAAGAAGAAAGTTTTTGGTATCGTATATCCGTTTATTATTGTACCTGCTTTGTCGATATGTCAAGTTTTTTTCTTTATTTTTATTTTCTATTGTTTTTGTTTGACCGACAATTTTCTTATGGTCACGCGAAATCAGCGTTGATGCCCTCGAGGTTGGTGTGGCGCCCGTACATGACTTCCCTATTGACGTTGGCGCGTTCGACGAGGAGGAGAACCAGCGCGTCGGTGAACAGCAGAAGCGCCTGTTCCATCAGGGACGCCATCGGCTGGATCGACTTCACCTCGTCGCCGGCGCCGAATATCTGTCCCGGCAGCTTCACCGTCACATCCGCGAGCTTGCCGTGTTCGTTGTCCGGATGCGCGGAAACGAGCGCGATCTTCGCTCCCGCGTCCTTGGCGAGGCGCATGACGTTGAGCTCGACGTTGCTCAGGCCGGCGTGGACGATGAGGAGGTCGCCGGGGCCGATCACCGGGGTCGTCGTGTCGTAGACCACGTAGCTGTCGAAGCCCATGTGCTTCAGCCGCATCGCGAAGCCGCGGACGGACATTTTCATCCTGCCGATGCCGCACAGCTGCACGCTCTTCGCCGCCATGATCGCCTCGAGAAAGCGGTCGATTTCCCGCGGATCGACGCGCGCCAGCGTTTCCCTGTTCTCCGCCGTGATCCGATCGATGATTTCCATGTATTCCATAGAACCCGTCTCCTTTCTTCAACGCGATCCGGAATGGGGCATTCCCGACGCATGCGCGTCCCTTCGGAGCGTTTTATGGCGAAGTCGATCCTTGAACGCGCATGGACGCGATCAAGGGAATCGGAGGATTCGCAAAAAACGCGTCAGGCGCCTTCCGCCATTTGCGCCATGCGGGCGCGAATCTTTCTGCGGTCGCTCCATTTTTCGAGCAGCGTCCGCACCACCATGAACGCGAGCAGCATGCCGCCCCAAATGAGCTTTTTCGCATAGGGGGTGAACATGAAGAGCGTGAAGGCGTTCTGGAGGATCTGGAGGATGAGGACGGCAACGAGGATGTTGCCGAATTTGCCTTTGCCGCCGTCCGGGTTGACGCCGCCGAGAACGACAACGAGGATGGCCTGGAGCTGGTAGGTGTCGCCGTACCCGACCTTGATCGAGTTTGTCCGCCCGACCAGGATCAGCGCCGATACGGCCGCGAACAGCCCGGAGAGGGCATAGCCGAGCGCCAGCGACTTGCCGATCCTGAGGCCGGTGAACAGGGCGGCCACGCGGCTGCTTCCGTACATGTACAAGGTTTTTCCCGTCGTCAGGCGCGGCGCCAGAATCGACATGACGACAAAGACGGCGAGCATGAACAGGAACGGCGGCGGCAGTTCGACGATCGTCATGTTGATGAGGCGGGTGAATTGCTCCGGAAGCCCGGTGATGCCCTCGCCGTTCGTGATGCCGACGCCGAGGCCGGAGAAGAAAAGCATCGACCCGAGGGTCGCGATGATCGGGGGTATGCCGAAGCGGGAAATGGACAAGCCGTTGAAGACGCCGCAAGCGACGCCGACGAGAAGCGCCGAGACGGCGCCGATGAGGATCGCGCCCCAGATGCCGACGCCCCCGGCGAGCCGCGAACTTGTCAGGCACAGCGCGAGAACGATGCCGGAGAGGTTCATCGCGGCGACGTTCGACAGGTCGATGCCGCCGGTGATCATCGCCACGCCCATGCCCATGGCGAGAAAGGCGAACTCCGGAATCTGGCTCACCATGGAGGAGATGTTTCTGATGTTGAAGAAGCTGTCGCCGAGGGCGAATCCCATGAAGGCGAGGATCGCGACGAGAATCCCCGCGAGAATCATCGAATCCATGTCGATCGGCCAGCGGCGCTGGATTTTTTCCGGCATTGTCGTCGTCCCGAAGACTGGGTGAAGGTTAAACGTAGTCGAAGCGCAGCGCGGCCTTGCTCTCCTGGCGCGAACGCCACGCCGACACGGCGACGCTGACGAGGATCACGGCGCCGATGAAGAAGTCGTTCCAGCTCGACGATATCCCGAGGAGCACCAGGGTCGAGCGCAGGATAACGATCATCGCCATCCCCAGAAGCGTCCCCAGCACGCTTCCGGAGCCGCCGGACAGCTTGGCGCCGCCGATGAGGACGGCGGCGATGACGATCAGTTCGTCCCCGACCATGGTGATGGGATTCACCCAGCGCAGGTCGGCGGCGTAGATGATTCCCATGACGCCGGCGAGGAAGCCGGCGTAGGCGAACACGAACATCTGCGCGGCGAAAATGTTCACCCCGCAACGCTTGGCGGCGAGCGCGTTGGAGCCCAGCGCGAATATCCGCCGCCCGAACACCGTCCCGTAAAGGATGAACCAGGTGAGTCCGACGGCGAAGACCACGGGTATCGCGAAATAGGAAAGCCCGTACCAGCTTCCCGTCTCGCTCGTGAATTCGAAAATCGCCCCCGAGCCGAATTCGATGACGCTCCGGGGCATGCGGCTGGCGGTGACCGGTTTCGTCCCGACGAAGGTGGCGAGGGCGCCGTGGAAGATGCTCTGGGTCGCGAGGGTGGTGATGAAGGTCGGCAGCTTGAAGAAGTAGATGACGAGGCCGTTGACGCAGCCGAGAAGCACGCCGACGAGGCAGGAAATCCCCATGACGACGAGGAGCGACAGGAAGGTCTTCGGCTTCGCCCAGCCGTGGGTCGTGCACAGGACGGTCGAGATGTACGACGAGGAAATGGCGATGGCGAGAAACGACACGTCGATGCCGCCCGAGATCATCACCACCAGCACCCCCATCGCCACCACCGCCTGGCCGGCGCCGTTCCTGACGAAGTCGAGGAAGATTTCCAGCGAGAAAAAAGTCGGGTTGACAAGACCGACCAGAACGCAATACGCGATCAGCACGACAGTCATGATCCTGACCGTGATGTTGCCGGTTGTGAACCATTCCTTCAATCGACTCAGCATGTCCGCTCCCGGATGGATGGTGGCCCGTCGCCTCTTGGTTTTGCGTTTTCCCCGGCCGGTTGACCCGGGACGCGATCTCAGCCGCCGCGAACCGCGGCGAGGATCTTCGCCTGCGTCGCGTCGGCGCCCGCGAGTTCGGCGGCGATTTCGCCGCTCTGCATGACGAGAACGCGGTTGGCGCACATCTCGAGCTCCTCCGCCTCGTCGGAGATCAGGAGCACCGCCTTTCCCGCCGCCGCCACCGTCTTGATGAGTTCGTAAATGTCGGCCTTCGAGCCGATGTCGATGCCGACCGTGGGGCTGTCGAGGATGAGCACGTCCGGCCCCGTGGCCAGCCATTTGGCGAGCACCACCTTCTGCTGGTTGCCGCCGGAAAGGCTTTGCGCCGGGTTGAGGACGCTCGACGCGCGCACGTTCAATTTGCCGCACCATTCCTCGCCGACGTCGAGTTCCCGGCCGAGGGACACGAGCCCGAAGCGGTCGGCCAGCCGGTCGAGGATGGCGGCGGTGACGTTGGTGGTGATCGGATGCGACAGGAACAGGCCCTGGCTTTGGCGGTCCTCCGACACGAGGCCGATGCCGGCGGCGATCGCCTCGCTCGGCTTCCCCACCGTCACCGGCCGTCCGTTCCGGCGCACCTCGCCGCCGTCCGGCGGATTGAGGCCGAACAGGGACAGCGCCATCTCCGTCCGCCCGGACCCGATAAGCCCGGTGAGGCCGACGACCTCGCCCGGATGAACCGCCATGGAGACGCCGCGGTAGTACGGCTCCTTGACGAGATTGTCCAGTTCGATCGCCGGCGTTCCGGAAAAGACGGCGCTCCTGTCCACGGGCTGGACGTCGAGCTTTTTCCCGATCATGAGGAAGCCGAGCTTTTCCTTGTCCAGGTCGGCCGGATTGTAGTCGCCCACCTTGACGCCGTCGCGGATGATGGTGATCTTGTCGGCGATGGCGAAGAGTTCGTCCAGCTTGTGGCTGACGAAGATGGTGGCGATGCCTTGCGAGCGCAGGTTTTTGACGATGCCCAGAAGCGCGTCGACCTCGCGGCTCGGAAGGGCGGTGGTGGGTTCGTCCATGATGACCAGCTTCGCGTTCTGCGCCAGCGCGCGCGCGATCGCGACCGACTGGCGCTCGCCCATGGACAGGCGTTCGACCCGGCGCTTGGGGTCGACCTTCACGCCGAGGCGGGCGAGCTGCATGGTCGCGAACGCCATGCCTTCGCGGCGCTTGACGAACCAGCCGCGTTTTTCGCCGCCGATGCGCTGGAAGCAGACGTTTTCCCAGACCGGGAGGTCGGGGAACAGGGACAGATCCTGGTAGATGACCTGGACGCCCTCGTCCATGGCGAGGGTCGGGGTGATCGCTGGGTGCTCCGTGCCCGAGAACAGGATCTGTCCGGCGTCGATCGGTTCGACCCCGGAAACGCATTTTATGAGGGTGGACTTGCCGGAGCCGTTCGTGCCGGCGAGGCAGACGACTTCCCCGGGCATTACGGTGAAGTCCACGCCGTCGAGGGCGGCGAAGCCGCCGTAGGTTTTGGTGAGACGCCTCGCTTCGACCAATGGGGTGGCGGACATTTGGCGTTCCTTGGCTGTTTTTCAAATTCCCCCTCCCCCGGACGGGGAGAGGGGGGACCGTGCTTTCGGCCTGCTGCCTTGGACCCGCGCCGGATTAGTAATCGTAATCCATGTAATTGTCCTTGGTGAGCGTCAGCATGGCGTCGCCGTAGATGATGCCGTCCTGGATGCGGATGCTTTCGTAGCCCGTCTTCGCCAGATTGACGCCGTCCTTGATCTCCTCGCCCATGAGCATCTTGTAGGCGATGAGGGCGCAGACGTAGCCGGCGTCGGCGGGGCGCCAGGCGTAGACGGCGCGGGAGTAGCCGCTCTCGAGATAGGCGCCGTTCTGCGACGGGGTGCCGATGCCGCTGCAGGCGATGTCGGCGCGGCGGCGGCGTTCGCAGGCGAGGGAGATCATCGCCGACGACGAGGCGGAGCAGCCGAACAGGCCCTTGATCGTGGGGTAGGTGGCGAGAAGTTCGTTCGTCTTGTCGAGCGCGATCTTCTCGGTGTTCCAGTCCTCGAGCGGCTGCTCGGTGACCATGCGCATCTTCGGGTACTTTTCGTCAATCATCGCCTTGCCGGCGTTGTACCACTGCATGTGCGTTTCCATCGTCAGGGCGCCGACGAAGCCGGCGTAGTCGCCCTCGTAATTCATGCCGGCGGCGACCGTTTCAAAAATCGCGCGGCCGAAGTCCTCGTTGACGAACGCCTCCATGTCCCAGTCGGCGACGCCGGCCAGGCTCGACGCCTCGTGGCTGACGACGATAATGCCCTGCTTGCGGGCGCGTTCGATCACCGGGATAAGCGCCGTGGGGTCGTTCGGGACGACCAGGATGGCGTCGACCTGCTTGGCGATGAGGTCTTCGACCATCTGCACCTGCTTGGCCGGGTCGCCGCCCTCGGGGGCGATCTGGTAGGCGGTCACGCCCTTGTCCTTGAAGTCTTCGTGAAATTCGGTGAGGCCGATGCGCATGTCGTCGAACCAGGAGATGCCCTCGTGCTTGGCCACCATCACGATCTCGAACTTCTTCTCTCCGCTCCACGCCGGCGCCGAAGCGCCGAGGTAAAGCGCGCACAGGACAACCAACGTCCACTTCTTCATGCTCGCTCCTTTGCTGCCGATGAGAGTGCCGCGAAATCCATGTACCGTTCACTGTCCGGAGTTGTGATTCCCTCGACTGCGCGCGTGCGCGCGGCCATTGAAACGGCCAAGGGAAACAGATGTGGAACAGGGCAACGCCCGTCCCGCATGGTCACAATTTCGGGCCGTGCCCGGCACGGCAATCGCCGAGCGGCGCTAGCGCGCCTGACCCCGGAATATTTTGTGTCTAGAAAAAACGATAAAATATCTGTGAATCCATAGGAGCCTGACGGGCTGCCGACGCGCAGTCGATCCGAACGAATACGGGTTGCATGCGAGTAAACGTTTTCAGATCAAGAAATTGCATTTCAGTTTTCAGTGAAGATATTTTATCATATTATAGCGTTTGTCAATGTTTTTTTGAAAGTTATTATTGTTTTATTCTTTTCTTTTTTTCTTTTTATGCTATATTTACAGAATGATTCCGAAAGAGGGACTTCCACAGCGCTGAATCCATTTTCGCGAAAGAAGTAGCCATGCTGCCGGAACAACGCCGTCGTAAAATTCTCGAACTGCTTCAGGAGGAAGGATCCGCGAAAGTTGCCTATCTGAAGGAGCTGTTCTCCGTCACGGAGCCCACCATCCGCCAGGATCTGGCGAAGCTCGAGGAGGAGGGTCACCTGGTTCGAAGCCACGGCGGCGCGTTCCTCAAGACGATCCCCAGCCAGGTCCGCAACCTCCATCTTCAGCACCGCGAAAATATGGACAAGAAGGCGCGGATCGGGAAAAAGGCGATCGAATTCATCAAGGACGGCGACTCCATCATCCTCGACTCCGGCACCACGACGACGGAGGTCGCCAACCATCTCGAGAACGCCCAGAACCTGAACATCGTCACTTCCGCCATCAACATCGCCCTCATCGTCGGCTCGCGCTTCAACACCCAGGTGATGATGACCGGCGGCGAATTCAAGCCGCCTACCCTGTCCGTCACCGGCGAAAAGGCGGCCAAATTCTTCGACAACAGCATTTTCGCCTGCAAGCTGTTCCTCGCCGCCACCGGCGTGTCGGCGGAAGGGCTCATCACCTATCCGGGTCTGTCGGACATCCCCCTGAAAAAGGCGATGATCGGCGCGACGCAGGAGGTGTTCCTCGTCGCCGACTCGACCAAAATGGGCAAGATCGCATTCGCCTCCCTCGGGCCCATCGAGCTGGTGAACCATCTCATCACCGATTCGGAAATCGAGGACAAATACGTCCGCATGTTCGAGGGCAGGGGCATCGACGTCATCATCGCCGATTGAATCCGTCCGCGCGCGACCATTTTTGCGGCTGTCCCATCGCGCCCCGAAGCGCCGGGTCTTTCGCGACATTTGGTTAAGATGCGCCAGCCATCCCATTGCCGCGCCCGGTTGAGGGGATCACGACTCCGGACCGTGAATAGTATATCGATGCTGGTAAAGCTGGAGCGTTCCGGCTCGCGCACATGCATATTTTGGGACCAAGGAGGAGAAAACCAATGGATGCAACGCTGAAAATCGACACGAACGCGATGGAGTGGGAGGAGGAATACAATGAAGCCGCCGGAAAGCCGCTGTTCAAGAAGGATTTGATTGCGGATCCGGGCACGGGGACAAGCGTCACCATCACCAAATACCCTGCCGGATTCATCAATCCCACGCATACCCATCACTGCGCCCACGGCATGTACGTCCTGAAGGGAACGCTCCATACTTCGGAGGGCGATTACGGTCCCGGATCCTTCCTGTGGTTCCCCGAAGGCGCGGTCATGTGGCACGGCGCGACCGAGCAGGAGGATGTGCAGATCGTTTTCATAACGAACAAGAAATTCGACATCATCTACCAATAGCGGACTTTTGGAGAGAATCAAACAAACCGCCGTTTGATTCTCTCCGATGTTTCTCGGGGTTCCGTGTTGCGCCGGGAATAAGTGCATGGCCGACGGCATCATCCGACCGGACGGACAACACCCCCATTGCCCCGTAAGCGGCGCCATCTTTGGCGGAAGCCGGGCGGCGGTTGGCCCGATCTACACCAAAAGCCCGCGAAGACTGGCAGACGCGAAAGCGCCCGTTTATCCCATGGCCACAAGACCCTTGATCTTTTTCGGATCGCCGGCTGCCAATTCCCTGATGCCTTTCTCGACATTCTCGAAGCTGTAACGGTGCGAAACAAGGCGGGAGACGTCGACCTTGCCGGACGCGAGCGCAGCCGTCGCCTCCGGCCAGACCAGCGGCGACAGCCAGGCGAAGGTGATCGTCTTGTCGGCCTGGATCGTGTCGAGCGCCGGCACCTGGATGCGGTCGTCCGGGCCGGGAAGACCGAAGTAGGCGATGGTCGCGCCGGGCCCCGATCCGTACAGCGCCCAGTGGAGCGCCTGGATGTCGCTCGTCGGCACGACGACGCGGTCCGCCAGTTTGCCGCCGCCGGTTTCGCGAATCCATTCGACCACGTCCGGCGCGTAATGCGCCGAGTTCGCATGCTTCACGTTCGCGACCGCGTCCGCGCCCATCTCCAGCCCGAGCTCGAGCGGCGCGTCGCGCGTACCGATGAACGCCAGCCTGCCGGCGCCCCGCGCCTTCGCAATCTGCAGCATCATGAGCCCGATCGACCCGGACCCGATGACGACCGCATAATCGCCCAGACGGACGTTCAACTTGCGCATCGCGTAGGTCGCGCACGCGAGAGGCTCGGTGAGCGCCGCCGATTCGAAGGCGACAGACGGCTCGATCTTGAGCGCGTGCGTGTACCTTACCCTGACGTATTCCGCGAAGCCGCCGTCAACCGATACGCCAAGCGTCTCGACGAACCGACACAGGTTGAACCTGCCGTCGAGACATTCCGGACAGGCGTTGCACTGCTGCACGGGATTCAACGTCACCCGGTCGCCGACGGAAAACTGGCGCTTCGCGTTCTCGCCCGCCTCCGCCACGACGCCGCTTATTTCATGACCCAAAACCAGCGGCCCCCTGCCGTCCGGCGTGCCGAGCGGACTGTGCCCGAAATAATACGATACGTCCGACCCGCAAATGCCGACCGCCTCGACCTTCACCAAAAGATCGTTCGCCCCGGCCCCGGGAATCGGAACCGTCTCCAAAACCATCCGCTCCGGCTCGTAAAACATCCACGCACGCATGCTTCCGCCCATGTCCTTCCTCCTCGACGATAGCCGACGGCAATGCCGTCTTCGTATGGACGGGATGGCGGTTTGGGGAGGACGCCCTTCTTTCGGGAAGGCTTCCTGCCCAGGAATAAGCGCTGCCCCGTCCCCCGTTTGCACAATTTCGGGCCGCGCCCAGTATAGCATCGGCCGAGGGGTTTGGCGCAAGGAAAAGATTGGCGGCGTGTATGCTGACGAGTTTTGACATTTCGGCTTGCCGTTCTCGTAACCCCAAGCAAGCGCGGTACGGTTGGGATTGACTTCCCGAAATTCAAAGCGGCGGCGGCGCATGTCTTTTTTTTTGAAACGAATATCCGTCTTTTCGGCAAGTACGGGTGTAGAATGGGAAGTAGGGGAAATCCCCGTTTTTCGAGGAGGCGAACATGCCCGGTTTTATGGGTCTTGGCAAATTGAAGACCACCAACACGCACGAAATCGAGAAGGGGCGCCGCGAAAGCGAGGGCCCGCGTCAGGATTCGCTTCCCGAGATGGAGAAGCGCGCCTGGGAGAAGGTGCAGGACATCCTTCAGGACGAGGAGGCGCCTGGGGGCGACACGCAGGTGCTTCCCGCCGCGAAGCCGGAGGCCGGGCCCGCCGCGGCGGCGCTCAAGGTCGGGGACATCGTGTCGGGCAGGGTGGTGACGGTGACGTTTGACGATACGGTTCTTATGGTGAAGGGCATTTTCGACAGCGTTCGCTTCCATCATCTTCCGGTGGTTGACGGGGACGGCAGGCTGATCGGCATAATTTCCGACCGGGATTTTCTGAAATCGGTCAGTCCGTTCCTGGGCACGATCAACGAACAGAACCGCGATTTCGAGCTTTTGAAAAAAAAGGTCGGTCTTATCATGACCCGCAATCCGGTGGTGATTCACCCGGACTCGACGGTTGTCGACGCGGTGCGGCTCATGAACGCGAAAAAGGTGTCGTGTCTGCCGGTCGTGCCGAAGGACGACGCCGTTCTTCTCGGCATCGTGTCCTGGAAGGATGTGGTCCGCGCCTTTTGTCCGGAAGGCTTCACCAAGAGCGGCAAGTTGAAGACCGGCGTGAACATACGTTCGAAAACGGCGGAAAGCGCCCGCCTCTCCGCCGTGGAGAGCGCCCGGCTGTTCCCGAGGGGCGACAGGAAACCCACCTGACGCGTCCGGCGCGTTCGCGAACCGTTCGCGAGACGGCGCCGGCGGGCTCTTGCCCGCGTCCAGCCAGGGACGCGTCGAAAAACCCGCGATACATCGCAGTGAATGGCCCTCTTCCCGCACCGGGGAGAGGGCCGAGCCATGCCGTGATATCGTTCCCCTTTGTCGAATGCGCGATTACGTCCAGTCGGTATGGAGCACGCCGGGACGGCGGTCCACGCGCCCGCAGGTATGGGCCGCTTCGCGCCCGATCGTGTCCTTGCGGAAGGAATTCCCGGCGTCGATGACAACGCGGCGCGTGAAGCGCGCGAGGCGAATCCTGCCCTCGGAACCCCGGAGAAGAGGGCGCATACGGCGGACAGGAAAATGTTTGGATCCTTCCTCGCCTTTTTGTCTTGCATTGTCGTCCCTCTGCGATATGTACAGCGGCATGCCGGCTTATCGCGGTTTGGGTTTCGATTCGCGGGCATGAAATGCCGTCGAACCGGACAGGATTTATCCAGGCCAAGTTTTTTTGTTGACAATCGGCGGCAAATTCCTTAAATGGTACTTTCCACCCGCGCGAGACGCGGGTGTGGATTTTTTTATGCTGTCGGCGCCTTGAAACTGCGATTCCCCGGACTGTACGCGGCTGGCTGTGCGTCCGGGAAACGGGTGTGGAATGGGGGTATCCCCCCCAATTTTACAATATTCGAGCCGCGAACAAACAGTATATGCGCTGCTGTAGCTCAGCAGGTAGAGCACTTCCTTGGTAAGGAAGAGGTCTCGAGTTCGAATCTCGACAGCAGCTCCAAATTTGCTGTAACGCCTTCTGTTTTAGGCGATTATGGATAGAGTGCCCATCCATGGGTCAGTGACGTGTGCTTCTGTGGATGGACGGACAGAGATCGCGTTCGTTGCGCGGAGTGGACGACCACTGAAGCGGCGAGCCGGAACTTGGTGGACGCTTCGGCGTCACGGGGACGGTGCGCGTCGTGTGTCTCCCCGGCGGGCGAAAGCGATTTTTTTTTCAAATAACCGACCTTTTCCGTCATTTCCGATGACGGTCGAAAAGGTCGGGATTTTTGTCATTCATGGTCGCACTGCGGCCGAGGCCGTGGCGGCGCGGAATGCCGCTCTTGGAGAACCCCGCAAGGAGAGAAAAGATGGCCAAGGAAAATTTTGTTCGCAAGAAGCCCCACATCAACGTCGGCACCATCGGCCACGTCGACCACGGCAAGACCACCCTCACGGCCGCGATCACGGCGGTCGGCTCCGCGAATTTCGGCGGCGGCAAGGTCATCAGCTACGACGAGGTCGCCAAGGCGTCCGAGTCCCAGGGCCGCCGCGACTCGACGAAGATTCTCACCATCGCCACCTCGCACGTCGAGTACGAGTCGGCCGAGCGCCATTACGCGCACGTCGACTGCCCCGGCCACGCCGACTACGTCAAGAACATGATCACCGGCGCCGCGCAGATGGACGGCGCGATTCTCGTCGTCGAGGCTCCCTCGGGCCCGATGCCGCAGACGCGCGAGCACATTCTTCTCGCCCGTCAGGTCGCCGTGCCGAAGATCATCGTTTTCCTGAACAAGGTCGACCTGATGAAGGACGAGCCGGACCTCGTGGACCTGGTCGAGATGGAGGTCAGGGACCTTCTGTCGAAGTACGGCTATCCCGGGGACGACGTTCCGATCATTCGCGGTTCCGCCTTGAAGGCGATCGAGGACCCGAAGGACGACTCGACGGGCGTCAAGGAGCTGTTGGCGACGATGGACAGCTACTTCGACATTCCGCCGCGCGAGGAGGACAAGCCGTTCCTGATGCCTATCGAGGACGTGTTCTCGATCAAGGGCCGCGGCACGGTTGTGACCGGGCGCATCGAGCGCGGCGTCGTGAAGGTCCAGGACAAGGTCGAGATCGTCGGTCTTGGCGAGACTCGCGAGACGGTGTGCACCGGCGTCGAGATGTTCCAGAAGACGCTGGACAAGGGCATGGCGGGCGACAACGTCGGCGTGCTGTTGCGCGGCATTGAAAAGAAGGACGTGAGCCGCGGCATGGTTCTTGGCGCGCCGAAGTCGATCAAGCCTCACCGCAAGTTCAAGGGCGAGGTGTACGTGTTGACGGCTGACGAAGGCGGCCGCCACACGCCGTTCTTCACCGGTTACCGTCCGCAGTTCTACTTCCGCACGACGGACGTGACGGGCCAGGCGCTTCTTCCGGAGGGCGTCGAGATGGTGATGCCGGGCGACAACGTGCAGATGAACGTGGAACTGATCACGCCGATCGCGATGGAGACGCAGCTTCGCTTCGCCATCCGCGAGGGCGGCCGCACCGTCGGCTCCGGCGTCGTCACCGAAATCGTCGAATA
>JAIRTL010000021.1 GCA_031254915.1 Planctomycetota bacterium
GCCGAATACCGATTCTCTGATCAAGCCGCTCCCGCGCCAACCGAAAGACCGCTTCCGCGTCCTGAGCCGTTTCGACGACGCCAGCGAGCAGAACGACGAAGCCGTTGCCGGGGAGGGAAACCCGGACGGCGGGACCAACCGAACCCAAGGCACCCGCCAAGCTTTCCATTTCCCCTTCCACGCTGCGCAATCTGACCTCCAGCGCCGCATCCGGAATTTCCGTCGCTTCGATCACTCGCCGCAGTTCCCGCTCGGTGGCCAGCAGTCCGGACAGGCTCACCCGTCCGGAGCCGGCAACTTCCACGCCGATCACTCCCGGCAGGGACGCAGATCCGACACCCGGTTCGGCGGAAAAGCCTGCGGAAACAAGCCTCTCCCGCACCAGATCGACCGGCAAGGCATTCGGATCCATCGTTAAAACATAATAATACGCGGCCAAGCCGGCGGCGGCAAGCAGAATCAACGCCATCGCCAACCGTTTCCTTCCGCCCCTCCGCTCCGGAGCCTTGACTTTTTCGAGGATTGGATCCGCCTGGTCCGGAACGCTTCCGCCGTCCTCTCCCGGATCCGTCCCGTTCGTTCCCGCTTCGTTTTCGGCTTGCGCCGGGGGTGGATCACCCCCGGTCGCGCGCGGGTTGTCCGGCAGCGGTAGCGGAATCGTCGGCAATCTTTCCCAGGGACCATCGGGGCCAAGTGCGATATGAATTCCACCGAGGGAAACGACCTGATAGGACGGGACAAGCGTATTGCCCTCGATCCTCGCTCCGTTCACCCTGACCTCGGCACCCTCCACAGGCTCGATTTCCCACCTGTCGTCATGTATGCGCAGTAGAGCGTGACGGGGCTTGACCGCCACGTCGGCCAAGACGAGATCGGCCCCATCGTCCCCGCCCAGCACGTATTCGCCCGATGGAAGCAACGCCTCCGAACCGGTGTGCGTCCCGCTGAGGAATTTCAGCAATGCAGGCACGGGTGTCTCCCTCAAGGCTTTCCGTTGCGGGCCGGTTTTTTCCCCATCCGGAAGGATTGGGGGTCGGGCGCGGAGATTGACAAATGTTCTAGGGCTGGACTTTCCTTGAGGATTCGTTCCCCCTCGCTTCCGGGGACCAACGGCATTTCGCCCAAACGGACGACGCGCGGCGAGAGGACGAAAAGGCGCTCTCTCTTGGAGGCGATATTGGACTTTTTACGGAAAAGCGCCCCGATGCCGGGAATTTTGCTCAGCCCGGGAACGCCGGCTCTGGCAACCGAACGCGTCTCGTTGTAGTATCCCCCGATCACTAGTGCTTCGCCTTCCCGCACCATGGCTTGCGTGGTGATGGTGCTTTGCTTCACCCGGGGGAGATTGTCGACCTGCGTCCCGCCAGTGTCGGCGGTGTTGCTGCCGTTCACGATATGGACCGCCATCTGGATGCCTTCGCTGGCACCCGGCCGGACGGCCGCATCGTCGGACGGGATGACGTGGGGGGTGACCTTGAGCGTGAGGCCGGTCGTGATGTCGGCCAGATCGACCTCGTCCTGCCCTTGGAGTCGCACGTAAAAGGTGTCGGTGTGTTCAAGCACCGCCTGGATGTTGTCCTGGGTGAGGACGGTCGGCCGGCTGAGAATGTTCGCCTCGCCGTTCTTCTCCATGAGATTGACCCTGGCCATCAAGGAGTCTAGGCCGTGCTTGTAAATGGTGGCGTATTGCAGGCCGTCGCCGACCACGGGAATGTAGGCTCGGTCGCTGTCGCCGACATTAATGCCAGCGTTGTTCTTCCAGTCGGGGTTGTCGCGCATGTATTCCCAGGAGAACCCCAGTTCGCGGGTGCGATCCGTCTCGACGTCGATGATGGCGGCGCGGATTTCGACCAGTTCCAGCGGATGATCGAGGGCGGCGATGATTTCCGAATACAGCGCCAGGTTTTCCTCGTAATCCCAAACCAGGACCGCGTTGATTCTGGTCTCGGCCTGGATGAAGGGAACGGAACCGGAAGCGTCCGACTCGTCCCGGGGTTCGGCGTTCGCGCGGCCGATCACGCCCGTGCCCTTCATCAGCCTCGGCACCCCCGCAGTCTGCTCCCGCCTCGCCGCCTGTCGTTGCGGCATGGGCGAATCGCTCACGATTTGCCGCAGGATGTCGGCCACTCCGGGGACCGAGGCGTCGGTGCCGGCGGTGGTGACGTTTCTCTCCGCCGCCCAAGCGTGCTTGAGGCGGAATACGCCGAGCTTTTTCTCGCGCGGCCGCTCGATTGGGTCCTCCCGCGCCTCCAGTTCCTCCCGCTTGGCTTGTTCCACCTCACCGATCCGTTCGAGAATCTCGGTTATCCTCGCCAAGTACGCCTCAGGCCCCTGAACCATGAGCAACTGGCCGTCGGGGGCGGACCGCCACTCGAAACGCGGGTCGAAAAGGCCAAGGTCCCGCAACGTATTCCGCACCTTTTCCTCGCTTTTCCCGGCCAAGGGGAACAGGCGGGTTTCCATTTCGGAATTGCCGAAAAAATGGACGACGCTGCCGTCGAAATACCAGTTCATATGCTTTACCCGACACAGAACGTCCAAAAATTCCGCCGGATCGGCGAATGAGAAAGCCCCGCTCACCGTACCGGTCAGCGCCGGCGACACCTTGGCAGCGACACCCTGGCGAGCCGCGAAATCACTTAGCATTTCCGTCAACGGACGCAGTTTCACATCGTAGGCGACGGGAGTGCGCAACCAGCGCCCTCCCTCTTCGCCGGATTTCCGCCCGGGGTCATCGGACATACCAGGATGGGTGAGTCGAAATGCGGGGATCTCAGCCGCTTCAGGCGGGCGCTGCGGCGCAAGCAGCGCCGACAACACCGCCAAACACACCACCAGCATGGTCCGAATGATCGGCATTAGCGTTGTCCTTCCGTTCCTTTGATCGTCCACTATGGTACAACGAAATATCTTTTCGTCAATCTCGGGCGGACCCTAGTACTTCGCAAAGACTAAATTTACGAATAAAGTTGAAGATGTGATATACTCTTCATATAGCCATGAGGAGATATATCATGCCAGCGAAAAAGTACATAGTCGAATTGACCGTGGGAGAGCGTGTGCATCTTGAACACCTTCGTAAAAAGGAGCGTGTTCAGCCATATCGCCGGACACACGCCGAGATACTTTTGTTGGCTGACCAGTCACCGGACGGACCGGCATGGCGAGACGCGGACATAGCCCAAGCCGTTGGCGTCGCCCGGCGTACGGTGGAGCACGTCCGACAGCGCCTAGTCGAGCACGGGTTCGAGGCGGCCCTTGAGCGGAAGAAGCGAGAAACGCCGCCGGTGGAGCCCAAACTGACCGGGGACAAGGAAGCGCGTATAATCGCCTTGGCCTGTTCTCCCGCTCCGCAAGGACGTACTCGCTGGATTCTGGAGTTGCTTGCGGAAAAGCTGGTGGAATTGAAGGCCTTTGATCACAGTACACGACTATTTTTTTGAGCCGCGACAGCGGCTCGTAAAATGCCGAAGGCGGCAAGCGATACGCGCCTCAAATCCTTGGCGAATCCGTGCAGCAAATCACCGAGCAGCATAAGTCCGCGAGCGAAAACGCTGTGTTCCGGTCTACCGTGTTTCTTGAGTTTGATGGGAGCGACGTGTTTC
>JAIRTL010000036.1 GCA_031254915.1 Planctomycetota bacterium
GGAACGTCCACCGTTTCGGCGAGGATCTTCGCCATCAGGGTCTTGCCGCAGCCGGAAGGCCCGATGATGAGGACGTTCGACTTCTCGAGCGCGACCTCGTCCCGGCCCTTGCCGGAGAGGAGGCGCTTATAGTGGTTGTGCACGGCGACGGAGAGGACCTTCTTCGCGTAGTCCTGGCCGATGACGTATTCATCCATCGAGCGCTTGAGACTGCGCGGCGTCGGCGCCGACGAAATGCCCATGCCGTCGCCGCGCCGGCCGAAGTCGTCCTCGGCCATGAGGGTCATGCACATCTTGACGCAGTCTGAACAGATGCAGGCGTCGCCGTATCCCTGGATGACCTTGTGATTGGCGTCCGGCGGCCTTCCGCAGAAGGCGCAGCGCTGGCCGCGCCGGGAGGATCCGCCCGATCCGGTGTTCTGCTTGGACATCGTATACTTCCTTTCCGGCGGAGCCAACCCCGTCCGCATGCCTTGTTCAAAGTCAATGTCGTCAATATGGCTTCCGCTCCACATCCTCTGGGCGAAAAATCGACTTGTGCCCGAAATTACAACATTGACTGTGTACTAGTCGGACTTCTTCTCGGCGCCCTTTTCGCCCGGCATGATGACCTCGTCAATGAGGCCGTACTCCCTGGCTTGTTCGGCGCTCATAAAGAAATCGCGGTCAGTGTCCTTCTCGATATCCGCCAAGTCGCGTCCGGCGTGTTTGGCGAGGATCTCGTTGAGGATCGTCTTCTGGCGACCGATTTCCGCCGCCTGGATGGTGATGTCGGACGCCGTTCCCTGCGCGCCGCCCCATGGTGGGTGGATCATGATCCGGCTGTGGGGGAGACTGTAGCGTTTTCCCGCGGCGCCGGCCGCGAGCAGCACCGCGCCCATGCTCGCCGCCTGGCCGATGCAGTAGGTGGCGACGTTGCAGGACAGGTGTTGCATGGTGTCGTAGATCGCCAGGCCGGCGGTGACGCTGCCACCCGGAGAGTTGATGTAGACCTGAATGTCCGCGTCGCGGTTGACGAGGTCGAGGTAGAGCATCTGCGCGATGTAGAGACTCGCGTTGTAATCGCGGATTTCGTTTCCGATGATGATGATCCGATCGGAGAGGAGGCGCGAATATATGTCGTAGCTGCGTTCGCCGCGTCCGGTGCGCTCGATGACGAACGGCACCAGATCGGCCATGGATTCGATATGTTCCGCCATGATCTGCTTTTCGCTTTCTGTCGTTCCAGGGTAAGGATGGGTTCGCGCCGCCCCGCGATCAACGGGGAAAACGCCTTGCGTTACACTATTGCATCATTTTTAACGCCGTTTCCTTCATTCGGCCGCGGCCGGCTCCTCGCCACCGTTGACGCTGTCGGCGGCCCGGGCGTTCGCCTTCCCGGTGTCGGCGGAGGCGTCCTCGCCGATGTTCACGGCGCCCTTGGCGGCGTCGAGGATCAACTGCATCACCTTGATGTCGAGGATTTCGCGCATCATCGGGCCGACGCCATCGATCTCGCGGACGCGCTGGATGATCTTCGCCGAGGTCGTCCGGTAGGATTGCGCAAGCGCCCCGACATGCTCGGCGAGTTCTTCGTTGGATACCTTGAACTCCTCCTTGTCGGCGATCGCGGAGGCGATGATTTCCCAGCGTATCTGTCGCTCGGAGCGTTTGGCCGCCTCGCCCCGGACCTCTTCCATGGCCTTTTCGAAACCCTCTCCCTGAAGGCCCTGGCTTATGAATTCGTTCTTCCGCTGTTCGAGGAACGCCTTTTCGGCCATGAGGCGCGTTTCCTCGGGGATCGGGAACGAGGTCGCGTCGACGAGCTTGTCGATGACTTCCTGTTCCTGGCGCGCCCGGGCGGCGAGGATGGCGTCGCGGGCAAGGCTGCCATGGATGCGCTGGCGGAAGTCGGCGAGCGAACCCATGCCGATATTGCCGGCGAAAGCGTCGTCGAGTTCCGGCAGATCGGGGCGCTCGACCTTCTTGACGGAGATGCCGATGCGGGCCGTCTTGCTCTTGAGTTCCGGGTCCGGGTGGTCGTCGGGGAGCGGAAGTTCGATTCCGAACGCGTCGCCGGCCTTGGCGCCGGAGAACTTCTCGACCAGTTCCGGATAGGGGAGGCCGAAAAGCTGTTCGCCGTCCACACGCAGGTTCTTGTCCTCCATGTTCATGAATTCCTTGCCGTCGACCTCGGCCTTGAAGTCGACGTTGAGGATATCTCCCTTCTCCGCCGGACCGTCGACCTCGTGGTAATGCGCGAACATGGTGCGGAAGTGTTCGAGCCGCTCGTCGACCTGCGCATCCTCGACCTTGATCTCCTCGCGGGTGAGATCGAGGGCGCGGTATTCGGGGAGATCGAACTCCGGCCGCACGTCGAACTCGACCTCGAGGACATAGGACCGGCCGGCGGCGACGACCCCGTCGCCGCGTTTTTTCTCGATCGCGCCCATGATCTTGAGCTTGCTGTCCCTGAGCGCCTTTTCCAGATTCTTCTCGGACAGGTGTTCGGCGGCTCCGGAGGCGGCTTCGCGCGCGAATTTCTTCTCAAGCAGACGGCGCGGCGCCTTCCCCTTGCGGAATCCCTTGATCTGCACGTAATTATCTATTTCGCGATAGCTCTCGTCGAGCGCTTCGGCGACGTCGTCCGGGGAAAAAGTGAGGATCAGGCGCTTACGGCACGTACCCGCATCGACTAATGATTGCTCCATGTCATCTACCTGGGTTTGCTGAGGCGTCAATGGGGCCGACGGCATCCTCCGCATTGCCGGCGTTCCCGGGACTTCCGGGGCGGAATCGCGGAAAAAAGCGGTCGTCGCCAGTAAACGCGCGACTTCCGTACACATATCCCTCCGTGTCGCCTGACACGGATTTCGGGGACGACCACGCTTTGCCTATTGTGAGGATCGAATGCCCAACCCTGTGTTTTCCGGTACAAAAACGCCAGGAACCCCGCGCAAATGAAAAAGGGCAACCATCCGCATATTCGCGGCAATGGCCGTGCGACAAATAACCTAGCCAAAATGCTAAGGATACGAGAAGCCATGTCAAGGCTTTTCGTTCAGGGAGTTACGGACCAAGTTGAGAAAAATCATTAGAGTCGCGACAAAACCGCGACCAGGGCATGCCGACGGGCGGCTAATCCCCCTCTTTCTCCCCGGAAAAATGCGCCGATTCCGCTTGCCGGGAGGACTCCAGTCCCACAAGGATCCTGCCGGGAGACGCTTCCAGAACGGTGATGCGCATTCCCGCTTCGACAAACAGGCCGTCTGTGACCACGTCGAGATATCCCCCCGAATCAAGGCGCACCTTGCCGGCCGGCCGCAGCACCGTCTCCGCAACGCCGCTTTTGCCGACGAGGCGGGCTGCCGCCATCCGGGCGGAATCGCGCGTTTCCGGTTCGACGTCGGCGCCGAGGTCCGGCGCTATGCCGCCCACTTCGTTCCGCCTCAGCATGAAATAGCGCAGAAACGGGATATGGTCGCCGTATTCCGTCATCGCCCAAAAAAACAGCCCTACGCCGACGAGAACGACGACGAGGAGGATGGTGAAGGACCCGACCTCGTTCCACATGAACGAGCGCATGTATTCGGAATTCCAGTCCGGCGTGAAGGAAAGGAACAGGCCGAGGAGAATCCCGAGGATTCCCATCACCCCGGCGACGCCGAACCCCGGCAGCACCATGATCTCGACAATGAGGAGCGCGATCCCGACCAGGAAAATGGTGACCCCGAGCGGGCTGCCGCGATCGTACGTGAACAGGGTCGTGAAAAAGGCGACAAAGCCGATGAGGCCGATGGCGGCCGGTATGCCGGTGCCGGGCATCTGGAACTCGGTGATGATCCCGGCGATGCCGGCGACGAGGAAAACGCCCAGCAGCGCAAGCACCCACGGCGGCAGGCCGATGTCGTCGAGCGACGGCAGGAGCTTCGTCAGGTCGATTTCGCCGGACTCGACCTTCGGCCTGACGATGTCGCCCTCGTCGAAGCCGCGTGTCCTGTAGAAGGCGTCCGCCGAATCGACGATCTCGGAAGCGACGCCGCACTCGACCGCCTGCTGCGCCGTCAGCTCAAGCAGCCTTCCCGCCGGCTTGATGATCCTGCTGGCGGCGATTTTCCGGTTTTCCCTGCCTTTTTCGATGTTTTCCTCGTACACCTTGAGTTCGTGCCCATCGAGATATTCCGTCCCGCCGTCGTCGAAAACGACCTGGTACAAGTCGACGTCGCGGCTGACCATGGCGGCGAAAACGGCGGGCGGACGGCCGTGGTTCTCGGCGTATCCTTTCATGATGGTGCGAATGTCGACCTCGATCTTTTCCGCGGTCCGCTCGTCCATGGCGGGGGCGTCGCCGGTGAGGCTGGCGCGCATGGGCTGGATGTCGCCGAAGCGCGCGGCGCGGGTCATGACGATCTCGCGCGCCGCCGACGCCACCATGGCCCCGCCGGACACCGCTTTGTGTTCGACAAGCGCCACCACCGGAACCTTGCTGTCGAAGATCCGCTTGGCCAGCCGGTCGCAGGCGTTGACTTCGCCGCCAGGCGAGTCGATTTCCAGGACGACGAGGAGCGCGTTTTCGCGCTCGGCCCTGTCGAACGACGCGATCACCTGGTCGAGCATGCCGGAAAACGGCTTGCCGACTATCGTCCCCTTGATCGGAATCGCCGCCACCTTGCCTTCCCAGCTCCCGTCCTCGGCGAAGCCGAGGTTTTCGGGAAACGGCGATGACGCGCCGGGAGCGATATCCGGCGTCGCCTCCGCCGCGCGGACAGTTAGTCCAGCAGCGATCACCGACAGAAGTAACGTCAGGGCGGGAATCAAATCCAGCCGACGAATATTCGATTTGCGCATAGGTCTCCCCGGACGCGTACACGACGCAGCATCAACTATACGCGTTTGCCGCGCACAGGTCAACGCCCGCCCGCGTCAACCATAATAGAAGGCGATCCGAAAAAACGGCGGCAAACGCGCCGGACCTGTCCGGAATGGCGAAGCGCGTTCCGGAAGCGCCGCGATGCTTCCGGCTTAAGGGAAAGCTCAATCCGGGGCGACAGTTTTTTATGGCAATAACCGGCGCACTCGCTACAGTGGATGCGTCGAGCCGGAACCACGAGAAAGGAATAGCTCATGGCAGGCAATGTGAAGGACCTAACGGACGCGACTTTCCAAAACGGCGTCGAGAGCGGCGTGACGCTGGTTGATTTTTGGGCGCCCTGGTGCCCGCCTTGCCGCGCGCAGGGACCGATTGTCGAAAAGCTCGCCGACGCCTTCGCCGGCAAGGCGGCCGTGGCGAAGGTGAACGTTGACGAAAACGGCGGCGTGGCGGGGCGGTTCGGCGTCATGAACATCCCCACGATCCTTGTCTTCAAGGACGGCGAGGAAGCGAGGCGCTTCGTCGGCTTGCGCCAGCAGGAGGAACTTTCCGGCGCGCTCAATGAACTCCTGAGGTAGCCCGCCATGCCCGACGACATGATTGAACTCGCCGACGACACGTTCGCCTCCGGGGTTGCGGACGGCGTGACGGTGGTGGAATTTTACGGAGCCTGGTGTCCGCCATGCCGCCAGCTCGAGCCGATCCTCGAAGCAGTCGCGGCCGACTATCGCGGCCGGGCGAAAGTGGCGCGGATAAACGTCGACGAACATGCGTCGTCGGCGATAGACAATCTGGTCACGGACATCCCCACGCTGGTCTTTTTCAAGGACGGCGAGGAAAAAGGGAGGAAATTCGGGGTCCAGAGTTCGGCAGCGCTCGCGGCCGAGCTCGAAAAGCTGCTCGCCTGACGGGACGGCGCCGCTTCCCTCCGAAGCGCCGCATATACCCGAATGCCGTAAAACGCCGCGCCGCCGCGCGGCGTTTTCTTTCGGCGCGCCGGGCGTATCCGGTTGCGCGGCGATCGATTTTCACGATAATGGACCGCATATGTCATGGCAACGCCGCCGCCGGGTCGCAAAGCGAGCCCGGTCGGTTGTTTTTGTTTCACGGCACAGCACCGAGGAGAATGATCGTGCAAGAACTCATGTCCGGCAACGAGGCGATTGCCCGGGGGGCCTGGGAGGCGGGCGTCACCTTTGCCTCCGGCTATCCCGGAACGCCATCCACCGAGATCCTCGAAAACGCCGTGCAGTACAAGGCGGACATGTACTGCGAATGGGCGCCGAACGAAAAGGTCGCGTTCGAGGCCGCCGCCGGCGCCGCGCTCGCCGGCGCGCGCTCCTTCTGCACCATGAAGCATGTCGGTCTCAACGTCGCCGCCGATCCCCTCATGACCCTCGCCTACGTCGGCACGGCCGGCGGCTTCGTCGCCGTCGTCGCCGACGACCCGGGGATGCACTCCTCGCAGAACGAACAGGACACGCGCCAGTACGCCCGCTTCGCCAAGATCCCCGTCCTCGAACCTGCCGACGCCGGTGAAGCCAGGGAATTCATGAAAAAGGCGTTCGGGATTTCCGAGCGGCACCGGACGCCGGTGATTCTCCGCTCCACCACCCGGGTCAGCCACGCCCGGAGCCTCGTCGCCCTGGCCGAGCGCGAGGAACATCCGCCGACCGGATTCGTGAAGGATCCGCCGCGCTTCGTGCCGATTCCGGCCTGGGGCAGAAAAATGCGCGTCAAGGTCGAGGCTCGGCTTCACGAACTCAGGACCGCCGCCGAACTTTCCGACCTCAACCGGGTCGAAATGGCCGGGAACGAGCTTGGAATCATCGCCTGCGGGATCGCCTACCAGTACGTCAAGGAGGTGTTCCCGGAGGCGGCAGTCCTCAAACTGGGCTGGAGCTATCCGTTCCCCGACGCGACGATCCGCGACTTCGCCTCCAAGGTGAAACGCCTTCTCGTCGTCGAGGAACTCGACGATTTCGTCGAGGAGCACGTCCGCTCGCTCGGGATCCCCTGCGACGGCCGCGACCTCGTGCCCGGCATCGGCGAATTGTCCCCGGAGCGTCTCCGGATCGTCCGCGCGCGGATGGAGGGGCGGGACACCGAAGCCGCGACCATGGTCGCCGAAGCTGTCGATCTTCCCGGCAGACCGCCGGTGTTGTGCCCCGGCTGCCCGCATCGCGGCGTTTTCACCGCGCTGGGCCGATTCGACGTCGTCGTCGCCGGCGACATCGGCTGCTACAGCCTCGGCGTCATGCCGCCCTTGAACCGCATGGACACGATTCTGTGCATGGGCGGCGGCGTGAGCGTCGCCCACGGCATCGCCAAATCCGGGGAGAAAAAGAAGGTCGTCGGCATGGTCGGCGACTCCACCTTCTTCCATTCCGGCATCACCGGACTTCTTGACGTGGCGGTGAACCGCTCCGACGTCGTCATCTGCGTCGTGGACAACCGTACGACGGCGATGACCGGCCATCAGGACCACCCCGGCACCGGCCGCACCCTGATGGGCGACGATACCGTCGCCGTATCGATCGAGGAAATGGCCCGCTGCTGCGGCATCAACCGGGTGCGCACCGTTTATCCCTACGACATCGAGGCGACGGTGGGCGCGTTCAAGGAGGAGCTCGAGGCACCGGGGCCGTCGGTGATCGTCTCGCGCGCGCCGTGCCCGCTGGCGCGGAAGATGACCCTCGGCAAACCGCTCAAGGTGGTTGCGGAGAAATGCAGGAAGTGCGGCGCCTGCCTCCGTATCGGCTGCCCCGCGATCGAGGCCGCCGATCGCCGGCCGTCCATCAACACCAACGCCTGCGTCGGCTGCGGGATCTGCCCGCAGATGTGCAAATTCGACGCCATCCGCCTCGATCAGGAGGAGGAGGAGCGGGCGCTGACGTAGGATGCGTCCATGTGTAAATGCCCTGATAATCAAGGATCAGAATAATGTCAGAAACAAGCAGCGTCATCCTGGCGGGCGTCGGCGGCCAGGGAATTCTTTTGGCGAGCAACATTCTCTCCCGCGCGGCCCTCCTCGCCGGCCATGACGTCAAGACGAACGAGGTTCACGGCATGGCCCAGCGCGGCGGGTCGGTTGTGGCGGAAATCCGCTACGGCGAAAAGGTCCATAGCCCGCTTATCGAACCCTTCGCCGCCTGCGCGCTCGGCTCGCTCGAACAGATCGAGGCGCTCCGCTACGCGCACGTTCTCGCCCCGGGAGCGCTCGCCGTCGTGTCCCGGATGCGGCTCGTTCCCACCACCGTCTCTTCCGGGGCGGCGAAGTACCCGGACGACATCGGAGAACGGCTTGCCCGCGCCTTCCCGAATCTCCGCCATATCGACGCCGCCGCGGCGGCGGAAAAGGCGGGGAATCCGCGCGCCAACAACCTCGTCGTTCTCGGCGCCCTGTCCATGGGGCTCGATTTCCCCGAGGCGCTTTGGGAGAAGGCGATCGCCGAATGCGTCAAGGCGAAGTTCGTCGACATGAACGTCGTCGCCTTCAGCCTGGGCCGCAGGCTGGCGTCGTAGCCCATGCGAATCGTCTTTTTCGGCAGCGGCGCCTTCGGGCTGCCCACGATCGAAGCGCTCAAGGCTGAATTCGGGACGTTCGACATCGTCACCCGGCCGGACCGGCCCGCCGGGCGCGGGCGCGGCGTCGTGGCGACGCCGATCAAGGACGCGGCATCCCGCTTCGACGGCCGGCCGGAGATTTTTCAGCCGGAAAATCCGGGCGAGCCGGCGTTTGTCGGCGAAATCCGGCGCCGCGAATACGACGTCGGCGTCGTGGTCGCGTACGGACATCTTCTCGGGCCCGGTCTTCTCGCCGCCACGCGGCGCGGTTTTCTCAACCTCCACGCGTCGCTTCTTCCGGCGTATCGCGGCGCCGCTCCGGTGCCGTGGGCCATTCTAAGCGGCGAAACGGCGAGCGGCGCGACCGTTTTCGCCCTCGACGAAACGTTCGACACCGGCCGCGTTCTCGGGCGGGTGGAGGAACCGATCCTGCCGACCGACACGTCCGGCGGTTATCTCGGGCGTCTCGCGCCGCGCGGCGCGAGACTTGTCGTGGATTTGCTGCCGGGGTGGGTCGCGGGTTCCGTGGAAGCGATGCCGCAGGACAACGGTCGCGCTTCGCGCGCGCCGAAATTCAGGAAGTCGGACGGGCTCCTCGACTGGTCGGAACCGTTCGACCGTCTTGAGCGCCGCGTCCGCGCCTTCCAGCCCTGGCCGCTGGCCCACGCGGTGTTTCATACCGCGAAGGGGCTGGTGCGCGTCAACGTGCTTCAACTCGAGCGCGCCGGAAACGGGCCCGGCGGCGCCGCGCCGGGATCGGTGCTGGCCGCCGACGCTTCGCGCGGCCTTGTCGTGATGACGGGCGATGGTCCGGCTCGCGTCCGCCGGTTGCAGCCGGAGGGCAAGCGGCGAATGGAAGACGTTGAATTCCTGAGAGGAACCAGGATCACGTAAATGACGGAAACGTTTGTACCCCGCGCCGCCGGGGATGCGATCAAGGCCGCGCCGCGGCGTTTCGTTCTCGAGGCGCTCGGGGAAGCGGACGCAACGCGCCGGCCTGCGGACTGGCGAGACCGTCTCGACGCGGCGCGCGATGACGGTGTCAGGCGCGAAATCGCCGCGAAGCCGGGATTCTCCGTCAAACGGCTGACAACCCTCGTCAGCCCGGCCGCGTCGGCGCATATCGAGGAAATGGCCGCCCGCGCGGTTGCGCTCACCCGCCGCCGCTTCGGTAACGCCATTTCCCTGTTCGCCCCCCTCTATCTGTCCAATTACTGCGTCAACCGCTGCCGCTACTGCGGCTTCAACGCCGGGCGACGCCACCGCCGCCGCCGGCTTTCCCTCGACGAAGCCTTCGCCGAGGCGAAGATTCTCGCGGGCGGGGGATTTCGCGAAATCCTCCTCGTGTCCGGCGAGGATCGCGCCGCGATCGACACCGAATACCTGTGCGCGCTCGCGCGTCGCCTGCGCGCCGGCAACCTGTTTTCCTCGGTGAGCGTCGAAATCCACGTCGAATCGGAGGAGAATTATCGCCGACTGTTCGAGGCCGGCATCGACGGCGTGACCATTTTCCAGGAAACGTACGACCGGGACGAATACGCGCTCTGGCACGCCGGCGGCCCGAAGACGGTGTACGAGAACCGGCTCATCGGCCAGGAAAACGCCGCCCGCGCCGGCATGCGGCGGCTTGGGCTCGGCGCGCTTCTGGGTCTGACGGATTGGCGGTTCGAGGCGCTGGCGCTCGGCGTCCACGCCTCGACGCTCCTGAAGCGCTATTGGCGGTCGAAGGTCTCGTTTTCCTTCCCGCGTATTCGCCCCGCCGAGGGCGGCGAAGGCGTTTTGTTCCGCCATATTGTCGCCGATCGGGATTTTGTGCAGATGCTCGCGGCGCTCAGGTTGTGCTTCCCCGACGCCGGCATGACCTTGTCGACGCGGGAAAGCCCCGCCCTCCGCGACAGGCTGATCCCCCTCGGGTTCACGCAGATATCGGCGGGCAGCAGGGTGAATCCGGGCGGCTACAATGAAAATGACGGAGAACCGTCGTCCACCGGGCAATTTTCCGTTTCGGACGAACGCGGTCCGGCCGAAATGACGGCGGTTCTGCGCCGGCTCGGTTTCGATCCGGTGTGGAAGGATTGGGACGCCGGCTTCGGCGGAGGAGCGTGAAATGCGCGATCGCAAGCGGGTGGCCGCGGAAAGGTTCGCCCAGGGGTTCAATTGCGCGCAGGCGACCTTGTGCGCCTTCGCGGACGACGCCGGCATCGACGAACGCACCGCGCTGCTTCTCTCCTCCTCCTTCGGCGGCGGCATGGGCATGAAGGGGGCATGCGGCGCGCTGACCGGCATGTTCATGGCGGCCGGGCTCCTCCGCGGATTCGCCGAACCCGACCAAGCCGGAAAGCGCGCGCACCAGGCGTCCATAAAAGATATGGCGGAGACCTTTCGCGAACGGTTCGGCGCGCTGGACTGCCGCGACCTACTGAAGCTTCTCGCGGAGAATCCGCCCCCGCCCGGCGCGAACGCGGGAGCGCGGCCGTGCCAGCGCTTCGTCCAGGGTGCGGTGGAAATACTCGAGGAAAGGCTGAACAATGAGCGCAAACACTGAACAGAACCGGGACGCCGCCCGAATCCCGGCAAATATACCGGGGGCGGCCCGAAGCCCCGGGATCGATCTGGCGCTATCCACGGGAAGAACGGCTGCCGTATCGCGCCGCCCCGCGTGACGCCACCTCTCCCGGGCGTTGCAAGGAGATCCCCGGCGTCCGGCGCGAACTCGGCTTCGACGCCGACAACAGGACCTGCAACTGCAACCCATTTTAACACATGGGAATTCAAATCTCGATTTTATCCGGTCTCGCGCCAGATATTGTTGGCCAAAGGACAGGCAACCTCTACATATTGGGAAAGCATCTTGCTTGCTCTTTGCCAATCGGCAGAATTAAATAACCCTGCATTTTAGCCTTTACTTGCCGGATTTTTCGCTATACTACGGACTGTGACGCCATAGCCGCCATATATACCGGCAGTGCGCTGGAAATTCGGTTTTTCAATCTCATAACCTGTGTGCGCACTTCCGGCTACAAGTTTAAAAATCGAAAGTTCAAGTGGCTTCAGTATATACCGGGGGCGGCACGAAATTGTGAAAATGGGGGGTGGGGTTGTCCCCCATTCCTCCTTCGTTCTTCGAGCGCATCGCTTGCCGCGCACAGTCCGGGGAATCACAATTTCAAGCTGCAAACAGTATATCCACCGTCGGTGCACGCGGACGCGCACGAGGGCAGCTTGTGTGTGGGCGCGCCTCGAGACTCCGGGAATACTTCCCATGCGTGAACTTGCGCGGCGCGAGCGGGTTCGTCTTCGCGATATACATAGCATGGCAAAAACTGTTTCGCGCTCCGGCAAGGCTACCCTGATGCGGATTTCCCTGAACATCAAAACCAAGCTGATTCTCGTCGTGGTGGGGGTAACCCTCATCGCCATCCTCGGTCTGGTCTTTCTGACCCGCTACTACACGGAGCGGCTTCTGGCGACTAAAAACCGGCAACTCGCCGTGGAGACGGTAAAGATCGAGGCCGCCCGCTACAGCGTTTTTCTCGAATCCCTCGCCACGATGACCAAGAACATCGCCGCGCGCGCCAAGTCGGAACTCGAGGTATCGCGCCTCCGCAACATACCTCCGGACGTCGAAAGCGTCGCCAACTACATGGCGACCGTGCATCAGGGCGCTCCGTCGGCGCTTATCGACCTGTGGCTCATCCTCGATCCCGGCGTCTTCCCCGCACCCGCGACGGGCGGCAGCGAATATTTCAATCCCGACGGTTATTTCTATCTCTTTTCCAGCAATATGCGCGACGGCATCCAGTTTCGAAAACCGCCGGCAACGGAAGCGATTCACAGGCTCCCGTTCTGGGACTCCTCGCCTATGCCGGAACGCGAACGCCTCCTCGAGCCGCAATACCATTCCTGCGACGGCGTGACATGCTACCACGAAGGGGACGGCTTTCCGGGAACCGCCTACGTGTATACGCTGACTCACGAGGATCGGCGAGTCGGCCTCGCCGGCGTCGTGGTCAATTTGGAAAAGAGTTACCGCGATTTCACCCTGTCGGAACAAAACTACGCGGGCGGGAACCGCTATCATCTTCTCCTCGCCTCCAATTCCGGCACCGTCGCGATCGGGGCGGAGGGGCTCGACCTTTCCGGTCTTCTCGAGCCGGAACCTGTCGCCGGCGGGATGTTCCGCCGTCTCGACGCCGGCAGGCTTCCCGTGATCCGCAAAGGCATCGCGGACAACCACCCGGCGCTTCAGGTCGACCTCCTCCGCGGAGAGGAGGTGTTCATCGTCTCCGCCCCGACCGTTTATGCGCCGCTCGAACGGCAATGGTCCACCGTGCTTCTTCTCCCCGAGGCGACGATCATCGACGAGACGCGGAGCGTCCTGTACAACCAGTTCTCCGCCGGCCTGGGCATCCTCGGGGTGGCGCTTCTACTCGGCATCGTCGCGGCGCAGCTTGTCGGCAGGACGATCGGCTTCAAGGAGGCGTGGTATCGGGGCATCCTCGACCGCGTGCCGGTTCCGATCGGCATCGTCGACCCGGAAACGGAATGGACCTATTTGAATGGGGAAATGGCCCGCTTCCTCGGCTGCAAGGCCGGGGCGGCTCCCGCCGACAGTGGGCTCGAATGCCCCACCGGAGCCGACTTGGCGCCGCTGTACGCCGCCAATCGGGCCCGCGCCGACCAACCGACGCGTTGGCTGTCGCGTGCCGACGGCTCACATTTCGCGCTCGCCGCCTACCCGCTCCTCGGCGACGACCGGCGTTACCTCGGCCGCCTCGTCGTCGGCGGCGACGTCACCGCCGCGAAACTGATCGAGCGCACGCTCCGGGAGGCCTCGGTCGTCGCGGAAAACCTGGATAAAAAGGCGGAGATGATCGCCGGGGCGGCGCAGTCCCTGTCCATGGGCGCGACCGACCAGTCCTCGGCGGTCGAAGAAATCACCGCCACCGCCTCGGCGATCGGCGCGGCGTCGGAGGCGAACGCGGATTCGGCGCTGAAGAGCCGCGAATTGGCCGGCCTGACCCGGGATTCCGCCGAACGCGGAGCGAAGGAGGCGGTGGAGGCGACGGGGGCGATTTCCGCTGTCCAGGAGGCGGGACGGAAGATCACCGTCATCAACAAATTGGTCGACAATATCGCCTTCCAGACCAACCTCCTCGCCCTCAACGCCGCCGTCGAGGCGGCGCGCGCCGGACGCCACGGCAAGGGATTCGCCGTGGTCGCGGACGAGGTCAGACGGCTTGCCGGTCATTCGGCGAAGGCTGCGAAGGAAACGGAGGAAATGATCGCGGACATGTCCACCCGCATCGACGACGCCGTGGCGTCGATCCTGCAGCTCGAGGCCAGCCTCAAGGGCATACGGCAAAACGCCGACATGCTGAACGCGACCGCCGATTTCGTCGCCCGGTCGGCGGCGGAACAGTCGAAGGGCGTCAGACAGGTGCACGCGGGGCTTGAGCAGGTGAATAACGGCGTCGTGGCGACGATCGCCATCTCGAAGGAGACGGCCGCCGCCGCCCACGACCTCTCCAGCCAGTCGGCGGAACTGCGCCGGATGACGAAAAACGCTTCCGAGGGCGGGGACGCGTTCCGCGACGCCGAGGCGGACGACAGGGCCGCCGCGCCTGCTCGATCGCCGGCCATCGGCATGACATCGCGCGACCGTCGCCTCCCGGCGGCGAC
This sequence comes from Planctomycetota bacterium, assembly GCA_031254915.1. Lineage (GTDB taxonomy): Bacteria > Planctomycetota > SZUA-567 > SZUA-567 > SZUA-567 > JAIRTL01. Next base: position 14,099 of record JAIRTL010000036.1, read on the forward strand.
GGACAGGCCCCTCGCCCGGCTTCCGAACGGGAGGGATAGGCAATGACCACCCCGCGTCTGCCCGATCGTTCGACGGAAACAGCGGATTTCGAAGGTTTGCCGCCGCCCATCCTCAGCCAGGCGATCGACCTGAACACGCTTCTCAGGCATCTCCAGGATTTCCGGCCGTCCTTCACCGACGACGCCGAAGACAGCCCGGCGCGCTACGTCATCGGCCGCGAACTCGGTTCCGGTTCGATCGGCCAGGTCATTGAGGCGCGCGACCAGCACCTGGGCCGCGAAGTGGCGATCAAGATTCTGCACGACGGCGAGGGTCTGTCGCGCGACGGCGTGGCCCGGTTCATCGCCGAAGCGCAGATCACGGCGCAACTCGAGCACCCGTCCGTGGTGCCTGTCCATGAACTGGGGATCATGCCCGGCGGCATGCCGTACTTCAGCATGAAGCTCGTCAAGGGGCGTTCGCTCGGCGACCTTATCAACCACCTGCGCATCGGCGACCGCGACACCACCCGGCAATACAACTACCTCGCCAGGCTCAGGCTCTTCCAGCGTTTGTGCCAGGGCATGGCTTATGCCCATGCCAAGGGTGTGGTCCACCGCGACCTCAAACCCGACAACGTGCTTATAGGCGAATACGGCGAAGTGCAGATCATGGACTGGGGACTCGCGAAAACAGTGGCGACGCAGGGCGACGGTTCCGAGGAACCGGTCGCGACCGTCCGCCAGGGATCGGGGCTGAACACCTTCGGCGGCTCCATCGCCGGAACGCCCGCCTATATGAGCCCGGAGCAGGCGCACGGCGATTTCGGCGGGATCGGCCCGGCGTCAGACGTCTTCGCGCTCGGCCTGATGCTGGCGGAACTCATGACTCTCACCCGCGTCTACCGCCAGCCGTCGTTCCAGGATTCGCTCCGCGCCGCCAGGAGCCCGCTGGCGGAAGTGGACATCAAGCTGCTCGCGCCGTCGGCGGCGTTCAGCAGCGGCATCGACCGCGTGGTCCGCAAAGCCACCCAGCCCAAAATTTCCGAACGGTACAACAACGCCGGCGAAATGTCGTCGGACATCGCCAAGCTCATTGAGGAGCAGCTTCCGCCCTCGTCCATCAAGCGGTCCCTGGAGACGGACCCGGTCGACGTCGCCTCCGGACAGACGGCGGAGCCGCCTGACGCCTGGTGGATGGACAAGCGCTTCTGGCTCGGCGTCGGGCTTGCCGTCATCATTCAACTGATCGCCCTCATCGTGAAATGGTGACGGGTAGGTATGGGCATGGAGCATTTGGTTCATGTACTGAATCTAGTGGGAGTGCGTTTGATTGAACAAGCAAACCAAATGGCATGGCGGCTATGTGCACTCAAATCACCCAGTCACCACCAAATTCAGTACATGAGCCGAGCATTTTATACCGTTCACGGTCCGGAGTTGTTCTTCCCTCAACTGTGCGCGGCGTGAAAAGGGCAAGGGAAGCAACTGTGAAACAGGGAAACCCCCGTCCCCCATTTTCATAATTTCCTCGGACCGCGCCCAGTATAACTTTTTGCGGAGCGTCGTCTCAGGACTTCTCGCCCTGACCGACCGCGATCCTGCGCGTCGCCTGGCGCATCTTCGGGATGACGACAGTCAGCACGCCTTCACTGATGTTGGCGGTGATGTTGTCGCGATCGACTCCCTCGGCGACGGTGAAGGCGCGTTCGAAATCGCCTTCCACATACTCCGAATACACCTGCTGGCGTCCGGGGAAATCATCCGATTTCGGCCTGCCCTTGATGGTGAGTACGTTCTTTTCCAGAAGAACGTCGATGCAGTCCTCGTCGACGCCGGGCATGTCCGCGATAAGGACGGTCCGCTCCTCATTGTCGATGATGTCGACGGACGGAACAAACGCCTTCCTGCTTTCAAGCCTCTCGACGCCTTCCGGCACCGCGACCTCCTCCTTGGCGGAGGGATTTTGGTTTTCCTTCACTTCGTATTTATTGGCTGTGTCCATGATGTCCACCTCTCTTTCCATATTTGACCGGGAATATTCAGTCCATGCCGTTCGCGCCGCACTCGCGCCTCAGGCGCTCCGCACGGCGATCTTCCTCGGCTTGTCCGCTTCCGCGCGCGGAAGCTCGAGGCGAAGAATGCCTTTGGCGGACTTTGCGACAACCTTTTCCGGATCGACCTGGAAGGGGAGCTCGAAGGTGCGGATAAATTCGCCCTCCTGACGCTCGCGGCGGACATATTTGTCGCTCCCGGCGATGCTGTTTTTCCGGTTGCCCTTGATGGCGACCACGTTTCCGCTCACCGTCAGTTCAATATCCTCGACCTTGACGCCGGGCAATTCGGCGTTGAGGATCGCACCTTCCGCATTGCTCCAGATATTGAAGGCGGGGAAAGACCGTTCGCTTTCACGCATGCCGTGGCTAATCGCCCGGCTGAATTCGTTGTTCAGGCGCGCGATGTGTTCGCCAAGCGATTCCCAAGGCCAATATCCGCGATTTCTGGTTCTAAACATAATATACTCCTTTTTCAAAACGGTGCCGCCTCTTCCCCCCCGCTCCGCCCAGCCATTTAACAGATTGAACGGGCTGGAGTTGAACGGCCATGACACCTTGCTCTCCAGTAGGCTCGAATATTCCGCCGCCAAATTTCGCGGCGTTCTTAACTTGATAAGTTTATATAATGCAAAACGCTTGCCACTTCGCCGTCCGGGGCTTCGACCACTGCAATTCCTTTGCCGCCAATACATTGGTTGACTTTTGACATTTGCCGCGTTGTGTTTCATTTTGTCAAAAGGAAAGACGGGGGAACGCAAACGACCAGATCGTTGCCGGCATGGAATCGGACGCCGTATTGAAAGAGGTTTCGAACTCCATGCGACTTGAGCTTCTCGAAGCCGGTCTCGATATTCCAACGCCGCATGTACGCCAGCGTGGCGGCGGAGCCCTCTATCCCGTGACAGGCGAGAATGAGCAGCTCGCCCATGCTTGTTCTCAAGCCGCGCACCGACAGCCGTTGCAGTTCGACCTTCCAGAGGCGGCGGCGATATCCGTTCGAGCCTCCGCCATCGGCGGTGATCAGGAGCCAGCGCGGGCATGGGGATATTCACTGCGGCCTGTATGTCGCCACCAGCCGCGAATAGAGGCCGCCGCGTCATAATCCGTCCCGATAGTGACAAATCCTTTAATGCGGCTGAAATCCAAATGAATTTGTAAAGATAATTTATTTACACGGCCTTACAGAACTCCTCGTTCCGTCCGAGCGCTGTTCCTCCAGCTTGATTCGCACCGACGCCGACGGCGCGCTCTCCGTCGGCGAGCCGAACTTGGCCTGTCCGACGTAATTGACCGCCACCGATTCGTAGCCGGGCACCTCG
>JAIRTL010000045.1 GCA_031254915.1 Planctomycetota bacterium
ATGATGCATGCATCGACGGCTACAAGTTTCAACTCACGCTCCCACGCGGGGAGCGACGCTTTTTGTCGCGCTCGTATTTCCGCTTCACCGCGTTTCAACTCACGCTCCCACGCGGGGAGCGACGGCGGCGCTTCTAATGTAAACATATAAAGCAGATTACAACACCGAAATCGCGAAAGTCATGTCATTGTGGGAGAGATAGAGCGACAAAATGCAGCATCGTGCGCAATTGTAAATATGCAAAGACGTTACGTTTTTGCGAACCTCACAAGTTTTTCATGGACGCATCTGGTTCGCGGAACGTGAGTGTCCGCTTTATATCATCAGTGGACCTTCAGGGTCATACGATGGTTTTGCGCCGACATGTTCGACTCGTCGCTGCCAGTTTGTTCCCAGAAAATAATACCGAAGGCTGTCGTATGACGCATCTATCTCTTCCTCAAGCCGCGCCTTCAAAACTACCCACTCCGCAGGGTCAACGAGGCATTCGAAAACTGAGTTCTGAACCCGTTGCCCTTTGTTTTCACATGCTTTCGCCACCCTGCGCAATCGCTTTTTGCCGGTAGAGTCCGCCAGACTGACATCGTAGGTGACAAGTACCAACATGGATCGCCCTCATTATTTCCAGAGAAAAGCGGGGTATCCGTTCAAGTCGCCGCGAAGATAGCGCGCCAAAAGGCGTGCCTGAATATGAGGCACCAAGCTCCACGGCGCCCTTTTTTGGAGAAACGGGTGTTCTATTTCCTCGCGTTTTCGCTCCTGATAGGCGGTCAGAACAGTTCTCCGAGTCTTTTCGTCCATCTCCACGCCGTGGTTTTCTGCAATGGTGAATCCCCTACCCGTTACCTGCTTCCTATTGATCAGCGACAGCACCAGTCGGTCGGCCAGAATAGGACGCAATTCCTCCATCATATCCAGGGCAAGCCCCGGTCTTCCCGGCCTGTCGCGGTGCAAAAATCCCGCTTGCGGATCCAGGCCGACTCCCTCGAGCGCGCCACGAACGTCATGCGTTAAAAGCGTGTATACAAATGAAAGCAATGCGTTCGTAGCATCCAACGGGGGACGACGGTTGCGCCCCTTGAATGCAAACGCCTCTTTCTGGTGCAGGATCAGATCGTCAAACGCCGAAAAATACCGTGTCGCGCCAATGCCTTCGATTCCACGGAGCGCGTCCAAACCGCCGGTAGGCGAAGGTAGGCCGTCAGGACTGGTTACTTTTGCGATGAGGAGCGACAGCTCCCGCGATGCCTCGATAACACGCCCAGACGTTGTCCCGTGATCGCGCTTGTGGCGCTCGAGTACCGAGCGCTGATTGACGAATTTTCCGACGATGAAGGACGCCGCCACATGACAACTATCTGAAAGCGATTCGGATGCCTGGTATTGGCGCTTGCGTAGTCGGATGTTTCCCGACACGGGTCCTTCCACACGGGCAAGGAATTTTCCCTGTTCCGTGAAAAAGGACATGCATACGCCGGCTTCGGCCGCCATACCCATGAGAAAAGGACTTGCCGTAACCTGTCCAAACGCGACGATCCCACCCAGCGTATGAATCGGAACCGCCAGTCGCGTCTCGTTATCCAACCGCACCGCCACGCGCTCGCCGTCCTTTGCGAGATACGCGCCCTGCGTTAGAATATACAGCGTATTGTCATAGGTATTCATATTACTCATGTTCCTATGTCATGTTTTCCGAACCATTATCCATATCGATTTGCCGATAGTATCTGACGACAGATCGCTCAAGGACGAAAGGAAGGCACGCGTTCAAAAGGCTGCACGATGCGCAATGATTGCCGGTGTTTGGGGCTGGCGTGTCTCCGCTTTCCAGCAGTCGTCGTACAGAATTCGCCAAATCGATCACTTCTCGAAAAATTGCTTCCGTGAATTGAACATTCATGCGCCGTTTCGAAGCGCCGTAATACAATGCTCCGGCGGCAACAGGCACGGAAAGCATTTCCGACAGGCACAGCGCCTGTGCCGCCAGTTGTTCGACGTCCAATCCGGATTTTTTGGGTCTTCCACGCTTGTATTCGACGGGGAAGGGGATCCAATGACCTTCTTCTCCCGTTAACGAGACGCCGGAATCGTCGTCGTTTGTTTGATGGAATTCGACGACATCGGCGATCCCGGATAGACGATGGCGTTGCGAGTACAGCCGAAGTCCCCTGACAATGATAAGGGAATCGCGTTTTTCCCGCCCCGACGAATGAACACGTTCGTGAAGCACTCGCCCTTCCGCTGTCAGCCGGTTCTCGTCCCATATCGCTTCTATATGGATCAGCGCGCATTGGCGCGGGCAAAACCGGAAATGCTGTAATGCCGACAGCTGCACCCACAACGCATCATCCACGACCCCGCTCCTTTCGGTTTACGGCTTTTCCACCAACGTCACCCCGGACGGCAACGCGGAAGCGTCGATCGAGACCAGATAATCGGCGTATTTCCGCGCCGGACGATTTGCGTTCACGGGCTCCGCCTTGATGCAATCGAACAGCGTCCGCGCCGGCGCGTTGCCGAGCGCCGAATCGTGCCGGAAGATATAGAGCTTGCGGGTGCTCATCAATCCGCGCGCGGCGGAGCGATCGTGCTCGAACATGTTCACGAGCGCCTCCCAGAACAGTTCCAGATCCTCCATCGAAAAACCGGTCTGCGCCGCAAGGTGCGGCGATACGAAGCCGTAGCCAAGATACAGCCCATACGGAATCGTGTTCTTCCTGCCCATGGTGCGGTTGTCGCCGCCCTGTTTTTCCGCTTCCGCTTCGGTCGCCACCGCCATACGAGTGATCGAATGCTCCTGCGTCAACACCGGGTCAACCGAATGCGCAAAGGTCATTTGCACAGGTCCTCGAACTTGGCCGCAGTTCACACCAAGCGACATGACGGCCCCGAACGTCCGCACGTCGTAGAAACGCTCGCACATCCATTTCCGCGCTTCCTCCACGTGCTCGCCGCCCTTGCGTTTCGGCTTTGCCGCCTTTTTCTTCGCAGAAGCGCCATCTTCGCTTTCGCCGCTTTCGCTTTTCTTGGCCGCCTCCTCAGCGTCTCTCAGTTCATCTTCCGCGCCGATCGCCCGGTAGGCTTCTTCGTGGAAGCGAGTGAGCACCGCCTTTTCCCGAACGTAAATCGCCGCGTTTTCCCGGTTCAACATTTCCACGTAATTACGCACCTTGCGCTTGAGGCAGACGTCGGTGACCAGGCCACTGCCGGTCTCCGGGTCGATGCGCGGCAGATTGCCGGCGTCGGGATCGCCGTTGGGGTTGCCGTTCTCGACATCGAACAGAAGCGCGAAATCATAGCGGTTGATAATGGGAGTCATTGTTATTCCCTTTCTGTATTCATAAGAATTGTGGAATTAAACCGGCGACAGGAGAAGGTCATTCCCTTCCCGTCGCCTCGGCCTTCTCGTCCGCCGTCGGCGTTTTTTTTGTAAAGAAGTCCTGCATTTGGTGATAGTAGCCGATAGCGAAGCGTCCCTGATCGGAGAGTTTGAGCACGTCCGGGAACTCCGGCGGGAGGCCGTCGACAATTTCCCCGATCAGGCGTTCGCGGTATTTCCGCTGTCTGTCGTCGAGCTTGCCCAGGTGGTGTTTCGATGTGCGGATAAGGGTGGGGAAGACCGCCGCCGGCGTGCTGGAGGCGGAACCGTAAAACCGGTCGCGGATAGTGGCTTTGATGCCGGGAAGCGCATCTAGCTGTGTTTTTTCCAATGCGGCGAAAAGCCGACCCAGTCGATAGCCGATGTTTACGTTGTCGCGATCGAGACCCATTGCCATCTTCCTTTCTCTATCATCTTCCTGAAGTGGGGAACGATTGATGCACGCTTTCAAAAACGCCGCCCTGGCATGCGGAACCACCCGTTCCGCGCGGACGCGGCGCAACAATGCGGCCATGGCGGTGAGCGGGTACGGCGTTCCCCCGAGAATCGCCCGCATGACGTCGCCCGCCAGGTTGGGCGGGATATTTTCCCGTTTCCCCAGGACGGCGGTCTGCGCAAGAAGGCGCGAGAGCGGGAGTTCGTCCGGGGCATTGGGTCCATGGGCGATCTTGATGTCCTCGAAATATCTGCCGATATTCCGTTCCATTTCGGCGACGGAGCCGACGATCCAGAAGCGCACGGCGACGCGGGCCGCATTCGGAGAAAGGCCGAGAACGTAAAACCTGTTCACGTCGTCGCTCTCCGCCTGACGCCCTCTATGGATGGAGTCGTACAATCCTCTGACCAGGTCGGTCAGGGCGTCCGGATCGTCCTTGTCGCCGGTGAAAAACTGCGCGAATCTGCCCTCGAATTCGCTCGATTTTTCCGACCAGAAAACGGTCGAGGCGTCGCCGACCTGCATTCTCTGGGCGGAGTCGCCGCCAAGGAGGTGGTTGAGCGCCGTCGTGTAGGCGAACATGGCGGCCTCGCCAACCGGGGCGTTGGCGCCGCCTTCCTTGTTGTAGGAATTGAACGCCGGCGCGTTGTACGACACCAGACTGACGCCGGACGATTGCCCGCCCCAGACATTCTTGATGACGGTGTGCAGCCTGCTGATGGGGGCTCGTTCGCCGGTCACCGAGCAGACGCCGTCAGGATTTCTCGAGCCGACATGCGCCGCCAGACGCTGTTTAACCGCCGGACGATCGCTGATGAAGCATTCCGACTCGTCGTCAAGCCGGAACGCGACAATCACCGGCAACAGGACGCCGTTCTTCTGCGGAAGCAGACCGGCGATGCGTTCCCGGACCGCCTCGTCCGCCAGTTGCGTCCGGCAAAACGCCTTGATCGCGGCTATGCCTTCGTCCTCCGCACATTCACCGCCATCCGGGAAATATTCTTCGACCGTGTCGCAAAACGACTGCGTGGTGATGGGGCCTTTTGTTTTCCTGGCCAGAACAAACGGCGCATCGTCCCACAACAGGTTGGCGTCTTTGCCGCTGTTGGCATGCTTCTGCGCCTGTTTGCCGATGTTCGGGAGCAATTTCGGCAGGCCGACCTGTTTCTTATTCTTCACTTCCCGCAAGTCGTTCACGGTCACGAATTCGCCCGCCCGGTTGATGACGATGACGAAATCGACGGGTTTGCGGATCCAGCCGGGCGGGGCGAGCGTATCGCCCTTCCGTTCATGATAGGATGCAAGCGATTGCAGTATCATCCCCGCACCTCCCCGCTGTCGCGCGCCGGCACCGCCAGCGTTCCGTCCCGGACGACGGCGCGGAAAAACAGCGGCGTCGGGTTGTTTTCATCCGAATAATCCAGGTCGTACAGCATCCAGCCCAGATCGCGCTCGCCGCGAAGGGATTCATGAATCTCCGCCGGCTCGGCCTTGGAATCCTGTATGCGGCGGAAATGACAGGAAAACTCGCGGCATCCCAGGTAAGGCTGGGTGAAGCATTGGCCCTTGTCGGCGCGTCGACCGAACATGGCGGCGTACTTCGCCTCCTTTTCATCCGGACCGGCTCCATGGCCCTCGAAGGTCTCGGCTTCGCCGAGGTGGTTGGGCAGGGGATTGCGGGCCGGCGTCCGTTTCTCCGGCGGGATGTATTCGAACTCCGCGTGGAGCCGATAGCGGACGTCGCGCAGGATCAATCCCGCCCGCTGCTGTCGCGCCTCCTCCACATAGATGCCTTCGCGGTTGCCCTGCGTTGCGACAAGCGCGACTTCGTTGCGGCGCACCGAGGCGAAGCGAATCTGGTTGAGGACGTCGATACGTGTGATTCGCCAGCGGATCGCCGGCTTCCATAATATTGCCGAATA
>JAIRTL010000071.1 GCA_031254915.1 Planctomycetota bacterium
GTCATCGTCGAGGCGGAGACCGGGGATGCGGCTGCGGCCGCCGCCTTGGAGGGGAAAAAGGCGCTTTTCGACCGGAAGAAGACGGCGGGCGGCGGGCGGCAGGCGCCTCCCAAGAACATCCATGAGGCGGTCGAGACCCACCCCGGACTCAACTTGGCCATGATCTCCGTCGCTGGGCGGTTCGCCGTCCGCGAGGTCCGGCGGGCGCTGGACGAAAACCTGCACGTGATGCTTTTCTCGAACAACGTGAACGTCGAGGACGAGCTCGAATGCAAGAGGATCGCCCATAAAAAGGGGCTCCTCCTCATGGGCCCGGACTGCGGCACCGCTATCATTAACAATGTCGGGCTGTGCTTCGCCAATCAGATCCGCCACGGCGACATCGGCCTCGCAGCTGCATCCGGAACCGGTCTGCAGGAGGTAACCTCGCTCATCGACCGTCTCGGGGGCGGCGTCACCCAGGCCATCGGGGTAGGCGGGCGCGACCTGTCGGAGGCGATCGGCGGCATCATGATGCTGGACGCCATACGAGCGCTGAAGGACGACGCGGCCACTAGAGTCGTCGTTCTGATCTCCAAGCCGCCGGCGGGTGAAGTGGCGGAAAAGGTGCTGCGGGCGGCGCGCGGGTGCGGCAAGCCGGTGGTGATCTGCTTCATCGGTGGCGGCGGTGAGTCGGACGGCAACCTCGAGTTCGCGGGCAGCCTCGAGGACGCGGCTGTCCGGGCGGTCCGGCTGTCCGGAGGCGGTTCCACCGGCTGTGGGGAACTATTCCCATACCCGGCGAACCGCATCGCGGAGGAGGCGGCTCGCCTCGCCGGGTCGCAGAAATACATCCGCGCCCTCTATTGCGGCGGCACGCTCGCCGCCGAGGCGGAAACGGTCATGCGAGAATCCTGCCCCGGCGTCTACTCGAACATATCCAGGAAACCCGGACACCGACTCGCCGACCCCCTGAAAAGCATCCAAAATTCCGTGATCGACCTCGGCGACGGCCAGTTCACCCAGGGTCGGCCGCACCCCATGATCGACCCGACCATCCGGCTCGAACGCATCATCCAGGAGGCTGGGGATCCGGAGACGGCCGTGCTCCTGCTCGATTTCGAGATCGGCTACGGTTCGCACCCGGATCCGGTGGGCGTCACCCTGGACGGGATCCGCAAGGCGAAGCGCATCGCCTCCGAACAGGGCCGTCACCTAATCGTCGTGGCTTATGTTCTCGGCACCGGGGACGACTACCAGGGTCTGGCGGGGCAGGAAAAAATGCTTGAGTACGAAGACGTTGTCGTGTGCAGGAGCAACCACCGGGCGGTCGAGGCGGCGGTCGGGGCGCTCAAGGCGGCAGGAGGCGCGGCATGAGCATAAACGAACTATTCGGCGGTCAGTTGGGGATCGTCAACGTCGGCGCCCCACTCTTCCGGGACGAATTGATCCGCATCGGCGTCGACGCCGTGCAGGTGGACTGGAAGCCGGCCGGGGGGGGCGATCCGGAGATTATCGCGATCCTTGACCGGCTTACCGGCGACGAAAAAATCGCGGCGGCGAATGAAAAGGCGGTAGCCCTGCTCAAGGAGGCGCATCCGTTCCTCGTCGACGTAGCCCCCGCCTTGAAGGCCATCCCGGGCATGACCAAAACAACCATCCTCCACGCCGGACCGCCCATTGGGTTCTCACGCATGTGCGGCGCCATGAAGGGCGCGGTAGCCGGGGCGATCATCTACGAAGGGCTGGCGAAGGATGAAAAGGAGGCGCTCGCCGTCGCGGAGTCGGGGGATGTCCTCTTCTCGCCCTGCCACCATTTCGGCGCCGTCGGGCCAATGGCCGGCGTGGTGTCGGCGTCCATGCCCGTCCATGTCGTGCAAAACCGGACCCACGGCAACCTCGCCTTCGCGACCATCAACGAAGGCCTGGGCAAGGTGCTCCGCTTCGGTGCGAACGGCCCCGAGGTTATCGACCGCCTGCGCTATATCGAAAGGGAGTTCGCGCCGGTCCTCAAGGAGATTATCACCCGGAGCGGCCCCCTCGATCTGAAAAACCTCACCGCGCAGGCACTCCACATGGGGGATGAATGCCACAACCGCAACAAGGCATCAACCTCCCTCTTCATCCGTGCGCTCTTGCCGCATTTCATGGCGCTCTCCGATTCGTCGGGGGGCGCGCGGAAGGCGGCGGAATTCTTAAAGAGCAATGAGCATTATTTCCTCAATCTCTCCATGGCTGCTTGCAAGAGCTGCCTTGATGCTGCGCACGGCGTGCCGCATTCAACCGTTGTGACGACCATGGCCAGGAATGGGGTCGACTTCGGGATCCGGGTGAGCGGTATGGGGCGGGAGGAATGGTTCACCGGGCCGGCCCGGATGGTGCGGGGGTTACTGTTCCCGGGGTTCTCGGACGAGGACGCCAATCCCGACCTTGGCGACAGCGCCATCACAGAGACCATGGGCATTGGCGGGTTCGCCATGGGTGCGGCCCCCGCCATAGTCCAGTTCGTCGGAGGCACGATCGCCGAGGCGATCGAGTTTTCAACCCGCATGTATTCGATCACCGTCGCTGAAAACCCCGGCTATTCCCTTCCGCCGCTCGATTTCAGGGGGTCCGCCCTGGGTATCGACATCCGCGCGGTTCTGGAAAACAATGTCCTCCCCGTCATCAACACCGGTATTGCGCACAGGAAGCCCGGCGTCGGCCAGATAGGTGCGGGGATCGTCAATCCGCCTGAGGAGTGTTTCGTCAAGGCGTTGCGGGCGTATTCGGAAAAATACTAATTGGAGGGATTGCCGCAATCCCCAGAGTTGGGCGACGCCTTTTTAATGTGCGCCCGAGCGGATACTTTGTCATATCCAGCGGGACAGATCACATCAAGTTGAGACCCGCAACCACCGTAAACGACGAAGTAACCTACCATAAAATAATGAGTTAAAATAAGAATTGGCGGAGAGGGAGGGATTCGAACCCTCGGTACGGGGTAACCCGTACGTCGGCTTAGCAAGCCGGTGCATTCGACCACTCAGCCACCTCTCCGCGGTCAAAGCCGATCGGGATGAATGATTATACAGCTTTCGATCCGGCCGTCAATGCCTGGTCCGAGGATTGCGGGCGGATACACCGGGCGCGGGCCGAAATTGCGAAGATGGGAGATGGGGGTGCGCCTCCATGCGACAGTCGCTTCCCCGGGCCGTTCCATGGCCGCGCACGGTTGAGGGAATTGCCGCTTCGAGCCGCGAACAGCATGTCCTTCGCGCCCGCCGGCCCGGCCTGGGCGCTATCGCGAGCCGGCGTTGATCCCGAGTTGCCGGGCGCGATACGAAACGATCCGGGGCGTGGTGCCGAGCCGTTCCGCCGCGCGGGTGATGTTGCCGCCGGTCTCGCGCAGGGCCTCCTCGAGAAGGCCGCGCTCGAAATCGTCGACCATGGTCTTCAGGTCGGCGGCGGCGGGGCGCTCGTTTTCCGCCGGCTGCCGCAGGCTCGCCGGCAGGTGGCTGGCGCGGATCACCGGTCCGCCCGCGAGAATCACCGCGTGCTCGATGCAGTTCTCGAGCTCCCGGACGTTCCCGGGCCACGAATGCCCGGTCATCATGTCGATGGCGTCGGGGGAAATGGCGACGATTTCCTTGCCGGCGGCGGCGGCGTATTTCCGCAGGAAATGCTCCGCCAGGAGCGGGAGGTCGGCGAGGCGCTTGCGGAGCGGCAGCAGGAAGATCGGGAACACGTTCACGCGGTAGTACAGGTCGCCCCTAAACGCTCCCTCCCTCGCCATCCGGCCCAGATCGCGGTTGGTCGCGGCGATGACGCGCACATCGATCTTGATCGTGCGGTTGCCGCCGACGCGCTCGAATTCGCGTTCCTGCAGGACGCGCAGCAGCTTCACCTGCATGAGGGGGGAAATGTCCCCGATCTCGTCGAGAAAAATGCTCCCGCCGTCCGCCTGCTCGAATCGGCCGGCTCGCGCCGCCGACGCGCCGGTGAAAGCGCCCTTTTCATGCCCGAACAGCTCGCTTTCGATCAGCGTCTCCGGCAGCGCCGCGCAGTTGACGCGCACGAACGGCCCGTCCCGGCGCGAGCCGCCGACATGCAGGGCCCGCGCCACCAGTTCCTTTCCCGTCCCGGTCTCGCCGTGGATGAGCACGGTCGCGTTGCTGCCCGCGACCTGGGCGATCTGGTCGTAGACGATGCGCATTTCCCGCGAATTGCCGATGATGCCCCCCGGCGTCTGGCGGTCGAGGAGTTCGTCGCGGAGGCGCTTGTTTTCGTCCGCGAGGCGCAAGCGGCGCTCGCGCTCCTGGAGGCGCGTCTTGATTCCCTGCGCCATCAGGGTGGCGATGACGGCGAGGAAGCGCGCGTCCTCCCAGAGCCGCGCCTCCTCCCGCGGCGCGCAGTCGGCGGATATGGTGCCGAGGATTTCGTCGCCAAGCGTGACCGGCACGCAGACGAACGAGCCGTCCTCCCCGAGGAAGCCCCCGGTCCGGTTGAGGTATTCGCGGCAATTGGCGATGTGCGTCACCACGGCTGGTCCGCCGGTGGCGGCGACGCGTCCGGTGACGCCCTCCCCGAGGCGGTAGCGCCCGAGGCTCACCTGGTCGCCGGTGAGGCCCGAGGCGGCGTCGATGACGACTTCGCCCGTTTCCTGGTCGAGAAGCGCCAGCGAGGCGCGGCGCATGCCGAGGCTTTCACGCACAAGGCGCAGGATCTCCGGCGCGGCCTCGGCCATGTCCGGCGTCTGCGCCATGACGGCGGCGGCGGCGTTGAAGGCGCCGCGCTCGCCGCTTCGGCGGGAGGGCTCGGAAAACGAGGGAAGAGCGTCGTCAGCGTTCACTGTGGTCATTCGTCAATCGGCCGAAAAACGCCGGGCCGCCTTTGTCGCATTCTCCGATGCCCGCGCGCGACAGTTTTACAAAAGGCCAAGTATGCTGCGCGCGGCCTGAAATTGTGAAAACGGGGGATGGGGGCCGCCCGGTTCCACATCCGCTTCCCCTGGCCATTCCATGGCCGCGCGCGGTTGAGGGAATCACGGCTCCGGACCGTGAACGCCATGGGCCGCTTTTTCACCCTCGTATTCGAGGAAGTGGCCGCGCGGCAGCGTGACGACGAAGCGCGCGCCCTCCCCCTCCTTCGGCTCGGTGCGGATCCGCCCCCGGTGCTCCTCGACCGTCCGCTTGACGATCCCCAGCCCCAACCCGTTCCCCTTCGGCTTCGTGGTGTAGAACAGGTCGAAGATGCGATCCTCGGCGCCGGGCGCGATCCCCTCGCCGTCGTCGTCGACGATGAGCTTGATCCCGTCCTCGTCCTCGGCGGCGGCGATGACGATGCGGCCCTCGAAATCCTCGGCCCGCCTCTCCCGCAGCGCCTCGATGCTTTCCCGCGCGTTCTTGAGCAGGTTGAGGACGACATGGGTGAACTGGTTCTTGTCGATGACGACCGGATACATGTCGTCGGCGAGATTGGCCTCGAGCGCGATGCCGGCCGCGTCCATCTCCGGGCGGGCGAACTCGATGATCTCGCGCAACAGCATGTTTAAATCGGTGGGCGTGGGATCCATGCGCGGCGGACGCGCGAAGCTGAGAAACGCGTCAAGCATCTGCGCCAGCGACTTCACCTCCGTGTAGACGCGCCGGCACCGGCGCTCGAACTTGGGGCGGATGTCCGGCGGCAAACGCTCGGAATCCTCAACCAGCATCTGCACGGTGAGTTGAATGGCATGCAGCGGCGTCTTGATCTCGTGGACCAGGCCGGCCGCCAAAACGCCGACATAGGCAAGCCGCTCCTTGCGCTCGGCTTCGTCCTCCTCCTCGCGGCGACGGCGCTTGGGCATGCGACGACCCTCCCATTCCAATGCCGGCCCCCGCATCCGGTGGGGACGGTCAGCGTGATTTCGGCGGCGACAGGCGGTTGAGCGTTTTCATCACGTCGCCGACCGTATCGGCCAGCACGTACAGTTCCCTGTCCTCGGGGTTGATGTATTTCCAGCCGAGCATGGTTTTTTCCACCCATTCCAGCATTCCCTTCCAGAAGTCGCCGCCGACGAGGATGACGGCCATGGGCGGTATCTTCCGCGTCTGCACCAGGGTGAGGTGTTCGAACAGCTCGTCCATGGTGCCCAAGCCCCCCGGGAAGGCGACGATCGCCTGCGAGTATTTGGAGAACATCACCTTGCGGCAGAAGAAGTAGCGGAAGTTAAGGAGTTTGCCGATGAACGGGTTTGGTTTTTGTTCGAACGGAAGGTCGATGTTGAGGCCGATCGAGACGCCGTTGGCCTCGCGGGCGCCTTTGTTGGCCGCTTCCATGATGCCGGGGCCGCCGCCGGTGATGACGGTGTAGCCTTCCAGGGTGAGCTCGCGCCCAAGTTCGACCGCCATCCGGTAATACCGGTCCCCGGGCGGAGTGCGGGCGGAACCGAAGACGCTCACGCCGCTGTCGACCCTGGCCATCGATTCGAAGCCGTCGACGAATTCGGCCATGATGCGGAAGATGCGCCACGGTTCAAGGTTGCGGAAATCGTCCGCGTCGTATTTGTTCGAGTTGTCCATCGTCCCCCCTCGTCGGGCCTGTAGGGATGCGCGAAAATCCGCCTGGAGCGTTTTACCCCATTGTTGCGGAAAACCTGGCGTTTCGGGATGCGCCGGGACAAGCCGAAATGCGCAATGGGATGCCCGTGCAACTCCGCGAAACGCCCCGGTAAAAATCGCCCCCGCGTTTTGGGCGCGGGGGCGGGTGAAGCCGGCCGGATCGGCCCTAGAAGTCGACGATGGAGGATTCGCTCTTCCGCTTTTCCTCCTGCTGATCGAGATTGGTCCGGTAATCGCGGAGGTCGTCCTCGGACAGGTCGTCGCCGGAAGCGGAGGTTGCGCGTTCCTCGGCGAGTTCGTCCGGAGCCGCGGGATCGGACGGCAGCGCGTAGTCCTCGGGGAGGCGGTCCTGCGCCCTGTCGTTCCACCAGAACCTGGGGCCGTCGATGCGCCTGCCGCAGCCGGCGGCGGCCGCGAGGGCGATGGCGGCGACGAAAAGAACAAGCAGATGCTTCTTGAACATTGGCGAACTCCCCTGTCGTTGACCGGACCTGATTGTACGTTTCGGCGAAGCCCGGGTCAAGATTTGCGCCGCGACGGACAAAATAGCGCGGAATGCGCGGTCGAGGGAATCACGACTCCGGACCGTGAACGGCATGATCACGAACTCCGCATTTCGCATTGCGAATTATGGATCGTCCTTTCCACCGTCGCGGACGATCCCTGGAAAACCGCGACCAGCCGGCCGCCCGCGTCCCTGATCTCGACCGTCATGAACTTCATCCTGCGGCCGGATTTCACCGTCCGCGCCTCGGCGACCAGGCACCCTTCGCGAACCGGGGACAGGAAGGATATGGTCCCGTTCACCGCCACGGTGGGCGTCCCGTACATGTTGGAGGCGATCGCCGCCGTGTAGTCGGCGAGGGTGAAATACGCCCCGCCATGGACGTTGCCGTGCCCGTTCACTATCGTATCCGAGACGGGCAGACGGACTTTCGCATACCCGGCTTCGGCGGCAAGCACTTCCAGGCCGGTGACGTCCGCGTAATTGTCGACGCCCATCATCCTGCGCCATTCGGGAACATCACCCACGCTGCTTCCTTCCCATGATGAGTATCGACAAAATGACGCCCGCGACTGCAACGCATCCGGCCGCGAGAAACGCTTTTGGATATTCCGCCGGGCCGCCGTTCCGGTAGTGGGCCAGCACCTGCGGCGCGATCACCGCCACCACGGAGAACGAGGTGAAGAGGACGGCCAGGTTCATGGCCGCGTGCTTGATGCCGAACGAATCGGCGTTGAGGCTGGGAAAGGTGCCCAGAACGCCGCCGTAGCACATGCCGGCCGCGGCGAGGCACGGGAGATAGACCCCCGGCGTCCCGACGTGCCAGTACAGGATGAACATGGAAATCGCCGTCAGGACGAAGGCGACGGCAAGCATCCGCATTCTGCCGGCCAGGTCCGACAGGAAGCCCCACAGCACCCTGCCGCCCGCGTTCGACAGGGCGAACAGCATGACGGCGAAGGTGGCGCCGGAGGCGGTCATGCCGGCGAGTTCGATCGCGATCGGCGAGGCGAGGCCGCTTACCAGGACGCCCGCGAAGGCGCCGGCGATATAGGCGAGGTAGAGGAGCCAGAAGAGGCCGCGCCCGATCATCCGGCGCCAGGCCAGGTTTTCGACCGGAGGCCGGCTCGCCCGGGCGTCGGGTTCCGGCGGCGTCCAGCCTTCGGGCCGGTAGCCTTCCGGCGGGTTTGTGACGTACAGCGCCGCCAGTCCCATCGCGATGAAGGAGGCGACGCCGAGGATCTTGAACATGGCCATGACGCCGTGGGAGGCTTCGAGGCTCCGGGCGATGGGGGCGAGGATTATCGGACCGACGCCGACGGCCGCGACCGCGAGCCCGGACGCGAGGCCGCGCCGGTCGGGGAACCAGCGGACCATGGTGCCGATGACCGTGCCGTAGGCGGAGCCGCTGCCGATCGAGGTCATGACCCCGAGGGTGACGGCGATCCACAGGACGCTCGTTCCGAATCCGGCGAGGAAAAGGCCGCCGCCGAAGAGGAGCGCGCCGAGCGCCACCGTCAGCCGCGTCTTGCCGTAGTCGGCCAGCTTCCCGGACATGAGCATGCCGGCCGGCAGGAAGGCCAGGCACATGGCGAATATGAACCCCCATTCCCGCGACCACTCCGCCCTGGGCCGGCCGAGGGCCTCTCCGAGCGGCAGCATGAACACGCTCGACGTGTACGCCATTCCCTGGCAGACGTTGGCGACCAGGCCGACCGCCATGACGAGCCAGCGCTTTTGTTCCGGTTTCATCTCTCCCTCCCGTGGCGCGTTTTCCCGAACCATGAACCCCGTCCCGCGTTTCGGGCGACGCCGCGCCGCCCTACCCGCGCAAAGGGAGGGGATCCATGGTTCGCGAAAACGCCGCAGCCTCCGCCGCGAATATCGCGGCGCGGACGAATGGCGGATTGTATGTGAATAAAACCTCCGGCGCAATGTCCTTTCGGAGACGCGACGGCGATGACCGGGGCGGCGCCATACTGCCGGCGCCCTGGAATCGCGATCCCCCGGACTGTGCGGGCAGGCGGTGCGCCCGGGAAGCGAATGCGGAATGGGGCGACCCCCGACCCCCATTTTCGCGATTCCGGACCGCGCGCGGCGTACAGGGCGGCCGTCGCCCGGATTGGACGCGGGAAACAAAAAAAGCGGCCCAACCGGGGGAGAGGTTGAACCGCTAGGGCCTGGGGGAAGGCCCACGGGGATGGGTTACGGGATTTGGGTGTTTCTCACTCTCTCTATTGCCAAGCGCCTTTTGGGCGCTTTGTAAAAGCGACCCCCGGGAGGGGAAGGAGGAGGAGTTCCTACCGGGGGTTGGGAGAAGGAGTCTTTTTCTTCGCGCCTCATTAAACAACTGTCCGCGCCCGATTCCATCCCCTCGACGAAAATCGGAATTTTATTTTTTTTTCTTGCGTCGCGCGGATACTGTTTCAGAAGGCCCGACGGACAGGCGTCCGCGACGCTGCGCCGCGACGTTATGCCGGCGAAACTGTTTTGCCCACCGGAATCTTCGGCCGACGTTTGCCCCGGGGCGGACGCAGGGAGGTATGACGCAATTGAAACCCATCCGCAAAGAGGGCCTCGGCCTCCACGTCTGTTGCGCCCCCTGCCTTTCCCGTTCCCTGGCGGCGGCGCGGTCCCGGAAGGCGAATACGCCGCCCGTCGGGGGACTTTTTTTTTACAATCCCAACATACACCCGCTTCTCGAGTTCCGGCGACGGGTGAAAGCGCTGAGAATTTATCTCGAAAGGAATCCGTTCGAAGCGGAAATTGATGGCGAATACGGTCTCGCGCCCTGGCTCGCCGGGATGACCGCCGGCGGCGGGCTTCCGAAATCCCGGCGCGACCGGTGCCGCCGCTGTTATCTGCTGCGGCTGACCCGCGCCGCCGGCAAATTCAGGGCGCTCGGCTACGGGGAGTTCTCCACCACCCTGCTGGCGAGCGGGGAACAGGATCTCGATCTGATCGCGGACGCCGGACGCGACGCCGGCGCGCGGCTCGGCATCGGGTTCGTCGTCGCCGACTTCAAGTCGGGCGTTCCGGGGGAAAAGGATCTGAAGGGCATCTACAGGCAACAATACTGCGGGTGCGTCTTCTCCGAGGAGGAACGATACCGGAACACGAACACGCATCTGTACCCGCTGCCGGAGAAACCGGGAAAACCGGAAAGACAGGCAACGGACGATATAACAGACGGTTGTTTTGATGGATAGCGATACGCCGAAAGTTGGTTTTGCTTGACGCGCACCGTCTGTCCGAATACAGTTGTCGAACGGTGCGACGCGCGCCGCCCGGTGCGGCGGCGGACGGCGTCATTATGGCGGGGTGGACGGTTCTGCATGGCGCGTTGGCTGCTTAAATTCATTGTTCTCGTCGCGCTCGGCGCGGGCTTTTTCCACATCGCCTTTCGCGACGCGCCAGACGATTTCGACGTCACGGCCGGCCGCAACGAACTCCTTGCCGCGACCATGCCGTCGCACGCCGGCCAGCCGCAAATCAGGGTTCTTGTCGCCGACGCCCTCGACATCGCCACCCTCGCCCTCGACGGCATGGTGCGGATGGAAGGCGTCATCCACCCGAACATGACGCGCCGCGCGGGCGAATTCGCCCAGTCCGTCGCGGTGGACATCGCCCCCGCCCCCAACGGCAACGGCGTCAATATCGGCGCCGATCGGTATGTCCGCGCCCGCATCCGCCCGCTGGGCGCGTCCCCGATCAAGCTCTCCTGGCGAAGCGGCAATCAGGACGTCAACCTTTCCCTGCCGTACGAGATCGAAATTTACGCCATCCACGTCCGGTCCGGCGACACGCTGACCCCCAAAATACGCATCCTCGCCCGCCTCCCCTTGGAGGAATACCTCTACGGCGTCGTCGCGAGCGAGGTGCCGACGAGCTGGCCGCTGGAGGCGCTTCGCTCCCAGGCCGTCGCCAGCCGGACCTACGCCTATTTTGAAATCAGAAGCCGGCGGAACGAGGAATACGACGTCCACGCCGGCACGCGGTCGCAGGTATGGCGGCCCGCCACCTTCGTCGAGCCTCCGGTGCGCCGCGCCGTGGACAGCACCCAGGGGATCGTCATCACGGAAAAGAACGCCCTTATCAAAACCTTTTTCCACTCGGAATGCGGCGGCTTCACCGCCGATGCGCGCTGGGTGTTCACCAAAACCCCCATCCTCGCCCTTTCCGGCGTCCGCTGTCCGCGCTGCGCCAACCAGGCCAACCGGCCGACATCGTGGAGCGTAGCCTACAGCCGCCAGGAAATAGCGGCGCGGTTGGGCAAGGCGGGGCTGTTCAAACAGGGCGGGGAAATCCGCAATCTCCAGGCGCTCGACCAGGACGGCAACCCGATGGGCCGGAGGCTGGGCCGCGCCGTGACGATCGAAATCACCCTCGCCGGCGGCAGCGGCACGACGATCCGCATTCCCGCCAACGAATTCCGCCTCGCCATGGGCGCCGACCGCAACAACCTCGCCAGCACCTATATGACCATAGAAGGCGGAAGCGAGGCGCGGATCGCCTTCTCCGGTCTCGGCTGGGGCCACGGCGTCGGCTTGTGCCAGCATGGCGCCGCCTTCGCCGCCGACCGGCTCGGCTACAGCTTCATGGACATCCTCGCGCTCTACTACCCCGGCTCCAAGCTGGTCCGCCTCTGGGGCGCCGGACAATAGCGGCGTGGCCGACCGCGTGTTCGGCGCCGAGGGGAAAAACAGCCTTGGATCGCTTCCGAACGGCCCGGAAACGGAGGGCGGCGGCCGGGCGTGGGCGGACGATTCTTCCACCATAACCGGATTGTTTCTCTTGGCTTAAAGATGACTTCGGCTTTCGTCGATATAAACCTTTGTGACACGGGGACGAAGTCGATTTTCATCCGGCGGCCGATCGCCGCCGCCACAATTCAGGCCATGGGAGAAACGGCATGTCGGCACAAGGGGATATGGCGGGGGACAATCTGGGCAAGAACTGGCAAAGCAAACTCCGCCTGCTGGACGCCATCGACGCCATGCGCGTCCCGGCGACCGGGGGGCACGCTTTCGCCGCCGCGGAACGGACCGTCGACGAGACGGCGGTTCTGCGGGAAAAACTGCACAGCTACGAACAGACGTGCGCGATGCTCGAGCGCGAGGTCCAGGTGCTGGAGCAGCAGACGCTGGCGGCGCTCGCCGAGGCCGGGCGGCTCCGCCGCGAACTCGACCGCTCCGAAAAGGAACGCCCCGAGGAACGCGCCTACGGGGAAAAGGACGCCCTGAGGAAGATCCTCGAGGATTCCGAAAACGAGCGCCAGCTCCTGCTCGACGCGCTCGCGAACAGCGAGTCCGAGCTTGCCCGCATGGACACGACGCTCGACCTCGGGGCGCGCAGGCTCCGGGTGGCGTTGCGCGGCCGGCCGCGCGACGACGATGGAAAGACATGGAAAACGCAAAAGCCGGCCCCGACGGCCGGCTTTTGCGTGTACGCATGTGATTGAGCGTCGATTCGCGCGCGGTTACAGTTCGCCCGAAAAGAGGCTGTCCAGCATTTTTCTCGTTCCGCTCCTGAGCGACTCCGGCGTCACGAGGGTTCCGTCTTCAAGGCGTTCCCTGACGCTCCGCACCTTTTCCTCGCGGTAATCGGAGGCGGCGCGCAGCTTCGCCCTGTTCCTGGCGGCGGAACTGATCTGCACGGCGTCCGATCCGGCCGCCGCGTTAGCGCCGCGATTCCCGACCGATGCATCTTTTTCGCGAGGCTCGTCCTTTTGGACAAGTTTTCGCATCTGATGAAATTCGCCGTATCCTGACACTCTCATGATCGTCCCCCCTGGTGAACAGGGTTCCATTCCTGGCGGACGCAACTTCGTCCTTGACCGCGTCGGATCGCACCGTGCGCGCGGGCATCGCCCCCTATGCGACAAGGAAAGGCAACCCCCCCGCACAACCCCGGATAGCGTGATTTTTTCATAGGCGGGAGAAAAAAACCTCCGCGCCTTTATCAGAACCCGGTTCCGGCCCAACCAGCCGCCGCCGAGCCCCAACAACACGTCAACACATTACTATACAAAGCTTTGCGATTATGCCGTCATGGCCCGGCGACCTGATTCCGACCGCGTCAGCCACTGGCGTTCATCCTTGTTATCGGCGGGCGCAGGGGAAACTTGAGAGGAAAATCACGCTTTCGCGGCGGTCTCGTCGAAGGAGTCGATCCGGTTCCGGCCGCCCGCCTTGGCGTTGTACAGCGCCTTGTCCGCCCGCTTGATAAGGGCTTCGGGGCAATCCATGCCCGGCCAGGCCTCGGAAAGCCCCCCCGAGATGGTTATCCGCACAGTGTTGTCGTCCAGTTTGAAGATCGTTTTTTGCAGGTCGGCTCTCACCCGTTCCGCCACCGCCCTCGCGGCGCTTTCGCGCGTGTTGGGCAGAAGCACGGCGAACTCCTCGCCTCCCAACCGGCACGGCACGTCGTTGCCGCGCACCGATTCCCTGAGCTTCATGGCGACCCCCTTGAGCACCCGGTCGCCATTGAGATGCCCGTAGGTGTCGTTCACTTCCTTGAAGTGGTCGATGTCGAGCATAAGCAGGGTGAAGATTTCGCCGGTCCGGTCGAGCCGTTGACGGAATTCCCGGATGCGTTCGTCGAAGGCGGCGCGATTGGGGAGTTTGGTCAGGGTATCGGCGCGGACCGCGCTTTTCAGTTCCTCGATTTGCCGGCGCTGTTCCTCGATGCCTTTTTTCGCCTCCGCGAGTTCGCTTCTCAGCCACTGGTTCGTGTCGCGCACCCGTCCCACCTCTTCGAGGAGAACGGAGTGGAGGGAAATAAGCGCGTCCTCGTCGTCCGGGGCGATTCCCTCGAGGTTTGTATGGGCGGCGTCGAAGGCGACGGCGGCCTCGGCGGAGGCGGTGTTTGTCTTGGTGATGACGTCGCCGAGGTTGCGCATCAATTCGCGGACTTCGAAGACGCTGTTCCCGAGTTGCGCCTCCCGGTGGACGAGGAGTTCGCGAATGCTTGTCTCGCCGCGCGTTCGCCGCGCCGAGCTCGACGACGCGCTCAACTCGGCCAGGGAGATGATGGAGGTTTTGGCGGCGGGGTTTTCCAGCGCCGCCGTTTTCGATCCGGCCATGGCCGTTTTCGGCGTCGCCGCGCCCGGCGCCGCCGCCGCGGCGCGCGCCTTTCGCACCGACAGGACGATGGCGAACGCCGTCATCCCGAACGCCGCGCCGATCGCCAGGCCGAGGATCAGGGGAAGTCCGATATCCATCGCCTCTCCCTGGGGGGGGGGTGCGGGATGCGAGTCCCGACGGTGAACATGCTTGCGGTTGCAAATGGCGGAAAGCAACGAACGACGACTGACGGGATACACGATTTCGCGGGATTATTCAAGAGATCGCATGCGAGAAATCGTGTCGCCGCCGGCCAAGCGCCTCGTCGACGATCCGCCCCAGCATATCGGCGAACGACCAGCCCGCCCGCTCGGCGGCGGCGGCGAAACCGGCGTCGGGGGAAAGGCAGGGATTGGCGTTGATTTCCAGGATCCACGGCTTCCCCTCCCGGTCGACGCGGAAATCGACCCGTGCGTAGCCGGAGAGGCCGAGCGCCGCCCAGGCGTCCGTCGCGGTCCGCCGCAGCGCCTCGGCGAGCCGGGGCTCGCGGTCGGCGGCGGCGAAGGAACGGGCCGTCTTGCCGTATTCCCCGGACGCCTCGTCCCACTTGGCGGCGTAGCCGACGATTCGCGGCTTGCCGGCGGGGAAGTCGACGAACTCGATCTCCGCCGGCGGCAATACGCGCGCGCCGCCGCCCGGTTCGCCGAGAAGCGACAGGTTGAATTCCCGCCCCTCGATATAGCGTTCCGAGAAGCAGTCGAGTCCGCGCCGCCCGCTTTCCGCGCGAATCCGCCCGAGAATCTCCTCCGCATCCCCGGCCTCGAAAACCGAGTCGTCCGTCATGCCGAGGGATGCGTGGGCGGCGAGCGGCTTGACGATCCAGGTTCCCGGACGCGGGTGCGCGCCGCCGGCGGATGCGGGAAAGAAGCCGGGCCCTCCGCCCGGCACGGGGAAAACGCAGTCGGCGACCGGCAATCCCCGGCGATCGAGCAGTCGCTTCGTCAACAGTTTGTCGTTCGAAAGGAACATGGCGGTCGAGCCGCTCCCGGTGAACGGAACGCCCCATTCCTCCATGGCCATCACGAAGACTGTCTGGAGCCGGTCCGAGCCGGCGAGCGACTCCACCAGATTGACGACCAGGTCCGTCTCCGGCGCGGCGAGGTCGCGCTTGGCCTTCCCGAGGTCGAGTCCGACCGCCACCCGGCGCACCCGCCAGCCCAGTTCGCCAAGCGCCGCTTCCGCCGCGTCCAATTGCGCAAACACGTCCCGCGCCGCCTCGTCGCCGGCGCCGGCGCTTTGGTCGTAGGCGAGCGCCGCCGTTTTTCCCGGTTTATCCGCTTTATCCGGTTGTCCCGGCGTATCCGCCGCCCCCGCCTCTTTCATAGCCTCTCCATCGCGGAATCCATGATCCAGCGGATCAGGTCGTCGAAGGAATTGCCGCGCAACCGGCAGATGATGGGGAGATCCGAGTGGATGTGGTTAAGGCCGGCCAGCGGATTGATCTCAATGAAGGACGGCAGTCCGTCCGCGTCGGACCGGATATCCACTCTTCCGGCGTCGCGGCAGCCGAGCGCGCGGTACGATGCGAGCGCGAGATCGCCGGCGGCGAGCGCCTCCCGGTCGTCCGCCAGCCGGTAGTCCACCCGTTCCTCATAGTCGTCCTTGTTCGCGTAGGAATAGACGCCGGGCTCCGCCCTGTCGTTCAGGAGCACCTCCATGACGCCGAGGACCCCGGCTTTTTCCCCGGTGCCGACGATGCCGACCGTGAACTCGCGCCCGGGCAGGTATTCCTCGACCAGCACCGGCTGTCTGAAGCGCGCCAAAAGATCCCCGACCCGTTCCCCGAGGTCGCGCGCCGTCTCCACCCTGCCCCGCGCCTCGACCCCCTTTCCCGTCCCCTCGGCGACCGGCTTGCAGAACAGGGGAAAGCGCAACCGCCTGGCGGCGTCCGCGACGTCGGCGTCGCCGAACACCATGAACCCGGGCGTCCTTATTCCGGCGGCGCGCATCAGGGTTTTCGTCGCTCCCTTGTGCAGCGCGACGGCGAGGACAAACGCATCCGAAAAAACGGCCGGCAGCGAATAGGCTTCGAGAAGCGCCGGAACCTGGGCTTCGCGCGCGAAGCCGGCCGCGCCCTCCGCGATGTTGAACGCCATGTCCCAGCGGTCGCCGGCGGCCAGGCGCTCCACCAGCCGTTTCAGCCGCCCGACGCGGTCGACCCGGTGGCCGAGGTTTTCCAGGGAGGCGGCGATGGCGTCGATCGTCTCCGCCTTGTCGAACTCCGCCGCCGCCTCCGGGCTCATTCCCTCCCGGATGTATTCGTCGCGCAGATCATAGGTGAAGCCAAGACGGAGCGTTCTTTTCATGGCGAAGCGTTTTCCTTTCCCGGCGGACAGCGCCGCCCCGTTTCCCGGATTGACAAAAGTCCGCAAAAAGGCAATGCCCTGACGGGGCTGCGCACACCCGGAGCGGTATATGCCGTGCGCGGCTCGAAATTGTGAGAATGGGGGGTGCCCCATTCCGCATTCGTCCCCCGGGCGCATCGCTTGCCGCCCCAGTCCGGGGAATCGCAATTCCAAAACGCTGCCAGTATAGCGCCGGCGATGGAAAGCGCTTTGAAAAAAGCGTTGCGACCGGACGATGGCGCTTGTACACTTGTTCATTGGTTATTAAATCAATATAACCAACCAAAATCGAAAATTTCCCGTCTCGCGCCCGCCATCCGCGAAAGGCCCGGAAGCGGGAAAGAGGATGCGATATGACGTTTCTCTATCAAGTCAGGGCGGTTCCGCCTTCGGCCTATGTCATTTCGGTCGAGGGTTCGATCGACGCCGGCACATCCATTCAGCTGGATTTGGCCCTCAACGGCGTCCTCGCCAACCAGGCGGTCCTGAAAATCGTTTTCGACCTGGCGAAAACCACGTTCATCTCCAGTTCCGGCCTGCGCCTGTTCATGGTGGCGAGCAAGGCCATGTCCGCCCGCCGGGGCAAGGTGATGGTGGTCGGCGAGGACCGCCGCATCAGCGAGGCGGTGACGACCGCGGGCATGCAAAAGATGCTCACCTTCGCCCCGTCCGTCGACGACGCCCTGGCTCTCTGAGGGATTCGCCGTGACGGATTTCCCAGAGCGGCCGGAACCGGCCGGACCGGCGGCGCCCGGCGCGGCCCCCGGCGGAAGCGAAAATTCCTTTCCCGAAGTCCGGCGCGCGTTCCTCGCCGATCCCCTGTCGCTTGTCGCGCGAATTCCCGGGATCTGGCCGGTATGGAAGCCGGTCGGCATGTCGAGCCATGACGCGGTGCGGATAATGCGCAAGCGGCTCGGCCTGAAGCGCGTCGGCCATGCCGGGACGCTCGACCCCCTCGCCGAAGGGTTGCTCCTGATCATGGCCGGCGGGGCGACGCGCCTGTTCGGCGATATCCAGGCATTTCCGAAAACCTACCTCGCCGGCTTCAGGCTTGGCGAAAGGACCGTCTCCGGCGACCTCGACGGCGATCCCCCGCCGGGCTGGACGCCGACTGCGGCGCCGCCGGTGACGCGCAAGTCCCTCGACGCCGCCCTGGAGCGGTTCCGCGGCGAAATCGAACAGATCCCGCCCATGCACAGCGCGCTCAAGCGTAACGGCGTCCCCCTGTACAAACTGGCGCGCCGGGGCGTCGCCGTCGACCGCAAGCCGAGGAAGGCGACCGTGTACGCCGCGTCGGCGGAGGATTTCGACGGCGTTTCCGGCCGGCTCTCCCTCTCGGTCTCGAGCGGCTTTTACGTCCGCACCCTCATCGACGACTTGGGAACGCTCCTGGGCGCGGGCGCGGTGATGACTTCACTCCTCCGGACCGCCATCGGCCCGTTTAGCCTCGACGGCGCTGTTCGCCTGGAAGGGAACGGCGGAAAGGCGGGCCCGGACGGCGCTGTTCTCCGGCGGCGCGGATAATTTTCCCGCAGTATGCGGAGTTGCGTTTCCATCGGAAAAAATATAAGCTCTAGCCATCACGAAACTGGCCGCGATCGACGCCGCCAGCCGCGCTGGCGCCGGGGAAATTCGTTTCCGCCGGGTACGGCGCAAGCGTCGAAACGCCCCCTGTCGGACACTCCGCACGCCGGAGCAAAAGGATACGGCATGAAATTGAACGGATTGCGTGGCGCGCGCATCGCGGGAACGGGCCGGTATTTGCCCGAAAGACGCCTGACCAACCGCGACCTGGAACAGATCGTCGACACCAACGACGAATGGATCAGGCAGCGGACCGGCATTATCGAGCGGCGGATCGCCGCTCCCGACCAGGCGACCAGCGACCTCGCCTACGAGGCGGCGAAGCTCGCCATCGCCGACGCCGGCCTCCAGCCCGCCGACATCGACCAGATTATCGTCGCGACGGTGAGCCCGGACACCGTTTTTCCCTCGACCGCCTGCCGGCTGCAGCACAAGCTCGGCTGCCGCGAGATCCCCGCCTTCGACCTCGCCGCCGCCTGCTCGGGATTCATCTACGCGCTGGCGGTGGCGCGCACCGGCATCGCCTCCGGCAGCTTCGACAACGTCCTCATCGTCGGCGCCGAATGCCTGTCGCGGTTCGTCGACTACGAGGACCGCGGCACCTGCATCCTCTTCGGCGACGGCGCCGGCGCGGCGGTGCTCTCGGTCGCGAGGGACAACGGGCCCGGCATCATCGACACCCATTTCGCCGCCGACGGCAGCGGCGCCGACCTCATGATCCTCCCCGGCGGCGGCTCGCGCATCCCGGCGACCCACGAAATGGTGGATCGGCGCCTTCAGTACATCCGCATGGAGGGCAGGGTCGTCTACAAGCAGGCGATCAGCAAAATCGTCATGCTGGTGAACGAATCGCTCGAGCGCTGCAACCTGACCCGGGACGACATCGACCTCATCATCCCCCACCAGATGAACGCCCGCATCATTCAGAGCGCCGCCAAGCACCTGAACCTGCCGATGGAAAAGATCTTCGTCAACATCGACCGCTACGGCAACACCTCGGCGGCGACGATTCCCATCGCCATCGACGAGGCGAAAAGCGGGGGAATGCTGAAACAGGGCGATCTTGTCTGCCTCGTCACCTTCGGCGGCGGCATGACCTGGGCGTCGGCGCTCCTGCGCTGGTGAGGGCCCGTCGCGAAACATGCCGTGGCGGCCAAGGTTTTGCCCAATTACAAGTATAAACTGCACAGCGGCTTTCGGGAATCGCCTGTATACCCATTGTCCGGGCAAACCCGGGCGTACACTGTAATTTCGGGCAGGTCCCGAGGAAGCGCCGCCGCTTCTCCGGGGTCGTTTCGCCCGCCCCGGCTTTCGGCCCGGCGTTTCGGGGGAGTGGAAGCGATGCGCGGAATCATTCTCGCGGGAGGACGCGGAACCAGGCTCGCGCCGATGACGGCGGTCACGTCGAAGCAACTCCTGCCGATCTACGACAAGCCGATGGCGTACTATCCCCTGTCCGTCCTCATGCTCGCCGGCGTCAGGGACATTCTCCTCATCTCAACCCCGGAGGACCTCCCCGGCTTCCGGCGCCTGCTCGGCGACGGAAGCGGCTTCGGCTGCCGCGTCGTCTACGCCGAGCAACCGAGCCCCGACGGCCTCGCGCAGGCGTTCATCATCGGCGACCCGTTCATCGGCGGTGAATCCTGCGTCCTTATCCTCGGCGACAATCTGTTTTACGGCGGCGGCTTTCACGCGGCGGTGAGGCGCGCTTCCGCGCTGGCGGAGGAAGGCTCGGCCGTCATCTTCGCATACCGGGTCAAGGACCCGACCCGCTACGGCGTCGTCCGCTTCGACGGCTCCGGAGCGCCCGCGTCGCTCGAGGAAAAGCCGGCCCGCGCCGACAACGCCTTCGCCATCCCCGGGCTGTACTTTTACGGCCCCGGCGTCGCGGAGGAAGCCAGGGCAGTCAAACCCTCGCCGCGCGGCGAACTGGAAATCACCGACCTGAACCGGCGCTATCTCGAACGCGGCCGCCTCCTCGTCGAGCGCCTCGGCCGGGGCGTCGCCTGGCTCGACACCGGCACGCCCGAAAGCCTGCACGACGCGGCGGCGTTCGTCCAGTCCATCCAGGACCGGCAGGGGCTGATGATCGCCTGCATCGAGGAGATCGCCTTCGACAACGGCTGGATCGGGCGGGAGGAACTCGCGATCGCGGCGGAACGCTCGAAGGAATCGGCGTACGGGCGCTATCTTCGGGAATTGACGCAACGCGCCTGAACCGACGGGAGAGGACAATGGCCAGGCTCGGCTTTATCGGTCTCGGCGTCATGGGACGCCCCATGGCGAAAAACCTGCTCAAGGCGGGTCATCGGGTCGCGGTCCACCGCGCCAGGGAGGACGTCGTCGCCGCCGGCGGCGAGGACGGCAAGTCCCCGGCCGGCGTGGCGGCGGCGGCGGACATCGTTTTTCTCATGCTCCCCGACTCCCCGCAGGTGCGCGACGTCGCCCTTGGCGACGGCGGACTCGCCGGCGCGCTCGCGCCGGGAAGACTCGTCGTCGACATGAGCTCCATCAACCCGCTCGCGACCCGGGAAATCGGCGCCGCGCTCGCGGAACGGGGCGTCCGCCTCCTCGACGCGCCGGTGAGCGGCGGCCAGGAAAAGGCGGAGGCGGGAACGCTCGCCATCATGGCCGGCGGCGACGAAAGGGACTTCCGGGAGGCGGAGCCGTTCCTCCGCGCCATGGGCGCGCCCACGCTCGTCGGGCCGCTCGGTTCCGGGCAGACGGCGAAGCTCGTGAACCAGACGATCGTCGCCGTCAACATCGCCGCCATAGCCGAGGGGATGGCCCTGGCCAAACGGGCCGGCGTCGATCCGGCGAAGGTGTTCGGGGCGATCAGGAATGGTCTCGCCGGCAGCCGGTGCATGGAGGACAAGGCGCCGCGCATGTTCGAAAAGCGCTTCGATCCCGGCTTCCGCGTTTCCCTTCACGCCAAGGATCTCGCCAATGTCCTCGAGGCCGGACACGGCCTTCGCCTCGCCATGCCGTTCGCTTCCCAAGCCATGGAAATGCTCCAGGTCCTCATGAACGACGGCTTCGGCGATCTCGACCACTCGGCGCTGGCGAAATACTACGAAAAGCTCAACGCCGTCGATCTCGGGACCGCCGATGCGGACGACTGACGGCGAAGTGGGCCTGCGCCTCTACCGCGCCGGCGACCGCGACCGCCTGGTCGCGATCGCCGACAATCCGAACGTCGCGCGAACCCTCGCCGACAGGTTCCCCCATCCCTACGCGCGCGAGGACGCGGAGAACTGGCTCGCCCGCGTGAAAACGGAGACGCGCCCGTGCAATATGGCGATCGAATGGCGCGGCGAACTGGTCGGCGGCATCGGCATCGAACCCATGGCCGACGTCCACTCGGGCACGGCGGAACTCGGCTACTGGCTGGGGGAGCCGTACTGGGGAAAGGGCATCGCGACCCGCGCGGCGGGGCTTATCATCAGCTACGCCTTCGACGAGCTTCTCTTCATCCGCCTTCAGGCAAGCGTCTTCGCCGGCAACCCGGCGTCGTGCCGGGTGCTTGAAAAAAACGGCTTTGTCCGCGAAGGCGTCCTGCGAAAGCACATCAGGAAAAACGGCCGCATCCGCGACGCGTTCCTTTACGCCCGCCTGCGCTCGCCCGGGTGAAGCGGGACGCCGGAGACGGCGCGCTTCACCCGGCGAACAGGCCAACCCGAATTTGCGGCAACGTCTTTTGGGGAAATCAGCCGGCGGTTGGCCCGATTTCCCCAAAAAATCCGCTTTCACCGGCCCACGAAAAACGCTACCGGCGGGTGAACACCGCTTGCCGCGTGCCGCCGGGCGGCAGTCCGGGCCTCATCGCGGCCGCCCGGATCACGACATCGCGCGGCGGCAGCGAAATTTCCTCATAGCCGCTTTCGACCCGGACGCCGTTCGCCGGTCCCGGCGCGGTGCCGTCCAGCGTATAGACGAGTTCCGCCCCCGCCTCGGCGCGGATCACCACCGTCACCCGCGCGTTCAGTGGATATTCGCCGCCCGCCGGCTCGATCATCGGCGGCGGCGGCGAGCGCCTCGGCGTTCCGGCTTCGGCCGCCGCGAAGCATGCGGCAAGAAGGGAAATGGCGATAAGAAGCGTGCGCGGTTTCAATCGGGCATCCTGGGCGCGATTCGGAATTGCGGCAATGGGGGCGGATCGCGACTCCGGACCGTGAACGGCATGAATGTGGAGCGATGCTATCCGGAAGGCTGCTTCTCCGCCGCCTTGGCCGCCAGCCTGGCCTGGCGGTCGAGCTTCCTGCGCTCGGCGTCGGTGCGGACGCGTTTGCGCATCCGGAGCGACGCCGGCGTCACCTCCAGGAGCTCGTCCTCCTCGATGTATTCCAGCGCCGCCTCGAGGGAGAATTCGCGCGGCGGCGCGAGGTCGGCGTTGCGGTCGTGCGCGCCGCTGGCGCGGACGTTGGTGAGTTTTTTCTCGCGGCAAACGTTCACCTCGAGGTCGTCCGGGCGCGAGTTCTCGCCCACGATCATGCCCTCGTACACGTCGATCGCCGGGTGGATGAAAAACTGCCCGCGAAGCTGGAGCGCGTCGAGGGCGTAGGCGGTGGACTTGCCCTGCGAGGCGGAGACGAGCACGCCGTTGGGCCGGCCCGGGACCTCCCCCTTGAAGGGTTCGTACTCCCAGAAGACGTGGTGCATGACGGCTTCGCCGCGGGTCGCCGTGAGGAGGCGGCTCCGCAGGCCGATGAGGCCGCGGCTGGGGATGCGGAAGGTGAGGTGGAGGCCTCCGTTGCGGTGTTCCATCCGTTCGACCGCGCCGCGCCTGGCGCCGACCAGCTCCATCACCTTGCCGCCGGATTCCTCCGGGACGTCGATGGTGAGGATTTCCACCGGCTCCATCCTGACCCCGTCCTCCTCGTGGAAGACGACGTGCGGCCTGCCGACCGCGAATTCGTGGCCTTCGCGGCGCATGGTTTCGATGACGATGCCCAGATGCAGCAACCCGCGCCCGCCGATGAGAAATCCCTCCGGCGTCTGCTCCATGCGCAGGGCGATGTTGCTCCGCAGCTCCCGCTCCAGCCGTTCCTTGAGGTGGCGGCTGGTGACGTACTTGCCCTCGCGGCCGAGGAAGGGGCTGTCGTTGGCGCGGAATTCCATCGTCAGGGTCGGTTCGTCGATGTGGACGATGGGCAGCGCCTCGGGGCGCTCGGGGTCGGCGATCGTGTCGTAGATGCCGATGTCCGGAATGCCGGTGATCAGGGCGATGTCGCCGGCGCCGACCTCCCTCGCCGCCTTGCGGCCGATGCCGTCGAAGACCTGGACCGTTTCGATGCGCGCGTTTCTCCGCGAACCGTCCCGGAGCATCACCGCCACGTCCATCCTGTCCCGCGCCACGCCGCGGTTGACGCGGCCGATCGCGATGCGGCCGACGTAGTCGTTGTAGTCGATGGCGGCGACCTGGAGCTGCAGCGGCCCGTCGGGATCGGCTTCGGGCGGCGGGATTTCCGAGATGATGGCGTCGAGGAGCGGGCGGCAGCCGGTGGACCTGTCCTCCATTTCGCGCTTGGCCATCCCCTGCCTGCCGGAGGCGTACACCACGGGGAAATCGAGCTGCTCCTCGCGGGCGTCGAGCTGAAGGAAGAGTTCGAACACCTCGTCCAGCACCTCGTGCGGGCGCGCGCCCGGGCGGTCGATCTTGTTGATGACGACCAGCGGGCGGAGGTCGGCCTGGAGGGCTTTGCGCAGGACGAAGCGGGTCTGGGGCATCGGCCCGTCGAAGGCGTCGACGAGGAGGAGGACGCCGTCGGCCATATTGAGGACGCGCTCGACTTCGCCCCCGAAGTCGGCGTGGCCGGGGGTGTCGATGACGTTGATGCGCACGCCCTCGTGGTGGATGGCGGCGTTTTTCGAAAAGATGGTGATGCCGCGCTCGCGCTCGATGTCGTTCGAGTCGAGGACGCAGTCCTGGATTTCCTGGTTTTGCCGGAAAACGTGGGTTTGGCGCAGGAGCGCGTCGACGAGCGTGGTTTTGCCGTGATCGACGTGGGCGATGATGGCGATGTTCCTGAGATGATCGAGACGCTGTTTCATGGGTTGGGGACGCTTCCTTCCACGCGGCGGCGATTCCCGCCGCTTGCGGTATGCGGACTTTCGGGGAAAACCGGGCCGGCCGCCGCCCGGTTTTTTCCCTTCACGCCTCAAGGAACTCCTCGATCGCGTCGAGAAGCTTTTCGCGGTCGGAGAACGTCTCCGTGTACGCGGGGATGGATTCGCGGAACCACTGGCCGTAGCGCTTGGCGACGATCCGGCGGTCGGCGACGATGGCGACGCCGCGGTCGGAATGCGAGCGGATCAGCCTGCCGAACCCCTGGCGGAAGCGGATGACCGCCGAGGGGAGCGAATACTCCATGAAGGCGTTGCCGCCCTCCGACTCCACCCGTTCGCAGCGGGCCTCGATCACCGGGTCGAACTGCACCCCGAAGGGAAGCCGGGCGATTGCGAGGCAGGAAAGGGCGTCGCCGACCACGTCCACCCCCTCCCAGAACGAATGGGTGCCGAGGAGCACGGCGCGGTTGCCCTGCTTGAAGATGGTGGTGATGTTCTCCCGCGATCCGGACCGCCCCTGGGCGAGGAGGTTGATCCCGTCCCCGAGGAATTCCGTCTCCAGGATGTCGGCGACCCGGGTGAGCATGTCGTAGCTGGTGAAGAGCGCCATCCCCCTGCCGTCCGAGCGCCTGAAGACCTCGGCGAGGAACACCGCCAGCTCCTCCGAGTAGCCGCCGCCCTTTTCGCCCGGTTCGGGAAGGAACATCGGCGCCGCGACCAGGCACTGGTTGCGGTAGTCGAAGGGCGTTCCGGCGTTCAGGGTCAGGAGCTTTCCCGGCTCGATCAGGGAGATCCCCAGCCTGCCGGCGAGGAAGTCGAAGCGGTTCTTCACGGTGAGGGTCGCGGAGCAGAAGACGATCGAGCGCTTCTTCTGGTAAAGCTGGTCGTGGAGCAGCGGGCCGACTGCCACCGGCGCGGCCATGGCCCGCACCATCCCCGCCTTCGCGCCGGCGCGCTCGAGCCAGTAGACGTAATCGGCGTTGTCGGCGGCGATGACGAAGGCGGCGTCCTCGGTGATCTCGCGGATCCAGCCGGCGGAGGCCTCGAGGTCCTTGGTGAACTCCGTCTGGTAGAAGATCGTCCCCTCGTCGAGTTCGCGGATAAGCCCGCACACGAATTCGAGGCCGTGGAGCACCTCCGCCATCCGGGAAAACAGGTCGCGCTCCGCCTCCGCGACCGGGTTCCACAGTTCGGGGCGCTTGTTTTTCGCGGAAAAGCGGGACGATTCGCCGTTTTTCTTGGCGGCGAGGACGGCGTCGAGCGCGAGGAAGAACGGCTCCGACAGGGAGAGGGACTTTTCCGCCGCCTCGCGGATGGACCCGATCGCCCCCCGCGCCATCTCGGCCTCGTTCGGGATCGCCGCCTCGGCGGCGGCGAAGCTTTTTTCAATGCTCGACATGAGGCCGGTGGAGCCTTTGCGCCCGACCCGGTGCAGCCGGTTGAGGGCGGTATGGATGCGGAACTGGGTCAGTTCGACCGTGAGGTGGCCGGTCGCCGCGTCCTCGAGATTGTGCGCCTCGTCGAAGACGATGTGGCGGTGGTCCGGAAGCGCCGGGCTTTTCGCGCCCAGTTCGGCGAAGACGAGGGAATGGTTCGCCACCACCAGATCCGCCGCCTGCGCCTCGGCGCGCGCCTTCCACAGGAAGCAGGCGCGAAACTGTTTGCAGGCGCGGCCCAGGCATTCGTCGCCGACGGTGGACAGCTTGCCCCACAACGGCGCGAAATGCGGCCGGCCGGCGACGATGTTTTCGGAAATGTCGCCCGTCTCCGACCAGACGGACCAGGGAACGAGGTTGAGGAGCCGCATCCTGTCCTCGCCGTCCAGTTCCGCCTCCATCTGGTCGAGGAGATAGAGGAGCTTGCGCAGGCACAGGTAGTTGCGCCTCCCCTTGAGCAGCGCCGCCTTGAAGTCGAGGCCCAGCGCCTCCCGCACCAGGGGAATGTCTTTTTCGAACAGTTGCGCCTGGAGGTTTTTCGTGTTGGTGCTGACGATCACGGGCGTTTCGTTGCGGACGGCGAAATGCGCCGCCGGCGCCAGGTACGCCAGGCTCTTGCCGATGCCGGTGCCGGCCTCGACCATGAGATGCTTCCCGTCCGAGAGGGCGCGCGCGACCTGTCCCGCCATCTCCACCTGGCCGTCCCGGATTTCATGGCCGGGAAGCGTCCGCGAAAAGGCGCCGTCCGGTCCGAACCAGCCCCGCGCCGTCTCCTCAGCGACGCCGTCGTACGTTTCGTCGTCGTCCGGCGGCGGCGACATCGCGAACTGGCCCCGGGTCCGGAAGAGGCGGGGAAATTCCGTCTCCCCGCCAAGACCCCGCGAAAGCTTTTCGGCGGCGAGGCGGCCGAAAAAGTCCCTGTACGGGTGGCGCGGGTTGGCGGCGAGCAGCCGTTTCATCTCGCCCAGCGCCGCCAGGGGGATCTCCCTGGCCTGGTCGAGGATTTTTTGCCAGACGAGCGCCAGCATCTCGCAGTCGGCGAGCGCCCGGTGCGCGTCCTTGCCCCGCTCGAGGCCGAAGACGTCCTTGAGGACGGCGAGGCTGTGGCTGGGAAGGAAGGGGAAGCAGATGCGCGACAGTTCCACCGTGTCCAGCACCGGATGCTTGAAGCGGTCCTTGGTGGCGACGCGCAGGAACTGGCGGTCGAAGGCGGCGTTGTGGGCGATGCAGAGCGCGCCTTCCGGCAGGAAGGCGAGGAAATCCTCGAGCACCTCGACCTGCGGGCGCGCGTCCCTGAGCATGCCGGGGGCGATGCCGGTGAGCTTGATGATGCCGGGCGTGAGCGTGACGCCCGGATTGACCAGCTCCGAAAAACTGGCCGCCGGACGCCCGTCCTCGAGGACCAGCGCCCCGACCTCGATGATCCGGTCCCTGTACGGATCGGCCCCGGTCGTTTCCAGATCAACCGCCACGACTACCGGGTACATTCATTCCCCCCACTGCGGGCGGCGCTGCCAGGTTCCGCGCCCGTCGCCGGCGTCGGGCGGCACCGGCGTCTCCGCCAGAATGTCCCGCTCCATCTCCACCTCCACCCGGTCCACGTCGCCGGAGCGTTCCAGGAACTCGGCCGCCACGTCGCGGTAATCCGCCGCGCCGGCGCAGCCGGGGTCGTAGATGTTGATCGGCAGCCCGCGGCTCGGGGCCTCGGCGAGGCGGACGTTTTTGCGCACCGCCGTCCGGTACACCATGCCGGGGAAGAACTGCTCGACCTCGGCCTTGACTTCGCGCGCCAGCGTGGTGCGGCCGTCGAAGCCGCAGAAGACGACGCCGGCGATGGCCAGACCCGGGTTCGCCGCCTCCGCCACCATGCCGACGGTATGCATGAGCTGGCTGATGCCGCGCATCGCGAGGTACTCCGCCTGCATCGCGACGACGACGTTCCCGGCGGCGACCAGTCCGGAAACGGTGAGGAGCCCGAGGCCGGGCGGGCAGTCGATCATGATGTGGTCGTACTGGTCGGCGAGGCCGGACAGGGCTTCGCGCAGCCTCAGGATCCGGTCCCCGGCGGGCGCCAGCTCCATTGCCGCGCCGGAAAGGTCGAGGTTGGCGGGCAGGACCTCGAGCCCGTGCACCCGGCGGATGACGACGCGCGGATCGGTGCGGTCGATCAGGACGTTGTAAACGGAATCCTCGATCGCGTTCGGGTCGATCCCGAGGTGATCGGAAAGGTTGCCCTGCGGGTCGAGGTCGACCAGAAGCACGCGCCGGCCGTGCTCGTTGGCGACGATGGCGCCGACATTGACGGTGGTGGTGGTTTTGCCCACGCCGCCCTTCTGGTTCATGAACGCCGTCACCGTGGCCGCCATCGCGCCTCCGCCATCCCCGCCGGCGCGCCGTCGGGGAACGCAATTGAAAAAAACGTGACCGCCGAGGTCACGTTCCCTTGTTGCCCCGCCGTGGATTATACCCGGCCCGGCGGGTGAAGCAACCAAATACCGCGTCCCGATCCTTCGGCCGCCCGGCTACGCCTTCACCACCCTGGCGCGGACCGCGTCGACGCCCGCCATGGCGTTCTTGGTGTCGACGATCAGCCGCGCCGACTCCCCCAGCATCCGGTAATTCACCTTCGAATGCGCGACCGTGACGACGACGGCGTCGTATTCGGCGAGGGCGGACGCCCTGAGGACCACCGACTTCATCCCCTTGCCGTCGGCGCCGCGCCCGGCGAGGCGGGGAACGTGGGGGTCGTGGTAATCGACGCGCGCGCCGCCGGCCTCGAACATGTCCAGGAGCTTCAGGCCGGGGCTTTCGCGGACGTCGTCTATGTCGTTCTTGTAGGCGACGCCGACGAGGAGGATGCGGCTGCCGTTGAGGCTTTTGCGCTCGCGGTTCAGTTCCTCGGCCGTGCGGCGCAGCACGCGGTCGGGCATGGCGGCGTTGACTTCGCCGGCGAGCTCGATGAAGCGGGCGGTCCGGCCGTATTCGCGCGCCTTCCACAAGAGGTAATAGGGGTCGATGGGGATGCAGTGGCCGCCGAGGCCGGGGCCGGGATAGAACGGCATGTAGCCGAAGGGCTTGGTTTTCGCCGCCTCCACGACCTCCCAGATGTCCACCCCCATGCGGTCGAAGACGGTTTTCAGCTCGTTGACCAGGCCGATGTTGACGAAGCGGAAGATGTTCTCCGTCAGCTTGGCCGCCTCCGCCGCCTCCGGCGACGACACCGGCACCACCTCGGGGACGATCTTGCCGTAGAGGAGCGAGGCCAGGTCGAGACAGCGCCGGGTGAGGCCGCCGACCACCTTCGGCAGGTCGCGGGCGGAATGGCCGGCGCGGGCCGGATCCTCGCGCTCCGGGGAGTAGGCGAGGAAGAAGTCGCGCCCCGGCTTGAGCCCGGAGCGGGCGAGGAAGGGCAGAAGGACTTCGCGGGTCGTGCCCGGATAGGTGGTGGATTCGAGCGAAACGAGCTGCCCCGGGCGCAGGGTCGAGGCGACGGCGACGGCGGCCTCGATGATGTGGCTGATGTCGGGTTCGCGTTGCGGGGTGAGGGGCGTCGGCACGGCGATGACGACGGCGTCGGCGGACGGGAGGTCCTTGAGGCTGGCGCTGGCGCGGCCGCCCGACTCCCCGATGGCGCGGACGTCGGAGGCGGGGATGTGGCGGATGTAGCGCCGGCCGGCGTTGATGGCCGCGACTTTGCGGCGGTCGCTGTCGAAGCAGTGGGTCTTGAAGCCGGCCCTGGCGAAGGACACGGCCAGCGGCAGGCCGACGTAGCCGAGGCCGAGAATGGCCACCACCGCCTCTTTCGACTCGATCCGCCGCGCCAGTTCGGCGGCGCTGTTTCCGCTGTGTGCCATGGTCGCCCGTCCCCCCTCCCGCGTCCGCGCGGTTGCATCGTGCCGATCCGCCGCCCCGATGGTCCCGATGATAATGAAACGCCTCCCGGAAGGCAATGGCGACGTCGCGCCGCGGGACGAAACGGGGGAAATGGAAAAAAGCGGCGGCCTCGCGGCCGCCGCTCCCGGTTTCCGTTGTGCGCCGCCGCCGTCGTCAGAAGGAGACGCCGACGCTGGCGGTGAGGTTGTGCTGGCGGAACCTCCTGCCGACCTCGAAGGAGTAGTCCAGGCCGGCGTCCACCATGGAGCCGAACTTCGCCTTGGCGCCCAGGCCGAGGACGCCCCTGGCGCGGCCCGGATCGACGCCGTTGACGCCGTAGCTGCCGGGAGCGCCCTGAAGGCCGTAGTTGAGCTTCGGGCGGTCCTTCTTGGCGGCGTAGGTGACGCCGACCCTGGCTTCGGGGGCGACGACGATGCCGCCGAAGACGAACGCCTTGTTCACCCTGACCTCGAGGGGCAGGTCGAAGGTGTAGTCGTTGCGGCCGCGCGCCTTGCCGTTGAGGACGAAAGCGCTCTTGTCCTTGTCGGTCCAGCCGTCCTGGTGCCGCGTCGCGAAGTGGACGCCGAACGTCGGGATGATGTTCACGGCGCTGGTGCGGATCGCGTAACCGATGTCGGCGCGGATGTTCCAGACCGCGTTGTCGTACTTGCCCGAGCGGTTGAAGGACGGGCCGTGGGCCTCGTAGTCGTTCCAGCCGTAGGAGAGGCCGAGCCCGGCGCGGGCGAAGAAGCCGCCCGCGTGGTTGTAGTCGGCGTACAGGGCCATGTTGAATGAATCGGTCTTCGTGTTCAGGCTGTAGTCGCTGACCTTGGTGTGCGCCCTGGCGTAGCCCAGGGCGGCGCCGAAGGTGAACTGGCCGAGCCTGTACTCGTATCCGAGGGCGACGCCGTTGGAGGTGACCTTGTAGCCGTCGATGCGGCTGTCGCCGTTGCGCTTCGCCCAGGCGCCGATGTAGTCGGCCCAGATGGCGCTGTTGCCGCCCGCGAAGCTGTAGCCGCCGTTCCGGTCGCGGACGGTGCGGCCGCGACGGACCGGGTAGCAGTTCGGGGGCACGAGGTCGCCGTACGCCGAGGAGGAACCGGCGCCGTTGCGGCGGGCGACCGGGGCGATGGCGAGGTTGAGGTCGATGGCGGCGTCGCGGCGCATGTCGATCGCGTTCCAGAACTGGCCGTTCACGGTCTGCATGCCCATGCCGGAATACATGAGGTGCTCGCCGGCGAGCGCCCCGAACGCGGAGCGCGCGGCGCCGTACTGGCCGTTGTTGATGTATGTCTCGATCTGGTCGAAGAACCGGTCGAGCGAGTTCGCGGTGACTCCGGTCGCGTCCCAGTGTGCCTGGACGCCGTCCAGATAGCTCGCGGCCGCGATCATGTTGCGGTTGGTCGTGAGCGACGGGAAGGCGCGCGCGATCGCCTGCCGCGTAATCCCGTTGCTCCCGTAGACGAAGCGGCCGAGTTCGAACATGGCGGCCTCGACGTCCGTTTCGGCGACCGTCCCGAAGAGATCCTTCATGCCCATGCCGAGCCAGTTCGACGCCGGGCCTTCGAGCTTGAGCGTTACGGTTCCCACACTGATGCCGCTCAGGCTCCTGACCTCGGAGGCTTTGATCAAGCCCTTGTCGCCGTTTGCGTCGCTCTGCAGCGTGACGACGGAACCGTCGGCGAGGGTGAGCTTGTTGGTTGTCACGCCCGTCAGGTCCTTGAAGACGAGGGTGTTGCCGGCGCCGACGTTGATCGCGCCATGAGAGAGGTGCGAATCGGCGTGGATCTCTTCGCTGCGGTCGGGGCCGGTGTTGGCGTAGCGGAGTTCCGCGCCTCTGTCAATCGTGAAGGTGTCCGCCTTGATGGCGGGGGCATTGGACCCTTCCGTCGTTTTCAGGTTGACGATGCCCTCCGAGACGTGGAAGTTGCCTGATGGAAAGATGTTGACTGGCTTTTCGATAGTGAGAACGCTCGCCCCTTTGCTGCCGAAGTTGAAGACGCCGGGGGTGCTGTTCGTCAACGCGCTGGAAATACTGGCGTTGCCGGCATCGGCGATGACGTTGACGATGCTGTTCGCGCCAGCGTTGTTCACGTCGGCGAACTGCGTCGCGATGTTCGTATTGTACGGCGACAGGTCGACAGTGCCGGAATTGGCGACTGTAGTGAAGTTGGCGGTTTGCGTAAAGGTCGCCCGCCTGCCGGCGTTGACGGTGACTCCGCCCCCGCCCGTCACCTGTCCTTTGAACACGGTGTCCGCGTTGACGGTGGCGTTGCCACCGACATTCTTCTCGAAGACGGTCGCCGCGTTCGTCGTGACGGCGCCCGTGACGTTCTCCATGAACCTCGAGATGCCGCCGATCGTGATCGCGCTCGCCGCGACAGTCTGGTTGAAGACGCCGCCTTGGCTGAGGTTGAGGTTTGCGCCGCCGACATTGATGGCGTGGTTCATCGCCGAGCCGTCCTGTCCCTGCTGATCGACGAGGGTGACTTCGGACCCTACGGCCAGATTGCTTTGAATGAGGTCGGCCTCCAGCACGCCGGTGATATCGACCGCGCCGGAGTTATTCGCGTTACCACCCGCCTTCTTAAGATCAGTGAACATATTGTTGACCGCGTTTAAGCCCAACCCGTTCGTGACATTGGCCGCGAT